>DASVQU010000156.1:0-15773 GCA_036388995.1 Pyrinomonadaceae bacterium | reverse complement strand
CTTCTGCCGCCCACTTAACTGTTGCGTCGTTGATTTCTTTGTCTCCGAGGCGGATATTGTTGTCAATCGTGCCGGAAAACAGAAAAACGTCCTGCAAAACGACCGCGAAATTCTGGCGCAGAGATTCCAAATCCCAATCTTTAACGTCAACGCCGTCCAATAAAATTCTGCCTTTCTGCACATCGTAAAAACGCATCAGGAGATTTGTGACCGTCGTTTTGCCGCTTCCCGTATGACCGACGAGCGCGATTGATTGTCCCGGTTCGACCGCAAAAGAAACGTCTTTCAAAACCCAATCTTCGTCTTTATAAGCAAACCAGACGTTTTGAAACTCGATTTGCCCGCGCGCTCTGCCCGACTTTTTCGGTTTTTCCGGCGACTCGATTAAAACCGGACGATCAAGAAGCTGAAAAATTCGGTGCGAAGCGACAATCGCCGCCTGCAAAACGTTGAATTTATCCGAAAGGTCTCGAATCGGTTGAAACAGCAAATTCGAGAATTGAACGAAAGCGATCACAGTTCCGACCGTTAACGCTTGCTGATTGGCTGAAACCGCCATCAGGATTTCATAACCGCCGTACCAGATAACCACTGCGATTCCGATAGCGCCGATAAAATCTACGAGCGGGTAAAAGACCGAGTAATAATAAATTGTTTCGATATTTGCTTCCCGATATTCGGTGTTGATGTCATCGAAACGCTTTAAGGCTTTATTCTCGGCATTAAAAAGCTGGACGGTGTTTGCGCCTGAAATATGCTCCTGCAAAAAGGCGTTGAGTTTGGCAAGGCGCGTGCGAACCTGATCGAAACCGCGCCGCGCGTGTTTGCGAAACCAGTTTGTCGCCGTAAAAAGCAGCGGAACGGTAATCAAGGAAACGAGCGCGAGCCGCCAATCCATCCAAAACATCAGCCCGACAATCGCCGCGATAATCACCAAATCGCCTAAAACGTCAATCACGCCCGAAGTAAACAATTCGTTGAGCGCGTCAACGTCCGATGTGATCCGGGTAATAATTCTGCCGACCGGATAACGGTCGTAATAAGCGACTTCCTGTTTTTGCAGCTTGGCGTAAATCTCGCTTCGCAAGTCGTACATCACGTATTGTCCGACGCGATTTAATAAAACTTCCTGAAAATAAGCCGACGCGAAACGAAAAGTCCAGACGGATAAAAACACGGCGACAAACGAATAAATGCCGCTCAAGGCAAGCTGCCCGACGGAAAACCAGGTCGTTTCGAGATTGCGCGGCGTAATAAAATCGTCAACCGCATGTTTCGTGAACCAGGGCTGGAGACTGCCCAAAACGTTGAGAATCAGCGTCAGCAAAAGCGCGGGAACGATTAAATAAACGTACGGCTTGAGATAACGCATCAGCCGCTGCGTAACGCGCCAATCATAAGTCTTGCCGATAGATTCTTCTTCGTGAAATTTTTCCGCTTCGGTCGCCATAAATTATGTCGTTGCAGCCAATTCTTCTTCCAAAAGCTGAAGCTGGTACAAATCCGCGTATTCGCCGCCGATTTGTAAAAGCTCTTCGTGGGTTCCTTGTTCGATAATCGAGCCGTTTTCCAAAACGCAAATCAAATCCGCGTCGCGAACGGTCGAAATGCGGTGCGAAACGATAAGAGTCGTGCGGTTTTGACGTATTTCGCGCAAATTGTGCAGAACTCTTTCTTCAGTCAGCGTATCAACCGCCGAGAGCGCGTCATCGAGAATCAAAATGCGCGGATTTCTCAAGACGGCGCGGGCGATTGCCGTGCGCTGTTTTTGCCCGCCGCTTAAAGTGATTCCGCGTTCGCCGACAAGCTGTTCGTAGCCGTTCGGAAAATTTTTGATGTCGTCGGCGAGTCCGGCGATTTCGGCGGCTCGTTCGATTTCTTCCTGCGACGCCGATTCGACGCCGAAAGCGATGTTTTGGGCGAGTGTGTCGGAAAACAAAAACGTTTCCTGCGGGACAAAACCGATTGAGCGGCGAAGCTGGACGAGCGGATATTTTTTGACCGAAACGCCGTCAACCAAAACCGCATTATCGGGAGCTTCCAAAAGGCGTGGAATCAAGCTCATCAAAGTTGATTTGCCGCTGCCCGTCCGCCCGACGAACGCGATGGTTTGCCCCGCTTCGATGCGTAAATCAACATTGCGCAAAACCGGCGTCCGGTTGTAAGAGAAAGTTAAATCTCGAAACTCGATTTCGCCCTGAATCGGTTTTTGTTCGCTGGAGTCGGGAGCATCGGCGATTGACGGTTCGATTTCGTAAAGCTCGTTGATGCGTTTTAAAGAAGCCGTCCCGCGCTGGTAAAGATTGACGACGTAGCCGAGCGCGATCAAATACCAGATCATTCGCTGCAAATAAAGATTAAAAGCCGTGAAATCTCCGGCTGAAATTTCGCCCCGCGCCGCCATCGGAATTCCGACCGCGAAAATCAACACGAAACCGACGCCGATAAAAAATTGTAAAAGCGGGCGCATCGCGGCGGCGAATTTTACCAGACCGAGATTGCGCCGGGCGTATTCGCGGTTAAGCTCCTGAAATTTTTCGATCTCGGATTCTTCCTGCGCGTAAGCGCGGACGACGCGGACGCCGGTTATATTTTCCTGCGCGCGGGCGGAAATCTGCGAGAAAAAGTCCTGAATTTTTTCAAAGCGAACGTGGATTTGCCCGCCGAAATATTTGACCGTGATGCTGACGAGCGGCATCGTGATAAAAAGCAGCAGCGTTAAACGCGGGCTGATCCTGAGCAGCATCGGCAGCGCCACGGCGACGCCGAAAACGGCTTGCAAAGTGTAAAGAATCATCGGTCCAGCCATTTGCCGGACGGCTGCCAGATCGTTTGTCGCCCGCGCCATCAAATCGCCAACGCGGTTACTCTGGAAAAAATCGAGCGATTGCGGAACGAGACTGGCGTAAAAATCGTGCCGCATATCGTATTCAATATAGCGCGACATATTGATTAACAGCCGTCGCTGCCAGAACAAAAAGAAATCGCCGATCAAATTAACGCCCAAAATCACGAGCGGATAATAAACCACCTTTTCCCAGGTTACTTCGCGCAACAAATCGTCAATCGCCAGCCCGACCAGAAACGGCGTCAGCAGACTGAAAACCATCGTCGCCAGAATGCACGAAATGCCGACGACGAGATTAAATTTATAAGGTCGAAAATACCGAGCGAATTTTCGGATGTTTTCCATAAAAAAAGCGCCGCGCGCCGTTAGTTCTTTTTCTTACAATCTGATTCTATTTTGACAAAAAGCTAAATCAATTACGAATTACGAATTACGAATTACGAATTATTGACTAGAATTTTTATTTTTTGAAAAATGAATTCCGACACTCGTAATTTGAAATTCGTAATTCGTAATTGAATCTTGTCTTATTTGATTGACGGAAACAACTTGATGCGCGGCGGGCAGAACCGGAAAAGCCTGCTCGAAGAATTGGCGCGTTTTGCGGCGGCGAAAAAAGTCCGTGCGGGCGTCGTTTTTGACGGCGCGCCGGAAAAGAATTTTCCTGACAACTCGACTTTTAAAGGCGTTAAAGTTTATTACCACAAATTCGGGTCGAATGCCGACGAGCGAATCAAGCAATTGGTCGAAAGCTCGAAAGAACGAAAAACCCTGCTTGTCGTGACCGACGACCGCGCGCTTGCCGCCTACGTGCGCCGCTGCGGGGCAAAGATTTTAAGCTGCAATGAGTTTCGCGGGCGGATGAATTTCGGCGAACCGCCGATTGAAGCGAAACCCGAAACGGTAAAATCCGACGAACTCGGGGCGTGGATGCGCTATTTTGGCGTTGACGAATCGGACGATGAGGAGTAATTTTCTGATTGCTAAATCATTGGCTTTGATGAAGTATGTAAAACAAACCCGAACGGAGATATTATGAAACGAATTTTCGCGCTGCCTGCCTTTTTGCTGACTTTCTCAGTTGTTTCAATTATTGCTCAAACGCCTTCGCCGACACCGCCGGTTACCGAAGACAACGACGTGGTTGTGATTACAACCAATCTGATTCAGATTGACGCGACCGTCACGGATAAAAAAGGCAATATCGTTAAAAATCTGAAACCGGAAGATTTTGAAATTTACGAAAACGGCAAATTGCAGCAAATCACCAATTTCTCGTTTGTCGGGCAAACGGCTGACGCGGCTTCGCCCGCTAATTCCGCTCCTGAAAAAAACAATAAAAACGCTCCAAACGTGCCGATACAGCCCGTCCGTCGTCCCGAACAAGTTCAGCGAACGATTGCGCTGGTCGTTGACGATTTGGGTTTATCGTTTGCCAGCTCTCGCTGGGTCAAAGACGCTTTAAAAAAGTTTGTGGATGAGCAGATGCAGCCGGGCGATCTTGTCGCTGTCGTTCGAACCGGGAGCGGCATCGGAGCTTTACAGCAATTCACTTCAGACAAACGCCTGCTTTATGCCGCCATCGAGCGCATTCGCTGGAATACAAATTCGCGCGTCGGAGTTAATTCTTTCACTCCGATTGAACCGAATCATAGAGAGCAGCTAAACGGAATCACGGACCTGACAGGCGAGGCAAAGACAGTCACTGACATCCAGGGAATCAGTGAAGAGCGAGAGAACGATGCCGCGCAGCAAAGTTTTAATGAAGACGTTTTTGCGGTCGGCACGCTTGGCGCTGTCAGCTTTATCGTTCGCGGATTGCGTCAATTGCCCGGTCGTAAAGCCGTAATGCTTTTTTCCGAGGGATTTGAATTATACAGAGAGGTTCCAGGGCTGAAAGGAGCGTCGGGCGGCAGCGCGAAAGTCGTTAATACCAGATTAGCGGCGGCTTTTGAACGTCTCGTGGATCAAGCCAATCGCTCGGATGTGGTGATTTATTCGGTTGACCCGCGCGGTGTGGAAAATATCACCGTCACTGCGCAGGATAATCTCAATGATTTAGTCGAAAATGAACGTTATGTTTCACTGATTGATGATCGCCGCCAAAAATTATTGGAAACGCAGCAATCGCTGAGAAGTCTGGCTGATCAAACCGGCGGCTTTGCCGTTATCAACCAAAACAACATCAACAAAGGTATCGAGCGGGTTTTAAATGATCAGAAAGGTTATTACCTGGTCGGTTACCAGCCGGACGATGAAATTTTCGACCCGGAAAAAAGGCGATTTAATAAATTAATCGTAAAACTAAAAAATCCCGATCTGCGCGTTCGTTATCGGAGCGGATTTTTCGGCATCCGCGACGGCGAAGAAAAACCGAAAAACGATTCCGCACGGCTGATTGACGCTCTGGCTTCGCCGTTTGCCGCCAATGGTATCGAGCTGCGGCTCACGTCGTTGTTTGCCGACGAAGGCGGAGCGCAGCCCGTAATGCGTTCTTTGATTCACATCAAAGCCGATGATTTGAAGTTTGTCGAAGATGCCGACGGCTGGCGCAAAGCGCAATTTGAAGTTGTCGCCATGACGTTCGGCGAGAACGGCGAGCCGGTCAGCGAGATTATTAATAACAAGCAAACGATTCGCTCGCGCCCGGAAAAATTGCAGGATAATCTTAAAAACGGTCTGGTCGCCAATATTTCGATTCCGGTTAAAAAACCGGGCGCGTATCAAATGCGGATTGCGATCCGAGACGAGCAGTCGGGACGAATCGGTTCGGCTAGCCAGTTTATCGAAGTGCCGGATTTGAAGAAAAAACGATTGGCTTTATCGGGAGTCTTACTGAGAAGCCTCCAGCCGCAGCAGATAAAAGTCGCCGACCCGCTCAGCGAGGCTTTAAACGTCCAGCGCGAAGCGGCGCTCAGAAAGTTTCGCAGCGGAGCGACAATTCGATTTGATGTGTCCGTTTACAACGCGAAAGTTGATAGATCAACTTCACAGCCGAACCTTGTCGTTCAGCATAAAATTTTTCGCGACGGCAAAGAAATCTTCGCTTCGGCGGAAAAACCGTTTAATCTTAATCATGTTTGGGACATCAAACATATGGACGTGTCGGGAGCGTTTGCGCTCGGCAAACAAATGCCGCTCGGCGATTATGTTCTTCAGGTTATCGTCAAAGATTTAGCGGCGAAAGAAAAGCGTCAAATTGCAAGTCAATGGATTGATTTTGAAGTTACTCCTTGAAATCGGAAGAGCTTTGCCGAATGGTGAAATCACAAAGCGGCATCTGAGATTTGTGATTTCAAACCAGGCGCGGACAAACATTATGAAACATTTACTCACCGCAGCTTTATTTTGTTTAACTTCCTCGTTTTTTTCGATTCTCGCCCAAACGCCGACGCCGACGCCGGAAATTCAAGACGATAAAGATGTCGTCCTGATACGGACGGACTTGATTCGGGTTGACGCAACCGTGACGGATAAAAACGGCAAGCCCGTCAGCTATCTAACCGCTGACGACTTCGAGATTTATGAAAACGGCGTCAAACAGCAAATCACGAATTTTTCATTTGTCAGCGTAGAGACGGCAGGAGCCGTCGAAAAGCCTGCGGCGGAAAAAGCGGCGAAAAACCAGCCCGCCGCGCCGCCCGTTCCGACCGGCACGCTGCGCCCCGAACAAGTGCGGCGGACGATTGCCCTGGTGGTTGACGATTTGGGTTTGTCGTTTGAAAGCACGGCTTATGTGCGTCAGGCTTTGAAGCGATTTGTGGACGAGCAAGTGCTGCCCGGCGATTTGGTCGCCATTATTCGCACCGGCGGCGGAGTCGGCGCGCTGCAAAGCTTTACGTCTGACAAACGGCAGCTTTACGCGGCTATCGAAAAGGTGCGCTGGAATCCGACGGGACGTTCGGGCGTCGGAGCGTTCGCGGCGATTGAAGCGACTTTGGGCGAATCGGTCGCCAATCAAACCGGATCGCAAGAAGACGCCCAGAGAGCCAAAGAACAAAGACAATCGGCGCAGGATTTCGACAGTTTTCGCACCGATTTCTTCGCCGTCGGGACGCTCGGCGCGCTCAATTTTATCGTCAAGGGAATGGGCGAATTGCCCGGTCGCAAATCGGTCGTTTTAATGAGCGACGGCTTTCGCATTTTTAACCGCGACGCGGACGGCAACATAGACACCAGCCAGCGGATTTTGCAAGCCCTGCGGCGGCTCACCGATTTGGCGAATCGCGCGGCGGTCGTAATTAACACGGTTGACGCGCGCGGGCTGCAAACGCTCGGTTTGACCGCCGCCGACAGCACCGGCGGGCTATCGGCGGAACAAATCGAACAGCGTCTTTCCGACCGCCGGAGCGAGCTTTTCGACACGCAGGAAGGCTTGAATTATCTGGCGCAGCAAACCGGCGGGCGCGCGTTTCGCAACAACAACGACATCAAAGGCGCGATTGAAAAATCTCTCGACGATCAGAAAGGCTATTATTTGCTCGGCTATCAACCGGACGATGCGACTTTCGATCCGGCGAAATTACGTTTTAACAAATTAACCGTTCGCGTCCGGCGTCCCGGTTTGAGCGTTCGTTATCGCAACGGATTTTTAAATATCGCCGACAAAGCGGATGCTCCGCGCACGACAAAGCTCACCGCGCAGCAACAGCTTTTCTCCGCGCTGACATCGCCGTTCGGCGCAAACGGAATCGGTTTGCGGCTCAACGCGCTTTTTGGCGACGACGCCAAAACCGGCTCGTATATTCGCTCGCTCGTTCACGTTAACGCCAAAGATTTGACATTCACGGAACAGCCCAGCGGCGAGAAAAAAGCCGTTTTCGACATCATTGCATACACATTCGGCGACAACGGCGCTCCGATAGATTCGGTTAATAAAAATTACACTTTGAGCGTTAAAACGGACGAAAATTATCGCCGCCTTCAGGAAAAAGGTTTTGTTTACTACATCAACGTCCCGATTAAAAAACCGGGTGCATATCAATTGCGCGTTGCTCTGCGCGATGCGCAGAGCGAAAAAATCGGCGCGGCAAATCAATTCGTCGAAGCGCCGAATCTCAAAAAAAATCGTCTCACCGTTTCCGGCATTGTGCTGCAAAACTTAACGCCAACACAGTTTGATAAAATAATCAAAAATCAACCGCCGCCGAATGCGACCGAAACGAAAAACGCCGAAGACGCGCCGGACACGCAAACCGACACGGCGCTGCGTCGTTTTCGGCGCGGCTCGATTTTGTGGTTCGGTTTCGTAATTTATAACGCCAAATCGGATGCGGGCAGCCCGCCGCAATTAACAACGCAAACCAGAATGTTCCGTGACGGCAAGTTGTTTTTTGAAGGCAGGCAGACGCCCGTAAACTTCGCCGGGCAAACGGATTTGCGGCGCATTAACGCGCAAAACGCCGTCTCTCTGCCGACGAAAATGCCGCCCGGCGATTACGTTTTGCAAATCGTCGTGACGGACGCGCTCGCCAAAGAGAAATATCAGATGACGACGCAATGGGTTGATTTTGAAGTTATACCGTAAACGAACGATTTCGATCTTAAGCAGCAGTTTTCACGGATTTTCGAAATATGCAGAAACGAGCTTTGATATTTTTCGCAGCGCTGTTTTTTTCGTGTTTTCTCACAATTTCAGCGCAAAACACTCCGCCGAACAATCAGACGCCCGAGCAGGACGTTGTTCGGATTACAACCAATTTGGTTCAGGTTGACGCCGTAGTTACGGATAAAGACGGCAATCAGGTGACGAATTTAACCGCTGCCGATTTCGAGCTTTTGCAGGACGGCAAGCCGCAGAAAATAACCAATTTCTCTTACGTCAACACCGCCG
Organism: Pyrinomonadaceae bacterium; assembly: GCA_036388995.1. GTDB lineage: Bacteria > Acidobacteriota > Blastocatellia > Pyrinomonadales > Pyrinomonadaceae > JALZCH01. The sequence continues at coordinate 7,092 of DASVQU010000156.1, read as the reverse complement.
CGCCCAATCAACCGGCAGTTGCTTCGAGCGGCAAGGACAACAAAAATGCCGTTCAGACGCCGCCCGTCCGGGTACGCCCGCAAAATACAGGTCGCCTGATCACGTTTATTGTTGACGACGGCAATTGCACCGCGTCGCACATCGGAATGGTCGCCTCGCAGGAAGCGCTCGTAAAATTTGTTAACGAGCAGATGCTGCCAAACGATTTGGTGGCGATTTATCGAACGCGAGCCGGAACGAGCGTTTTTCAGCAATATACATCGGACAAAGAACAGCTTTTGCGCGTCGCGCGCAAGATTCGCTGGTATCCGCCCACGGGCAGTTGCGCTTCCAGCAGCGGCGACTTTTACGAAGCCGCCAGCTCGAATACTGTCAGCAAAATAACGTCCGAGGGAATTAAATCCGTCCAGGTCGAATCGCCCGAAGATCGCCGGATTCGCGAATCAGGCGAAGATTTTACCCGCAATAATCAGGTCGTCGGGACAATCGGCGTGCTGCGCTATGTTGTCAACGGCTTGCAGAAAGTCGGCGGTCGCAAGGTGGTTTTTTTGTTGTCGGACGGAATCCCGTTCCGCGCCAGAAACGGGCAAATGTTAAGCGCGCTCGACGCTTTGCGCGATTTAACGGATCAGGCGAATCGCTCGGCGGTGGTTTTCAACACGATTGACGTGCGCGGCATTTTCAACTCTTCCAACATCGAAGCCAGAGACGAAGTTTCGACCAGCGGCGAAAATGATGTCAACGCTTCCGACAGAGTTATTGCCACGCGCTCCGCGGAAGATTTCAACCGGCAGGACGGTTTATCCGTTCTCGCCCACGAAACGGGCGGCAGGTTCTATCGAAACCACAACTCGCTCGACGTTCCCGTTCGCCGCGCTTTGAGCTTGGAAAAAGGTTATTATCTGGTCGCTTACGAACCGGACGACGAAACTTTTAAAGGCAAGAAGTTTCACAACATCGAAATACGAGTTAAACACCCGGAATTGCGCGTTCTGTCGCGCACCGGATTTATCGGCAAAACCGAAACCGAAACGCGCGCCAAACCGCGCAGCGGCGACAGCGAGCTTTACGAAGCGATTATCGCGCCGCTCCCGCGAGCCGGGTTAAATCTTCAGCTTACGGCTTTTTTCGGCAACACGCCGACCGAAGGCAATTTCGTCCGCGCGCTCGTGCATCTCGACGGAAACGAGATCACGTTTGTTGACGACGCGAATAATTTAAAGAAAGCGGTTTTCGATGTCGTCGGCGTCACGCTTGATGAAAAAAACGAAGTCGTTGACGAGTTTACCCGAACACATACGTTTAAAATCGAAGCGGCGGCAATTCCGCTGATCAAGCGCAACGGTTTGATTTACACGACCGATGTGCCGGTTAAAAAAGCCGGAACGTACAATTTTCGCGTCGCCGTCCGCGATGCCGCCAACCGGATGCTCGGCACAGCCGGTCAGGTGATTCAAGTTCCCGATCTCAAAAGGAACAAGCTCTTTTTATCGGGCTTAACCGTCGCTCAGGTTGACCAAAACGGAAAATTTGCCGCGCCTTCGGCGGTCAAACCGGAAAACGCTCTTTCCGTTACCGCTTCGACCGCAGTTCCGGCAATTCGCCGGTTCGCGAACGGCGCGATTATGGCTTACAGCTACACGCTTTATAACGCGCAGACCGACAAAACCACGAACCAGCCCAAGCTGCTCGTTCAGGTCAATTTATTCCGCGATGGGAAAATCATTTCCGAAGGACAACCCAAACCGGCTGAGCTTGAAAAGCAAACCGATTGGTCGCGGATCAACGATTACGGTTATTTGCGCCTCAGCCAAAACATGACGCCCGGCGATTACGCTCTGCAAATCATCATCAAAGACTTGCACACAAATCAAACCGCGACACAGTTGGTTGATTTTGAAGTAACTCAATAAAGCAAATGGAGGCATCAGTACCGCGAGCGGTACTGATGCCTCCAAACACTGATTCCAGAGCCGAATTAAGTTATTAAACTTAATTCGGCTTTTTAAGCGACCTTGCTCAAAAACATTGTCAGATCGTCGCGTGCTGTGGGTGTTTCAACGGTTCTATGAAGTTTCAGCGTTTTGCCGTCTTCGGAAAGCTTCCACGATTCTCTGGTGATAACTTCCATTTCACCGTTCGGCGTTTTCATCCGGCGAATTATCGTGAATTGCAGCGATTTACCGCTTTTATCCGGTTTCGCTTTGATTCTGACCAAACCTTGCGGGGTTTCAATTTTTGCTTCTTCCCCGTCGAGTTTATAGTTGGCGTCATTAGCGGTAAAGAATAGCGCCATTGTCCCGCCGTAATTTACCTTTGCGTTACTAGTGGAGCTGCTGCCTACCTGTCCGCCGCTAATTCTACTGGCGCTCTCAGTGACGCCTGTTCGGGTTCCTGTTCCGGCTGCCTGGACTTCCACTTTTCCCTCAATCTGACTTTTAACGTTTAGATTGGTTTCGGTTCCGCTAACCGCCAATTTGAAGTTTCTCAGTTTTTCGGGAAAATCCTTGGTGGTATTGGTTTTTTCCCTATCTAACATCCAGTTTCCGGCGAATGCGGACGGCTCAGTTTGAGCCTTGACGCCGATTACCGCCGATAAAAGAACGAACGCCAAAACGAAGCTAAAGCGAATTTTTTTCATAGCTATTCCTGCCTTTTCTATTCGAGTTCCAAATTTTGAAAATAATTCCTGGAAAATGCCCTTCATCTTCCCGGTTTTGTGATGAGCAAAGCGGTTAGCTTTATTTCGCGGTCATTTTATTACAATCACCGCTCTATATCAAGTTAATCAATAAGAGACGGAAAACCGGCTTTTTGAATTCGGGCTTAAACTTGAATAAGATTAATCTGATTTTGAAACCGGATTTTAAACTTTGAACATCATCATCGGCACAGCCGGACATATTGACCACGGAAAAACCGCGCTCGTTCGCGCCTTGACGGGAACGGACGCCGACCGTTTGCCCGAAGAAAAACGGCGCGGGATTACGATTGATCTGGGATTTGCGGAGCTTGATTTGGGCGAAGCGCGAATCGGTTTTGTTGACGTTCCGGGTCACGAGCGCTTTGTCAAAAATATGCTCGCCGGAGCGCACGGCATTGATTCGGTCGCGCTCGTCATTGCCGCCGACGAAGGCGTGATGCCGCAAACGCGCGAGCATTTCGAGATTTGCCGCTTGCTCGAAATCAAAACCGGATTGATTGTTTTGACCAAAATTGATCTGGTTGACGACGAGCTGCTCGAACTCGTCAAATTGGACGCCGCCGAGCTTGTCCAAAATTCTTTTCTCGAAAACGCGCCCATCGCCGAAGTGAGCGCGAAAACCGGCGCGGGAATTGAAAACCTCAAAAATCTGCTCGGCGAAATCGCCTCGAAAATCCCATCCCGCAAAAACGAAACCATTGCGCGACTTCCCGTTGACCGCGCTTTTTCGGTCAAAGGCTTTGGAACGGTCGTAACGGGAACGCTTCTTTCGGGAGAAATCAGCGAGACGGACGAAATGGAATTGCTGCCCGCCGGACGCTGCGTGCGTGTGCGCGGTTTGCAAACTCACGGGAAAACGGTCAATCGAGCAAGCGCCGGACAACGGGCGGCGATCAATCTGGGCGGCATTGACCAATCGGAAATAGAGCGCGGCAATGTTCTGGCTCCGCCCGGCACGCTTCGCCCGACGCAGATTTTCGACGCCGAAACGGAAGTGCTGCGAGACGCGCCGCGCCCGTTAAAAACGCGCCAGCGCATTCGCGTTCACATCGGCGCGACCGAAGTTTTGGCGCGGGTTCAGATTCTCGAAGACGCTGGGGAAATCGCGCCGGGCGAAAAAGGTTTTGTTCAGTTTCGCCTTGAAAACCCGATTGTGGCTGTGCCGAACGAACGATTTATCATCCGCTCGTATTCGCCGCAGCGAACCGTCGCGGGCGGGAAAATAATTGACGGTTTGGCGGCGAAACACCGCCGCAAAAATGCGGCGGCAGTCAGAAATCGCCTGCAAAAATGGCTCGCGGCTGAAGCAAACGGCGACAAAGCCGCGCAAGCACACATTTTTCTCGAAACCGCTGTCGATGCCGGCGCGACTCGTGCCGATTTGCAGGCACGCACGGCTTGGCGGACGGAGATTTTGGACGCGGCGATTGCCGAAAATCTACGGCGAAAATCAATCGTCCAAACCGAAAATCGTTTTCTCGCGCGCACGCCGTTTGATCGTTTGGCGGCGAAAACGATGGAAGAAATCAAAGAGCATCACCGCCGCGAACCGCTCGCGCGCGGAATTCTCAGGGAAACTCTCCGCGAAAAAGCTTTCGCCGATTTGCCGCCGGAAATTTTCCGCGCGATTTTGGCGCATCTTGAAACGGCGGGAAAAATAAATGCGGAAAAAGACGTGGTTCGAGTCGTCGCTCACAATCAAAAGCTCTCGCCGGAAGATGCCGCCGTCCGAGAAAAAATCGAGCGGATTTATCAAAAAACGAAATTGGAAGTTCCGACTTTGGAGCAGGTCTTGTCGGAAGCAATCGCCGGAAGCAAAACGACAAAGGAACAGGCGCGCAAAATATTCCAGCTTTTTTTGGACGCGGGCGAATTGGTGCGCGTGACGCCCGAATTTTATTTTCGAGTTGCTGATTTGAATGAGTTGATCGAGAAAATGCGTCGTCTTGCGGCTGAAAAAACCGCCGACCGGATGATTGACGTTCCGACTTTTAAAGATTTAGCCGGAGTTTCGAGAAAGTACGCGATTCCGCTTTTGGAATATTTCGACCGCGAAAAATTGACGCGACGGGCGGGAGAAAAACGGCTTGTTTTGTAAGCAGAAGTTTTGAAGCCATCGAAACGATGCGTAAAAAATCGTACCGACCGCAAACAAAACTAAAATTAAAATCTTAAATTGTTTACCGGCGGGTTCGCAGCCCGCCGAATTTATTATCGAAACGAAACTTAAAAAAGAGGTTTATTACAAATGGCAATTTTAGTAACGGGCGGCGCGGGCTATATCGGCAGCGTCGTGGCTGAGGATTTGCGGGCAAATGGCGGAGAAGTCATCGTTTTAGACAATCTCTCGCGCGGGCATCGCCCGGCAATTGCGCCGGAAATCAAATTTTACGAAGGCGACATCGGCGACCAGGATTTGGTCGGAAGGATTTGCGCGGAAAACCGAATCGAAGCGGCAATGCATTTTTCGGCGTTTGCATTCGTCGGCGAATCGGTCGAAAAACCGAATATCTACTATCAAAATAACGCAGTACAAACAATGCATTTTTTGGACGAGCTGCTCAGGAACGGAGTGAATAAATTCGTGTTTTCTTCGACCTGCGCCACTTACGGCGAGCCGCAGTATGTACCGATTGACGAACAGCATCCGCAGCATCCCGCGAATCCTTACGGCTGGTCGAAATTGTTTTGCGAGCAGATTATGAAAGATTACGACGCGGCTTACGGTTTAAAGTTCGTCGCGCTGCGATATTTCAACGCCAGCGGCGCGACGGAAACGCACGGCGAGCATCACGAACCGGAAAATCACTTGATTCCGCTGATTTTAGAAGCCGCCGCCGAACGACGCCCGCACATTTCGGTTTTCGGCGACGATTACGACACGCCGGACGGAACAGCCATTCGCGATTACATTCACGTTTTGGATTTGAGCCAGGCTCATCTTCTCGCCGTAAAACATTTGCAGGCGGGCGGCGAATCGGAGTTTATCAATTTGGGAAATGGAACTGGATTTTCGGTGTTGGAAGTAATCGAAGCAGCGCGAAAAGTCACGGGAAAACCGATTGAAGCCGTCACCTCATCGCGCCGCGCGGGCGATCCGTCGCGGCTTATCGCCGATTCGAGAAAGGCGCGCGAGCTGTTAGGCTGGAAACCGCAGTTTGCCGACTTGGAAACAATTATAGAATCTGCGTGGAAATGGCATCAGAAACATCCCGCAGGTTACGACGAAAAATAGAATCCTGCGCCGAAAGCATCTGCCAAAACCTCTCGCCGCATCGCAATCTGCGGCGAGAGGTTTTTTACGAATGAGCAAGCAAAAATTTGATGTCAACAAACTGCGCGTCGCCGCGCCTTGTTCGATGAGTTGGGAAGCAATGAAAGGCGATGACCGAAAGCGTCTTTGCGATTCGTGTCAGCTAAATGTTTTTAATGTCGCAGAATTGACCGAGCCGGAAGTTCGCGCGCTTGTTGCGAAATCAAAACAGGAAAGAGTTTGCGTTAAACTTTATCGCCGTGCGGACGGAACGGTTATCACGCGAGATTGTCCGGTCGGTTTGCGCGCTCTGCGCCGCCGCGCAGCCGGTTTTGCGGGCGCGGCTCTGGCGGCAATTCTCAGCCTATTTTCAGTGTCCTACGCACAATCTAAGAAAGATAAAGAATATAAACCAAATATCAATACCGGAATTTTTAAAGGCGAAACAGGTTTTAGAGAAGGTATTTTGAAAGGCACCATAATTGATCCTGCGGGTTTTGCAATTCCAAACGTGAAAATTACAGCCTTAAATCTTGATACAGGACAAAAATCGGTCTCGACGACCAATAAAAAAGGTCATTTTCAAATTGCTTTATTATCCACCGGCAAATATGACGTTGAAATCGAAGCCATAAGTGGATTTTCAGGTTATCAACGTATTTTATCCGTAAATAAAAACGAAGCCGTACAGATTAATGTTATGTTAAGTCTTCCAATTGTGGGCGTAATTATTGATGAAGAAGAAAAATCGAATGTTGATGTTAGGTCGAGCGGCACAATGCATCGCATTACGCGGGAAATGATTGAGCGTCTGCCGCACTAAACATTTCATAATCCCGATTTAAAACGCATTGAAAGTAGATTGTTTTCAATGCGTTTTGTTTTTAGATCGTCTTTCGCCGAATAAATTTACTTTCCTGTAACAACCGTTTCCCTTTGGTTTGCGTAAATTAAATGTATCTTGCAATAAATCGGCGGTAGGCTGAAAATGAACTTGTCCCGACAATTTTATTTATGCTCAAAAGTTTGGTGTTTTTCTTTGTCTTTTGCTCCCTCAGTTCTTTCGTTTTCGCACAGAACTCAGTTCAAACGCGCGTTTTGTCGGGAGTCACTCAAACACAGCAGTTTGAGCTTG
>DASVQU010000155.1:0-12340 GCA_036388995.1 Pyrinomonadaceae bacterium | reverse complement strand
CTAATTACTTATTACTTATTACTTATTACCGTTTTTTCTTGTGTCTTTTCTTCTTTTTAACTCGATTTTGCGGCTCGCCGTTTCCATTTCCGTCGGGCATTCCGCCGCCGAGCAATCCGCCAAGTCCGCCGCCCATTCCCGGCATTGAAGGCATTCCGCCTCCGCCGCCGAACATTCCGCCTAACTTATTCATCATTCCGCCGCCCATTCCGCCGAGCGCTTGTTTGAACAAACCGGAACGATTCATCTGCGACATCATCTGGCGCATTTCGGTATATTGCTTTAAAAGCATATTCACGTCGTGAATCGTCGTTCCCGAACCTTTGGCAATTCGGGTTTTGCGGCTGGCGTCAATGATTTTGTAATTGTTGCGCTCGGTGCGCGTCATCGAATCAATAATTGCTTCCGTGCGCTTCATCTGCGCTTCGATTTGTTCTGTCTGCTCGTCGGTCAATTCCGGCATTCCCATTCCGCCGAGAAGCTGTTCGGGAAGCATTTTCATCAATTTCGACATCGAGCCGAGCTTTTTAAATTGTCCGAGCTGCGCGCGAAAATCTTCGAGCGTAAACTCGTTTTTCGACATTTTCTCGATTTGCCGCTGCGCTTCGTCCTCGTCCATTTTATCCTGGACTTGCTCGATCAGCGTCAAAACGTCGCCCATTCCAAGAATTCTTTGAGCAATGCGATCTGGATAAAACGGCTCAATCGCATCGTATTTTTCGCCGACGCCGACAAATTTCACGGGCTGTCCGGTGACTTCTTTGATTGACAAAGCCGCGCCGCCGCGCGCGTCGCCGTCCATTTTCGTCAGCACAACGCCGGAAATTCCAACGCGGCGATGAAATTCTTCGGCAGTTTTAACGGCGTCCTGACCGATCATTGCGTCGGCGACAAATAAGACTTCAACCGGGCGAGAAATTCTTTTAACTTCTTCAAGCTCGGTCATCAAAACATCGTCAATCGCCAAACGCCCGGCGGTATCAATCAACAGCGTGTCGTATCCGGTTTGCTGCGCCTGCTGAATCGCTCGCTGAACAATTTCGAGCGGCTCCGTTACTGAACGGTCATCAAAAACTGCCGTTCCGGTCGCGTTCGCCACGACTTTCAACTGCTCGCGCGCGGCAGGGCGATAAACGTCAACCGAAACGACCATTGTTTTGCGTTCCTGATTTTTCCGCAGCCACATCGCGATTTTTCCGGTCGAAGTCGTTTTACCCGAACCTTGCAAACCGACAACCATCACTACGTTCGGAATCGTTTTCGTAAAAACCAGACGCGACGAAGTTCCGCCTAAAATCTCGACTAATTCGTCGTAAACAATTTTGACAACCTGCTCGTGCGGTTTTAAATCCTGCCAAACGTCCTGTCCTTCGGCTTTTTCCTTGACGCGCTGGATAAAATCTTTGGCGACTTTGTAATTCACGTCGGCTTCGAGCAAAGCCATCCGAATTTCGCGCAAAGCGGCGTCAACGTGCGCGGGCGTGAGCTTGCCTTCACCGCGCAGGTTTTTCAGAGTTCTTTTTAATTTGTCTGACAGCGACTCGAACATAACAATACACTTCAGCCAACAGAGGCGAAACTTTGATGATAAATTCCTGAGCGCAAAGTGTCAAGAAACAAGCCGACTTCCGAAAGAAACGGTAAAGGCAAAAAATTGTTTGAAAAGCTGCCAAATAGTGCTATAAAGAGTGCAAATCTTAGGAGGCAAAACAAATGATACGAAAATTTGCGTTAATTTTTGGCGTGATTTATTTGCTGGTCGGCATTTTGGGATTTATTCCCGGCGCGTCCTGGGGGCATGATGCGCTGCACGCGGCGCGTCCGGTCAGCGTTGATACGTCGCACGGTTTATTGTTGGGGTTGTTTCCGATCAACGTGCTGCACAACCTCGTTCATATCTTAATCGGAATCTGGGGTTTGCTGGCTTCGAGAAGCATCGGCGGTTCGCGTCTTTACGCGCAAGGTTTGGCGGTTGTTTATGGTCTGCTGACGATTCTCGGATTGATCGAAGGAACTAAAACGCTTTTCGGTTTAGTTCCGATTCACGGCTACGATATTATTCTACACGCCGGATCTGCTCTGATTGCAGCTTATTTCGGCTTTGTAGCGAGAAACAGTGACGGTTTGCCGGCAGACGCTTCTCGTTAATCAAGACCGCTTTTAGTCAAAACTCTCTCAAGAGCCGCAATAACGCGCTCGACCGTTATTCGGCGAATACACTGCGGCTCTTCAAACTCTGCGCATTTATAACCGGCGCACGGCGCGCACGGCAGATTTTCCGTGACGACTTCATGCGGCGCGTCAGTCCACGGACGCCAATGCTCCACATTTGACGAGCCGAAAACGACGACCGAAGGCGTCTTAACGGCAGCCGCAATGTGCGCGATACCGCTGTCGTTGCCGACGAAAATTTTCGCTTTCGCCGCCATTGCCGTAATTTCCGGCAAAGTTTTGTTGTGCAGCAAAACCGCGAGCGGCGAAGTGTTGAATAAATCCATTAATGTGGGCAGGTCGTCTTTCGTCCCGACTGCGACCGAAATAATTCCGCGATCATACAAATGCTTCACGACGGCGGCAAAATTCTCCACCGCCCACTGTTTCGTCGCAAAAACCGATGCCGGATGAATCAACGCGAACGGGTAATCTTCATCAATCTCGTATTGACGAAAAATGCGGGCGGCGAAATCTGCCAACTCAGGTTTCACCGTCAAACGAGTTTTCGGTCGGTCGGCGACTGGAACGCCCGTCCAGCCCAGCAAAGCTAATTGTTGTTCGGCTGAATGCGTTTTTTTCTGTTGCCAAAATTCCGATGCCGGAGGCGCAAGAATGTTGTAAAAAAAACGATTGCGGTAATCGTTGAAACCGATTCGGTATTTTGCGCCGGAAGCGAACGTAAAAAAACCGGCGGTCGCGCCCCCGTGAAGATTAAAAGCGACATCGTAACCGCGCCGACGCAAATCGTACATTACGCGCAAACGATCTTTTGTATCATTACGTTTGACAGTCAAAACGTTATCAATCGCATCAAAGCCTTCTAAAACCGGCGCAACCCAATCTTCAAGCAGAATGTCAATCCGCGCATCCGGCAAAAAACGCCGCAAAGCGACGAGCGCCGGAGTCGTCAAAACCGTGTCGCCGATTGACCGCAAACGCACAACCAAAACACTCCGAACGTTTTCCCAGTGCGGAATGCGGAATGCGCTTTTGTTCGTTGTTCGTTGTTCGTTGTTCGTTGTTTGAGTTTTGTCAATCAAAACCTGGCTCTGCATTCTGAATTCATATTCAAGCGGATTCTTCGATTTTCGCTTCGTCAACGAGCATCACCGGAATATCGTCAACAATCGGATAAACGCGCTTGCAGGAAACACATTTCAAACCAGCTCCGTCGGGTTTTAACTCGACTTTGTTTTTGCAAGCCGGACACACGAGAATTTCCAAAAGCTCTGGATTTATCGGCATTTAATTTTCTCTCTCAATTTAGATTCGGCTGCTGCCGTAATCACAGTATTCAACAATCGGGCAGTGTTCGCAAAGCGGTTCTTTCGGGCGACAGATTTTTCTGCCCAAGCGTATCAAATTAACGTGCAGCGAATAAAATTTTCCGGCAGGAACGATTTTGTCCAGAATTTCATGCGCCCCCGCGTCCGAACATTTGTTCGGCACAAGCCCGACGCGGCGCAAAACCCGAAAAATATGCGTATCGAGCGGAAAAACGTCTTTGTGACAAGCGAATAGCAAGGTGCAAGCGACTGTTTTAGGTCCTATTCCACGAAATTGTTGTAGATATTTCGCCGCTTCTCTGTTTGGTAAATCGTGCAAAAAATTTAAATCGAGCGAACCGTGCTGCTCTTTGATTTGACTGAGCAAATCCCTAATAACTTTCGATTTTTGATTTGCCAGACCGCCGAGCTTGATTGTTTCGGCAATCTCGTTCTCGCTCGCTGCCAGAACTTTTTCCCACGTTTTAAAACGCCTTTTCAAAGCTGCGAATGTTTGCGCGCTCAAAACGTCGGTCGTCGCCTGCGACAAAATTATTTGCACGAGCATATCGAGCGGCGCGCTTTTTGTTTTTAATTGCGGCTCGCCGAATGTCGCTTCGAGGTTTTGGATGATATAGCGAAGCGGCTTTTCTTCAAAAATTGTTTCCGTTTGCGGCTGAATTTCGCTCGCTCTCGCTGCGCTGGAGGACTCGCTCATAAAATTCGATGTATTTCGGAATCACTAACTCGGTCGAATAACGCGCGATGGCTGACTTTCTAGCTCTTCCGCCCATTTCGCGGCGCAAATCGTCGTCGGATAAAATCCGCGCGGCGTCTTCGCTCATTTTTTCGACGTTGCCGATTTCGCTCAAAAATCCGGTTTCGCCGTCGGTCACGACTTCCGGGATGCCGCCGACGCGCGAGGCGACAACCGGAACTTCGCAAGCCATCGCTTCCAGAGCCACAAGACCGAAAGATTCCTGTTCCGAAGGCAGCAGCAAAACATCGGAAATGCCCAGATAATCATTGATCTGTCCCTGTTTGCCGACGAAAGAACAATGCGCGGAGATTCCTAATTTTTCCGCTCGATGCTGCGTCGCGGAACGTTCCGGTCCATCGCCGACCATTAAAAGTCTGGCTTTTATTCCTTTGTTTAAAACGCGGGCGAAAATCTCGACGCAATCGAGCGGGCGTTTGACCGGACGAAAGTTTGAAACGTGAGTCAGCAATTTTTCGCCGTTCGGCGCAAACTGCCTGTGAATCGGCGAATCTTCGTGACGCGAATACGCTTCGGCGCAAATGAAATTCGGAATCACTTCGATTTCGTCGTAATCGAACATCTGAATCGTCGCTTCTTTCAAAAAACGCGACACGCTCGTTACGCCGTCCGATTCCGAAATCGCGTAGCGCGTAATCGGCAAATACGAGCGGTCGGAACCGACGAGCGTGATGTCCGTCCCGTGCAAAGTCGTAATTACGGGCAAATAACGACGTTGTTTGATTGATTCGCGGGCGAGAATCGCGCTGATCGAATGCGGGATCGCATAATGAACGTGCAGTAAATCGAGATTTTCCGAACGCGCGACGGTCGCCATTTTCGTCGCCAGAGCCAGCGTGTAGGGCTGATGCTCGAACAGCGGGTACGACATCATTTCGACCTCGTGAAACCTGATGCGATCCGATAGTTCAAGCCCGCGCGACGGAACAGCCGAAGCGATAAAATGAACCGTGTGACCGCGCGCCGCCAACTCTTTTCCCAATTCCGAACCGACAATCCCGCTGCCGCCAAAGCTCGGATAAACTGTAATTCCGATGTTCATTCTAATTTTTCGTTAACGGTAAGGATGTTAGCAAACGCCAGCGTTTTATTGCTAATCTTAAATGCAGAATTTTTTGTAAAGATTTATAATGGAAAAGAAATAGAGAAAGTTTTAATAAAATAATGCCAAAAATTGCAGATATTCAAGAAACACCGAATCCGAACGCAGTTAAATTTATTTTGCGTGAACCCGTCAGTTACGGCACTTCGCATTCGTTTCAATCGGCGGAAGACGCCAAATCGGACACGCTCGCCAAAGCTCTGTTTGAAGTCGGCGACATTGTTTCGGTTTTTTATATGGACAAAATGATTACCGTCGAAAAAACCGATGAAACCGATTGGGACGACGTTTTGCCCGCGCTCGCCGTGCCGATTCGCGCCGCCGAAAGCGTCAAAACTCAAACCGCTGCCGCAGCTTCGGTCGGCGGAGCGATTGCCGCCGTGACGAGCGATGATCCGCGCCTTATGCAAATCAATGAAATGCTCGACGACCGAATCCGCCCGTATCTGGCGAGCGACGGCGGCTGGCTCGAAGTTTTGAGCCTCGACGACCACACTTTAAAAATCCGTTATCAAGGCGCTTGCGGTTCGTGTCCGTCGTCTCTGACGGGAACGCTGATGGCGATTGAAAATATGATTAAAGAGGAAATTGACCCGGAAATTGAAGTCATCGCTGTCTAATCCAAAATTCGACAGCTTCTTTGGAAGTGGCGGGCGCGATTGGTGAAACTGTTTTCATTCAGGAGGTAACTATGAGAAAAATGGGTTTTACATCTGCAATTCTTCTTTGCGCAGTTGCGCTAATTGTTTCAGCTCAATCGTTACAAAATTCCCAGAAATCGCAGGAACAGATGAAATGGATTTCTGACAGCCTTCGCGAGATGCAAACAATTCAAGTCGGAAAAACTCGCGAAGACTTGCTCAAAGTCTTTGCTACTGAAGGCGGCTTATCTACTGCACTTCATCGAACATATGTTTATCGTGGCTGTCCGTATATAAAAGTTGATGTTGAATTTGAAGCTGTTGGAAGATCAGAGAAAGACGGCGAAGGGCGAGTAACTCTTAAAGAAGATAAGAGAGACAAAATCAAATCAATATCAAAGCCATATTTAGAGCGGAGCATTATGGACTGATGTATAGTTTGCCTCAAACAAATGCTTTTTTTTCTGTTCGATAAGAACGAGCTACAAATTATTGAATGCGAGGCGCAAACGAATATTCTTTCAATCAACGAAGCTAACGCCAATTCAAAGTTATTAAAAGATTTCCTTGACAGTTTCGGCGCGCGGCGTACATAATTTTTTTGGCGCGTTTCGACGCCGCAAATTTTTACACGCCTTTTTAACCTTTTTAATTGCTTTCCAGCCTGCATCGAAATAAACTCCAAAGCAGTGCCTTGAATAACCGGAGGTAGAATCAAAACAGTGACTAACGAAGAATTGGAAAACAGTCTGCGGACTGAAGTTGATAATTATTTTAAATCCGCTTTTGCCGATGTCCGGCAGGAAGTCGAAAAACTGCACGATTCGCTCGAATCGGAATTTGAACGCCATCGCAATCACATCGAAGAACAATTTCGCTCTCTTTTGTCGCGCGATCTTCAGGACGTAAAAATTGACGATTCGTTCACGACAATCGTCGGCGAACACATTCGCATCGCGCGCGAAGAAGGTTCAAACGAAGCGTCGGAAAAATTTGCCGCACTTGAGCAGCCCGCGCCCGTCGTCGAGCCTGCAAATTATTCCTCTCTGCGCGATGCCGTCAACGACATTAGCAGTCAAGCGTCGCAAGCCGAGATTTTGAAAGCCCTGGTGCGTCACGCCGGAGATTTCGCTCCGCGCGGCGCGCTCTTTATCGTCAAAAGCGACCATTTGATCGGCTGGAAAGTTTTCGGTAATGAAGCCGGGACGGCAGCCGAAGAATCTGTTCGTGAAGTGTTTTTGCCAATCGCCAACGATTCGATTTTGGGTGCCGCAATTAAAAATCAAAGCATCGAAAGCGGAGCCGCAAACGCTCATCGCGACGACCGGCAGTTTTTGGAGAAATTACATTTCGGCTCGTCGCAAAACGCTCTGGCGATTCCGCTCATCGTGCGCGGACGCGGAGTCGCGGCGTTGTATGCCGACGAGGGCGAAGAAGGTAAAACCGTGCAGGTGGAAGCTCTCGAAACGCTCGTTCGCGTGGCGAGCTTGACGGTTGAATTACTGGCAACCGCGAAAACGCCTCCGCCTCGTCCGTTGTCGAGCTTTACCGCGCCGACGATGCCCGCGTCGCAACCGGCTCGTCAAACCGAAAGCTCTTTTGTTTCTTCGACACCTGTGGTTGAAACTGCGTCTCCGTCGCCTTCCGGTGTGCGCAACGGAAATTATAATTATCAAGCTCCGGCTGCGGCAGAATCCGAAGTCGAAACGAATCAATCGCAGCCTGCGGAAACCGATTATCAGGAAACATACGAGAATTTTTCGCAGATGCCCGCGCCGTCAATCGCGCCTTCGGTCAACGAAGCCCCGGCTCCGGTCGAAGAGCCGGTTTCCGAGCAATATTCGACGGTTGAACCGCCACGCGAAGTCGAAACCATCAACGAATACGCTTCGTCTTATCAACCGTATCAACCGGAAATCGAGCAGCCGAAAGCTTTTGAAACTTATCAACCACAACCCGCCGTCGAAACTTATCAACCGCAGCAACCCGCGCCGACGCCGCGTTTCGGCGACCGCAACGTCGAATTGCCGATTAATGTGCCGGAGGAAGAACGGCGGCTTCACAATGACGCGCGCCGTTTTGCTCGTCTGCTAGTTTCCGAAATCAAGCTCTACAACGAGCAAAAGGTCAAAGAAGGCAGACAAGCCGGAGATTTATACGACCGGCTGCGCGAAGCCGTCGACCGCTCGCGCGAAATGTACGATAAACGAGTTTCGCCCCAAGTCGCCTCAAAATTCGATTATTTTCATTACGAATTGGTCAACACTCTGGCGGAAGGCGATGAAGCCAGACTCGGCACGGATTATCCGGGCGCCGCCGTTTAGTAAGACGCACAAATTTATCGGAAAAAGGGAAAGAAGAATCTTTCCCTTTTTTGTTTTTATCGAGAAACAAATATTTACTTCGCTCGTCTTTCCAATTGCTGTTTGTATTGTGTTAATTATAAATAAAGCATCCGACTTTTGATTTGAAACGTCATAATTGAAATTCAAGGAAAGGGTTAAAAAGTAATGGGATTTTTGGGAAGATTCGAGCCGCAGATTTATGCGCTGATGCGGATTATTGTCGGTTTTTTATTTCTCTGGCACGGGACGCAGAAATTATTAGGCTTTCCGCCAAGCCAAGGCGGCGGTGGTCAGGGTTTGAGTCCATTGATGGCTGTCGCCGGAGTTATTGAATTAGTCGGCGGATTGATGATTATGCTCGGTTTGTTTGCCGGAATCGCCGCTTTTATTGCGAGCGGCACAATGGCGGCAGCTTATTTTATGTCGCATCACAGTATGCAAGCCTTTTTACCGCTCCAAAATCGCGGCGAATTGGCGGTCGCTTATTGTTTCGTCTTTCTCTACATTGCTGCCCGCGGTTCGGGCATTTGGAGCTTGGATTCTCTGATGGGCAGAACCGGAACAAGCAACCGCGCCGCTGAAGTTACTTAAAGTTTTTCAGCACAGAGACAAACAGAGACGCACAGAGATTTTTATTTATTCTCTGTGCGTCTCTGTTTGTCTCTGTGCTAAAGATTTACTCGTTCGTTTTATCTTCGGAAATTACCAAATCCGGGAATTCTTTGGCGATTTCGGCGGCTGGCTGCGTGTCAACAACAGCGCGTACCGCTTTGGTTCCGACATTTGGTTTAAACTGTCCGTTAGCATCATAAAGCCGACGATATTGCGCCGAGTTGCGAACCACGCTCTGCACATAGCCGCGCGTTTCTCGAAACGGAATCGCTTCGGCAAATTCGTCAATTTCGAGCGGCAGGCTCTGTCTCCACGAAACGACTCTGCCCGGTCCGGCGTTGTAAGCGACCGCGAGATATTCGATGCGACCGTATTTATCGAGTTGATCGCGCATATAAGCCGTGCCAAGCTCGATGTTTAAAGGCGGATTGTATAAATCTTCCGCCGAATTGACGGGCGCAGAACCGTATTTTCGCGCCATCGAACGCGCCGTCGGCATAATAAGCTGCATCAATCCGAAAGCGTTGGCGTGCGATTTAGCGCGCGGGTTAAAAACCGATTCCTGACGAATCAAGCCCGCGACCGTGTAAGCGTCCAGATTTCGCGCTGCCGCCCAGCGTTTGATTGAATCCCAATGAGTCAAAGGATAAAAAATATCCCATTCCTCACGCGTCATTTCTTCCGGTTTCATCTGCGAATAATCCGGGTAGCTTTTTGCCAACGTGAGCAACGCTGTTACGTTATCCTCGCGCAAACGGTAAAGACGCGCCAAGCCTAGATTTACTTTCGGGCTGTTCGGCGCGGTTTTTCCGGCTTCATTTAATTCTGCGAGCGCCCAATCAAAAAGGGCTATTGTAGCCAATTCATCGGCTTTTTTGATGTTGTCCGCCTCGCGCGTTCCGGCAGTTTCCGGCGCGACGGTCACGGTTTCCAAATTCGCCGCCGCGCGTCCGGCTACAGAATCCGCCGCAAAATTGGCGTTTGCCGGGCATTGCCGATTTGCTTTTAAATTATCCAGCCGCTGTTTCGCCAGATAGCCGTACCAATTAGCGTCGTAGCGATAAAGCACAGCGTCGTACAAAAAACACGCTTCGGCGATTTTTCCGGCTCGTTCCGAATCGCGTGCTGACCAATAACCGGCGCGTCCGCGATAAGTCGTGTCTTTATCGGCATAACGCGCCAGATGTTCGGTCAGCATCTGCGAAGAAACCGCGAAATTTTTCGTCTGGTGTTCAAGCCACGCCAGCTCGAACTGCGCTTGCCCGACTTCGACAAAATTCGGGTAAGCGGAGATTGCAGTACGCAAATAATAACTTTCTTCGGCGGTGTTTTTCGCGTCGCGTGCTTCCATTCCGACGGCGATAAATGTTTTCGGCGTTAAATTGCTGTTCGGAAACTGGCGGCGCAATTCGTCGCTTGTCGCGCGCGCCTGCTGCCACAAACGCGCATTTGCATACGCTTTCGCCGTTTCCGAAAGCGCTTGAGCTTTGATTTCTCCGGCTGAAGCCGGAATCGAGTTCAATGCCGATGCCGCTTCACCGGCGCGCTTTAAATTTGCCAGTGCGATGCCGCGATTGAGTTGATGTTTCGGCGTCATCGCGCTAGGAAAAGCGGTCGCCGCCATTTGATAAGCGTTTGCCGCATCACCGTATTTTTTTGCCGCAAACAGCGCTTCGCCGCGAGCGAAGATTTCTTCGGCGGTTGCCGTGTTTGTGTTTGAGCCTAAGCGCGTTAAAGCCGCAGAAGCGTCAACCGCCTGCGAAGACGCGGGCGCGAAGAAATAGATTTTGCGATAAGCTGCAATGGCGTTTGCCGCGTCGCCTTTTTGCTCGTAAGCCTGCGCGACGACGAGCCACGCCGCAGCATCGTTTTTATCAAGCAAATCCTGCACAACACTAACAACTCTTTCAGTTTCGCCCGTTTGTTTTCTGAGTTCCGCCAAACCCAATTTAGCGTCGCGGACACGCAAAGAATTTGGGAAATTACTAATCAACTGCTCGAAAACTGCTTGTGCATCACTGTTTCTGCCCGCTTTTGAGAAGGCTTGTCCGCGAAGCCATAAAGCGTAATCGCCGACCTCGGTCTTTTGCCGAATTAAATTCAGATTATCAAGCAGCGAAGCCGCGCCAGCCGGATCATTGTTTTGCAAACGAATTTGAGCGCGGAGCAATCTGGCGAGAGCGGCGGTTTTGGTGTTCGGATAACTTGTCTCAAGCTGCGCGACAACTGATTCGGGCGGCAAGCCGTTTTTCGACAAACGGCGTAAATTATCAAGCGCCTGCGCCTCACTCGATTGCGGCGTTTCGGCAGCGCGCCAAATATAAGCGCAGCTTGAAGTAGAAAGTGGAACGAGCAACAATAACGCGGCGAAAACAGTGAGTAAAAGATTTTTGCGTAACAACTTTTGAAAATTCCTTTCAGGCGACCGATTTGATGATAACAGGATAAAAAAGAAACGATGCGCTTTGCCAATTTTGAGAAACATTTTTTGAAAAAGTTTTGTTTCACACTTGAAACAGAATCTGTTTAATGCTATCTTGTTTCACAAATGAAACGAACTGCTTTTCGCAGTTTGATTTAAAACCGATTATTAAAAGAACTGCTTTAAGGAGAATTTAGTAAATGAAAACAACTGCGAAACCGAAAATTAATCCATTGAGCCGCGTTCCGCGCCAGCAGCGCCTCGTGATTGCAGTGCGCGGCGGAGCCGGAGTAGGCAAAAGCCATTTTATCCGCTCTTTGTCGGAAGCCGGACTCGGAAAGCTCTGCATTTTCGACACCGAACGCAAATCGCGTCTGCTGAAAGGTGTCGGTGTAACGTTTGATGCGCTCGAAATCGAATCGCCCGACGAATTGCCCGAATTTATTGATTGGGCTTTGAACGGCGAAGGACGCGAGCAAAATTACGGCTGTTTCGCTCTGGACAGTTGGGCGGCTTATTTCGGCGCGAAGCACTCGGAAATGCTCGAAGCCGTGCGCGCCGAGACCGGCGATCCGCTCGCGCAGCCATCAGCCGAACAGCTCGCCGCCGACCAGATGATTTTGCAATCGGTTTTGCGAAAACTCTGTATTGAGAGTGGCAAATGTGTTGTTATCGCAGACCAAATTGCAGCCAAAGGCAAAGAAGCCAAAGAAGACAATGAAATTGGGCGTGTTTTGCCGATGACTGCAAGTGGCTTGGAGTATTTTGTTGACGTCATGCTGGAAATTTCGCTTCAAGAACGAGCAGGAGAAATTGTTCGCGTGTTTCAGGTCGTTAAATCAAATTCGCCAGCTTTTGAAGTCGGTTTTGAAATGACGGGAAATGTAGGTTTCAAAGACTTTCTTAACCATATGCGTGGCGAGGAAGTATTGAATTTAGCATTTGACGCACCTGCACCATC
>DASVQU010000154.1:0-13370 GCA_036388995.1 Pyrinomonadaceae bacterium | reverse complement strand
AGCGACGCCGGGTTTTGCATAGCCTCGCGCAGCTCGTTTTCATAACCGGCGTACATCACGGTTTGGCTTTCGGGATTGCGACCGGGCGCGGTTTTGCCGTGATTGTAAGCGCCGCCGATGATGACGACATCGCCGCCGATGTAAGAATTCGGGCGTTGATAAACCGAGCCGCCGATTGTAGCCACGTCGCCGTCAACTCTGCCTTCGACTATGATGTCGCCGCCGAAAGCCATCACGCCTTTTTTCACAGTGCCGCGCACAATGACCGTTTTTCCAAAACCGAAAACGTCCGAATCGGCAGTTTCAGCGACAATAAGCACGTTTGATTCATCCGGCGGATTGATTACCGTTTGCTGTCCGAACGCGCACAAAGCCGATTGCAAAACTACAAGCAAAGCAAAAAGCCACTGCCAGTTTTTGAGCAGCGGCGCGTTTGTGTTGATTTGGTTTTTGGTTAAAGAACTCACTTTCAGTAAAAAAGAATCAAGCGCGGCGATATTTTCTGAGCAAAACCGACAAAGCGGCAATCGTAAAAATCAAGAGCGACAAAACAAGAAACGCGGAAAACACAATTTCGTTTGCAAACTGCCGCGAAAAAGCGCGCCAGAACACGCCGAGCAAAACTTTAATTTGGGCAAACGCAGCTTCAAAAACACCGAGCTTTTTGCTCACGACTCCGAACAAAACGCCAGCCGCGAAAAGCAAAGCCGTAATAACGAAAGCACGGCGGCGTTCTTCTTTGGAGTTTAAACCCGAAACATCGGATTCGGCGCGAACTGCGACCGTTTTGACAAAATCTTTCGGCAATTCAAACGCTTTTTCGTCTTCAAATGCAAAATCCAAAGCGCACAAAAGCCGTTTTTGCTCGTTGAGCCGCTCGCTGCAAATCTCGCAACCGGCGACATGCCGCTCGAACGAAATTTCGGCTTCGGCGGCAAGCTCGCCGTCCAGATAAGCGGCGATTTCGCTTGTGTGCGAGCAGGTTTTTGAATTCGCTTTTTCCATTTAATTTTTGATTTTTGATTTCAGTTTGTCTTTCAAATCTCAAATCTCAAATTCTTAAACCCCGGTGATTCCGCGCTCGACCAGCAAATCTCGCATCATTTCCCGCGCGCGGAAAAGGCGATTTTTGACCGTTCCGAGCGGCAGATTCATAATTTCCGCAATTTCGTCGTAACTCAAATCCTGCGAGTGGCGGAGCAAAATCAATTCACGATAAGCGGCGGGCAATTTTTGCACGACTTTTTGAATTTCGCCGCGCCATTCGCTGCGCTCGCGCTCGACTTCGGGCGATGCCAGCTTGCTTTCAATCGGACGCTCGAAAGTTTCATCTTCAAATTCCAAATCGAGCGAGCATTCGCCGTTTGAATTGCGCCGCAGATAATCAATCGCCGCGTTGTGCGCGATTTTGTAAATCCAGGTCGAAAATTTAAATTCGGTTTTGTAGCGCGCCAGCGAGTTATAAACCTTGATAAAAATCTCCTGCGAAACGTCCAGCGCCGCGTCGTAATCGTTTGTCATTCGATAAACGTAAGCGGTAATCGGTCGCTGATAGCGGCGGACAAGCTCCTCAAAACTGTCCTCGCGCCCGGCGAGGCTCGTGGCAATCAATTCGGAGTCGGCAAATTCGCGCAAATTTTTCAGAGCTATTGTTTTTGCAGTCATAACGGCAATGTTTTTTACGGAAACGTTTGGAGGAAAGTTTCAGACTAAATTTTAGTTTGTTTTGAGCATTTTACAAAGTCCAAAAGCGATAGAAGCATTCCAGTAAGTTTGCTTGCCAATACGCGCATCAATATATCCAACTGCGAACAATAATTTGCTTGTAAGTATTATTTTCACGAAACAGTTCCGCCGCAGCTTGAGCCTGCTCCGGCTGTACAGCCGAAACAATGCGCGGCTGTTTTGATTTTTCGATTGATAAATTTTTCCGGCGTAAAATCAAAAATTGTCTGCGGCAATCGCTCGTCAACCGGAATTTCAAGCATTTGATTAAAATCGCAGTCAAATAATTTTCCCGTCCAATCAACGCTGACTAAATTTCGACACATCAAGCCCGCGATTGTTCCAGGATTAAAAGCGTTGACGAGCTTCGTCATATAACGCTCTTCGTTGCCGGAGCGCCGCAAATAATCGAGAAAACGCGCGACCGGCATATTCGTTATCGTGTAAAGATTATTAAAATAAACGTCGTAACGCGCTTTTAATTCCCTTTTAAAATCGGCTTCAATCGCGTTTTGGGCGGGCGGCAAAAACGCCCCCGTCGGATTGTAAACCAGATTTAAAACAAGCCCGCTTTCATCAAATCCGTACCCGACCGCATTTAATTTTCTGATCGCTTCGATTGATTTTTCAAAAACTCCCGCGCCGCGCTGCGCATCGGTTTGATTCGGCAAAAAATACGGCAGGCTCGATACGACTTCGACCGCGTGTTCGACGAAAAATTCGGGCAAATCCGTTTGATTTTCTTCAAACATTACGGTCAAATTATGCCGCACGATAACTTTTGCGCCCGATTTTCCGGCTTCAGTGACAAGATAACGAAAATGCGGATTCAATTCGGGCGCGCCGCCCGTAATGTCCAAAGTCGGAATTTTAAACTTCCGCAAAACTTCCAGACACGCCTCGACGATTTCTCGCCGCATAATTTCGGTTCTGGTCGGCGAAGCATCAACGTGACAATGCTTGCAGGCTTGATTGCAGAGCTTTCCGACATTGATCTGCAAAGTATCAATCGCAGCCGCGCGCAATTCCAAACCGTATTTCAACAGTTTTTCTTCAAAACCGATTGGAGATTTCGGAAAAATGCTCGTGCCGTCGCGCCTCGTTATTTGCACTGCAACCGTCATTTGTTCGTGGTTCGTTGTTCGTGGTACGTCGTTAATTGCTTTACGGCAATGATCAACGAACCATGAACAACGAACAAATTCACATTGAAATTTTATCGTGAGCGTTGTGCGATTGAATTCCGTGAATGAGGCTTGCGCCGCCGCGAATTGCCGAGGCGAGATGAATCGCTTCGGTCATTTGCTCCTGATTCGAGCCGTTTTCGAGACACGAATTTGTGTAAGCGTCAATGCAATAAGGGCATTGCACGACGACCGAGACGGCTAAACCGATCAACGCTTTTTCGCGTTTCGATAAAGCGCCGTCTTCCTGACACGCCGCATACCAAGCCATAAATTTCTCGAACAAATCCGGGCGCTCGCGTCCGATTTCGCCGAAACGCGCCAAATCTTCTTCGTTGTAGTAGTGCATTATTTTTCTCTCGAAATTGCGAATCGCTTTTGTTTTGAGAATTACAAAACAAAAGCGATTCGCGCAACTGAAATTTTAACGTTTTCTAGCGCAAAGCGAGACTGGCAAGCGCGGCGGGCGCGGCGATGTCTTCAAAACGCATCTCGTTTTCCGGGAATAACAGCCCTACGTCGGCGGCGTGCAGCGCGCGCAAATCGTGACCGAGCGTTTCGTTGGAGATTTCTTCCAGACGGTCTTCGCCGAAGCCTTCGCCGATGACGAGAAATTTATCGAGCGCTGAGTTCTCGCCCGCCAAACGGTCGCGGTAATAAAGCAGCAAACGATAAAGCTCGTCTTCCCGCTCGCCCGGCTCGCACAATATCGAACGCACAATCGCGGGCTGCTGATTATGAAGCAGCAATGCGGTAAAACCGTCCGCCTGCGAGCTGACGAGCAGCGAGTCGCCGTTCGTCCGGGCTTTTGCGGACATCATCAGCCATTGCATTTCGCTTAAATGGCGCGGCAAAATCAATCCGACGTTCCAACCCAGATTTTCAAACAATTCTTCATATTCGCTCAAAACATCAAGCCTGACTGCAACTGCAAAATAGCGCGAGCGTTTGCTGGCGTCCGGCGCGAGCGATTGAAACGCCAGCCGCAATTCTTCAGGGGACGCGCCGAATGTGCGTTCGGCTTTCCAATTCAAAATCTCTTCGCGTTCTTTCTGCGTTTTCGGCTCGGTTTCGAGCGTCAAAAGACTCATCCGCGCGGAATCAGCGGGTAAACTGACCGACCAGCGTTTCTGCGTCTGCATACCGGCTTCGGTCGCCGCTTCGCGCAAAGCCGCGAGCAATTCGTCAGGCTGCAAAATGTTCGCTTCGTCAAAGCTCGGATGCAAAACGTCGGACGCTAAGTCCACAGTCGCCGCGCGGCGCAAAGAAAAAGCTCGCCCGGAGCGTCCGAGACTGACGACCGAAACGCTTTCGCGTCTCAAACCGGCGGCGGCGCGCGGAAAATGCGGTTGAGTTAATTTATTAAACATTGGGTTCGTTGTTCGTTGTTCGTTGTTCGTTGTTCGTTGTTTTTCTTTGCAACGAACGACGATCAACGAACAACGAACGAATCAGAATTCGTTATAAGCCTTGCCGTCGAGCGATGGTTCGGTCGAGCTGCTGCGGACTTCGATCACACCTTGTTCGCCTTGGGTTAGATTCGGGTCTTCGCCCATTTCAACTTCCCAATCGGGTTGGTCGGTCATCGGGTCAATCGGAAGCTCTTTGATGTAACCGGCTTCGACGAGTGCGTCGAGCGAAGGCGGCAGCTTTCCTTTGTCAGCCGAATATTGGCTGATCATTTTCCGCATTTGATAAAGATTATCTTTTAAAACGGTTTCGCGGGCGTGCTGAATCGTTTTCTGATATTGCGGAATCGCAATCGAAGCCAAAATGACGATGACAAACAGCACAATCATCAGCTCCAGCAAGGTAAAACCGCGTTGAGATTTTGGATTTCGGATTTCGGATTTCGGATTTTTCATTGTTTTTAAACTCGGCTTGCTGATTTCAACCTAAAATCGCAAATCTAAAATCAAAATTTGTTCGTGGTTCGTTGATCGTCGTTCGTTGTTTTTCTCGATTAAGAAGCATTTTAATTAAACCGAGAACCGGCTCGGGCGATTTGCAACGAACAACGAACGACGATCAACGAACAAATTTAAAAATCACTGTATTTCGTGCCGTCGAGCGCCTCGCCTTCTGCAGAAGAGCGAACGTCGAAAACGTTGATGTTATCCCAATCGGTCGCGTCTTTGTCCTGATAACACGAGCGAATTTGCCAATCGGCTTTTCCGGTAATCGGGTCAATCGGAAGCTCTCCGCTGCGCAAATAAATCTTTTTCTTTTCGTCAGTGGCGCCGTCTTTAAGTTGCAACTCGTCGGTAATATTTCTATTACTGCCGCCCAAACCGATGCCGCCCTGTCCACCATGTAAAATTTGTCCGGCACGCGGTTTAACGTTCACGCCTTCAACTAATGTTTCGAGCGAAGGCGGATAACGGTCTATATTGTCAACTTCAAAAATCTTACAATCGGAAATCATCACGCGCGTGCGAGGATCAAAACCGGCTTGTGCAGTCTGCATTTGCTGCGGAGTGCTGCAAGCGCCGCCCGCGTCGCGGTGAAACTCGTCAATGGCTTGGCGAATCTCGCGTAATGTCTCGCGCAAACGCTGTTCTTTCTGACGCCGCACCGAGTTCTGCACGAGCGGAATCGTTCCGAGCGCGAGAATTGACAATACGACGAGCGTCACGACCAGCTCAACGAGGGTAAAGCCTGTTTGCTTTTTGATTTTTGCAGTGCGCTGAATCACTTCTTAAATTCGAACCAAATTACGAATTATAAATTTAAGTTTTTCTCAAATTCGTAATTCGTAATTCGTAATTCGTAATTTTCGCTACGGTTTGTCCGGCGTCGGTTCTTTCGGTTTTTCTTCATCAACCGTCGGCGAAACCGTTAAAGTTTTCACCGTTGTATCAATCGGTTTCGGCTGAACAGTCGGCAAAGTCTCGTTCGATTTATTATCCGTGGTAGGCGCGGAAACCTGATTCAAAGTCGGGTTCATCGCAGCGGGCGGATTTTTCACAGGAGCGTTGTTTGCCGGAACGTAACCGGGCGCTGCCGCTGCTGTGTCCGCCGGAGCATCGGGCAACTGCACCGACACGTTGTTGGTCAAACGGCGCGCGGCTGCAAGCTGATCTTCCTGATTCTCGCGGTTAATCATATCGGAGAGCGAGCTGTTCGTCGGAACGGCGATGCTGCCGGTCGGCTGTTCATATTCGTCTTCGGGCAAAATCGCGGGCGCACGCAGAACTCGCGGCGTGACTGCAATCACAATATCGGTTTGATTATTGTTTTTAACCGGGGCGGTAAAAAATCTGCCGAGAATCGGAATCAAACCTAAGAGCGGCAAACCTTGTCGCCCGTTGCTCTGATTATCCTGCGCTACGGAGGCGAGCATCATCGTGCGGTTATTTTGAATACGCGCCGTGCCGGAAATAGAACGCTCAGTGAAAGTCGGTGTCAAAGTGTTATTCAAAACATCTTTTGATTCAATTGACATTTTCACCTGCACGTCCTGATTCGGGAAAACAATCGGGGTAAATTTCAAAGTCAAACCGACTTGCTCGTAATTGATAACCGGATAGCCGTTACCGAAGACGTTTCCGCCTTGCTGTCCCCCCTGTCCGGTTGTCCCTATGCCGCCGTAAACTTGCGCGGTTTGAACCGGGACGCGCTGACCGATTCGAGCTTGAGATTCTTCGTTGTTAAAAGCGTGAACCTGAGTCGAAGCCAACAATTTCGTGTTGCTCTTAGACTGAAACGCCTGTAATTGCATTGCGGGAAGCAACAGTGCCGCGCCGATTGCCGATGGAATGCTTGCTGCCGCCGTCGCTCCGGTCGTTACGGCACGCCCGAAAAGCGCGCCGCCTTCGCCGATGCCGACTTTTCCGGCGGTCGTGCCGCCCAAATTCCCTAAAGCAGCTTCGGTTCCGATTTGATTGCCAAGACGCAGCAAATCGGTTTTGGAAACTTCATAAATGTTAACGTCCATCACGACTTCCGCACGGTCTTTGTCGAGCGCTCTGACGAGATTGGCGATCAGCTTGATGTTTTCGCTCGTATCGCGGACGGTGATGCTGTTGGTGTCTTTGTCAACGATAGCAGTCGTCGGCGGTCTGCCGGGCTGCGGCGGAATCGCTTGCAGCAAAACTTGTTTCACGTCGTCGGGTTTAGCGTTGGCGAGATAAAAAGTTCTCAAGACCAATTGCTGGAATTGCTGGCGACGGTTTTGGTCGGCGACGAGAATCGAGCGTTTGCCGACCTTTTGGAAAAACAGACCTTCTTGGAGGAAAATATAATCGAGCGCCTGCGCCGTGGTCACATTTTTGAGTTCAATCGTCACATCGCGCGGCGAGCGGCTGATTTCTTTGTCGAACAAAACGTTTAGCTCAAGCGTCGAAGCCAATTCTTTGATAGCCTGTCTTAATTCAACTTTTGTGTATTTGATGTCGCGGAGCTGCTCGATTTCCTGCGGAACCGGGACCGGAACGGCGGGCGCGCCGCCGGCTGTGTAAGCGGTCGGCACGACTTTCACGCCGTTGACAATGTTCGGAATGTTGCTCGGCGAAGCGTCGGGCGTGTTTCTGTCATTTGTTTGCGGTTTGCCTTCGATTGCTTCTTTTTGCAGCCGGAGCATTCTGTCCATTTCGGATTTCGCCAGCTCGTTGACCGGATCGTAACCGTAAGCCTGACGAAAAGCGTTGTATGCGCCGACAAAATCTTTCTGCTCGGCGAGCGTCCGCCCGCGCGTCATCATCATCTGCGAAGCGTTGAATATAGCGCGCTGGTAATGCAGGCGATATTCGGCATTTTTCGGTTTAGCCGCGAGCGCGAGGGCAAATTCTTCGGCGGCTTTGTCCCACTGTTGGGCTTCTTCGTATTTCATGCCCTGTTTAAAATTTTTCTCGCCTTTGTCGCCAGCCAAAGCAACCATCGGGGTTGTCCAGAGACAAAAAATCAAGGCGAAAGCCGCAAAAGAACGCAAAAATGTAGAGATTTTCATATTCGTTTCCAAGACGTTTGTTTTTGAAATTAAAGACCGCACGGGCGCGACTGTCAGCTTACACGCCAAAGCAGGTTTGAAGTTCCGCAAAAAATTGCCGAAACTCACCGAAAACATTCTATCAATTACGAATTTCAAATTACGAATTTCGAATGAAGGAATTTGTTTTTTATCAAAATTCTAGTCAATAATTCGTAATTCGTAATTTGAAATTCGTAATTTATCACTTAACTTCTTCGACAAAAGTTACGCGGTTGATTTCGTGGAGAGTCGAAAGACCTGCGAAAACTTTTCTTAAAGCCGAATGGCGCAAGCTCTGCAATCCTTCGGCTTCCGCCGCGCGCCGGATTTCCGAACCCGGTCGCCGCTCGACAATCATTTCGCGAATGTTGTCGGACATATCCAAAAGCTCGTGAATCGCCGTTCGCCCGCGATAACCCGTGTGATTGCAGGCATCGCAGCCGATGGCTCGGTAAAAGGTTTGGTTTTGATATAAATCGGGCTTTAAACCCGAATCCAGAAAGTCCTGCTCGCTCGGTTTGTAATCGCGTTTGCAAACCGCACATAACAGACGAAGAAGACGCTGCGCCAGAACGCAGTTGAGAGCCGAAACGAAATTGTACGGCTCGACGCCCATATTCAAAAATCGCCCGATAACGTCAATCACGTTGTTCGCGTGAACTGTAGTGAAAACAAGGTGTCCGGTGAGCGCGGATTGAATCGCAATCTGCGCTGTTTCGGTATCGCGGATTTCACCGACCATCACTTTGTCCGGGTCGTGACGCAAAATCGAGCGCAAACCGCGCGCAAACGTCAAGCCTTTTTTCTCGTTGACCGGAATCTGCATAATTCCGTTCAAAACGTATTCGACCGGGTCTTCAATCGTAATGATTTTGTCTTCCGAGTTGCGAATTTCATTCAGAGCGCCGTAAAGCGTCGTCGTTTTACCGGAACCCGTAGGTCCGGTCACCAAAACCATTCCGTAAGGCTCTTTGATATAGCGGCGAAACCGCGTCACATCGTCTTCGGCAAAACCGACGACATCGAGACTTAAATTTTTAAATTCTTCCGAGATTTGTTCTTTATCGAGAATACGAATGACGCAGTTTTCGCCGTAAACCGAAGGAATAATCGAAACGCGGAAGTCAACCGTGCGCCCTTTGTATTTAACGCGAAAACGCCCGTCCTGCGGCACGCGGCGCTCGGCAATATCAAGCTCGGACATAACTTTGATACGCGACACAAGCGTTTGGTGATAAGCGATGTCAATCGGATCAACTTTTTGATACAGCGCGCCGTCAATACGGAATTTAACGGTCATTTCGCGGTCGCCCGCTTCGATGTGAATGTCCGATGCGCGCGATTCCATCGAGTTATAAACGATGGTGTCCACCAATTTGATAATCGGCGACATATCGGAATCCGTCGCCAGACGGTCAAGGTCTAAAACTTCTTCGCCGGTTTCGGTTTCTTTGACAAGGGAAATCTTGAACGACGAGGCAGCTTCCTGCATCACGCGTTGCGTCGCGTCGCCTTTTTTCAACACGGCTTCAATTGCCCCGGCGGTCGCCACATACGGCACGATACGCGCCTTGAGTGCGGCTTCCAGCTCGTCCAATTGCTCGAAATTGGTCGGGTCAGCCATCGCCAGATGCAGATTGCGACCTTCGCGCCGGAGCGGAACAAAATGGTTTTTGAGCATCGAATCAACCGGAATTTCCGCGAGCAGCGCGTAATCAATCGGTGATTTTTTATCGGTCGGATGTAGGTCAACGTAAGGCAGGCGATAACGCATTGCGAGCCGCTTGGCTTCAATTATTTCGGGCGGCTCGTTTTCGAGAACCGCAGTCGCGGTGGTGTTGTTTTTTCCGTTTGGACTCATTTTTTTTTAATTTCCTCTTCCTCCGGCGGGCGCGGAAATCGTTTGAATAATCGGCATATAAATAGCCAGCAAAATCATAATCACAAAGCTGCCCATCACAACCAGAATAACCGGTTCGAGCAGAGTTGTTAATTGTTCCATCCTGACTTCGGCTTCCGCGTCGTAAAAGCCTGAAACTTCGTCGAGCATCTCGCGCAAGCTGCCCGAACGCTCGCCGATCCCGATCATATCGAGCGCGAGCGGCGGCAGCCAAGAGGCATCTTCCAAACTGTCGGTCAGCGTTCGACCTTCTCTGACGGAGGACAAAACCGAACGGCTGCGGCGGCGCAATTCGCGGTTCGTTACAGATTCTGATGCAATTTCCCACGATTCCGGCACTGTAATTCCGCCGGCGAGCAGCGTCGCCATCGAACGCGAAACCTGCGCCGTCGTCATCTGCACGATCAAATTGCCGACGAGCGGGATCTTGAGAAAAAACCGGTCAAAGAAAAGTCTGCCGCCTTCCGTCCGCGACCAAAAATAAAGCCCGGCGATTGTCGCAATCGCCAATGGGAAAACCCACCAGAAATTGCCCGCAACGGCGTTTGAAATCGAAACGACGACGCGCGTCAGAAGCGGAAGCGAGCGCCCAGCCGTAATGCCCGAAAAAAGAGTCGCCATTTTCGGCACGACGTAAACGCTCAAAAACAAAACCATGAAGATTGACGCCGCAAGCAAAAAGATCGGATACGCGAGCGCGCCGCGCACCTTGCGTTTGATCTGCACGCTGCGGCGCAAATAATTAACATAGCGCGCCAAAACGTCATCGAGCGCGCCGGAACGTTCGCCCGCTAAAATTGAAGCCGTGTAAATGCGCGGAAAAATATGCTGCTGTTCAAAAGCTTCGCTCAAAGCCGTCCCGCCGCGAATTTTTTCTTCGACTTCGCCCAAAACGTCGCGCAGACGCGGGCTGGCGGCGCGGCGGCGGAGCATCGAAACCGCTTGCAAAACCGGAATGCCGGCTTTTAAAAGAGCTGCGATTTGTTGATTAAAGAGCAGAAAATCCGCCGGTTTGACGGCTTTCGCGCGATTGCTGCCGATAAAAGGCAGCGACGAACCGAATTCCGATTCGCCGGATGAAATCGCAAAAACGCGATAGCCTTCTTTTTCCAGATGAGCGCGCGCCTCGTTCGCCGCGTTTGCTTCAACCGTTCGTGTCACAATCTCGCCTGAAGGAGTTCCCAGACGACAAACAAATTCTGCCATTTTTCTAACTTAAAAATCGAAGAAATTTCTTTTAAAATCGCCGCTTTGAGTATAACATCAGCCGAAGCGTCGCTTTCGTTTACACGCGCCGGACAAAATGAAAGTTGCAAAAACAAATGCCCGAGCGAAAAATAGCTATGCTAGAAACAACTAAAATGAAGCGCCGAACAATCTAAATTTTCTTAGTTGATTTTCCGCTCCAAACAAGAGGTTTATTTATGAATTCAGCCAAAGTCTCTCTCAAGCTGCTCGGTTTGATGCTTGTTTTCGCCCTCGCGTCAACCGCTTTTGCACAAAAACCTACGCCGACACCACCACCGAAAGTTCTTGAAAATAAGGACACGCTCATTATTAACGAAGACCTCATCACCTTAAATGTAACCGTCACCGATAATTTCGGACGCTATGTTTCCGGTTTAAAGAAAAACGCTTTTACGATTCTCGACGACGATGAAAAACAGGAAATCGAATTTTTCAGCGACGACGACGCGCCGGTTTCGGTCGGAATTGTTTTCGACGTTTCCGGTTCGATGAAAGGCGACAAGCTCAACCGCGCTCGCGAAGCTCTCGGAAAATTTATTCAAACCAGCCATCCGCGCGACGAATATTTTTTGATTGCATTTAACAAACGCGCTCAGCTTCTGCTCGACCGCACGCGCGACGGAGAAGCCGTTTTGAGCAAATTGCAGCTCGTACAGGCGAAAGACAACACGGCGCTTTACGACGCCGTTTATTTGGGGACGGAAAAAGTCACGCGCGGAGCGCACCAGAAACGCGCCATTATTCTCATCAGCGACGGACAGGATAATAATTCCCGCTACACTTTTAACGATGTCAAAAAACAGATCAAAGAATCGGATGTGACGCTTTACTCCATCGGAATTTTAGGCGGCGGTGATAACGGCGGGCTTGGGATGATGGGACAAGCGTATCTTGACGAATTAAGCTCGGTGACGGGCGGCTCATCGTTTTATCCGAAGACGAACGCCGAAATGGACGAGATTTTCGAGCGCATCGCGCTTGAGCTTAGACATCAATATTCAATCGGTTTTCGCCCGCAGAATTTTACCAACGACGGCAAATGGCACAAATTGAAAGTCAAAGTAAAACCGCCGCGCGGACTGCCTAAACTTTTCGTTCGCACGCGCGAAGGCTATTTTGCAACGGTCGCCCCGCGCGATTAAGATTTCGGATAAATTGTCGGCGCTGTAAATCGCGGCAAACACGAGAACCGCCGAAGGAATCAAAATGAGCCGCAAAATAAGAAAATTTTGCGGCTCTCCCGATTTCAGTGATAAAAAGAGATTTGCAATGAAACTTGGAAATACAAAGATTAATTTCTGGGTCGTTTTTTTTGGCGCGATTGTAATGTTTGCGATTTTCGGCTTGCCGTTTGTTTCAAACGCGCAGGACAACAGCAATTCGCGCCCGCGCCAAGCCGCAGCAAAAGCGACACCGACACCGACGCCGCCCGTCGTTCCGCCTTCAAATCTGCCTCAAACTGCGCCGACTCCCCCACCAATCGAGGAAGAGAAGGATCCGCTTGTTATTGAAAGCAACATCGTCAGCTTAAACGTGCGCGTTGTTGACCGCAACGGTCGCCCGCTCGGCGACGTTCGCCCGGAAGAATTCAAAGTTTTTGAAGACGGCGTAGCGCAGAAAGTCGAAACCGTTATCAAAGAAGAAGTTCCGGTCAATTACGGAATGCTGATTGATAATTCGGGTTCGCTTCGCTCGCAATTGGAAAAAGTAATCGAAGCCGGGAAAATTCTGGTTGATGCGAACAAACCTGAAGACGAAGCCTTTATTATTCGTTTTGTCAGCTCGGATAAAATCGAAGAAAAACAGGATTGGACGAAAGACAAAACCGCTCTCAAAGAAACGCTCGACGAGCTTTACATCGAAGGCGGCTCGACGGCGATTATTGACGCCGTGATGCTCGCTGCCGACAAAGCCGCCGATTATGAAAAATCAGCCAAACGCGAAGACCGCAAGCGCCGCGCTCTGATTCTCGTCACCGACGGCGAAGACCGCGCCAGTTATTACAAAGAAGAACAGCTTTTTGCCAAACTCCGCGAGGCTGATGTGCAGATTTACACGATTGGTTTCGTCAATGAGCTTGGGACGGATAAGAGTCTGTTCGGCAAAAGCGACAAAGGCAAAGCGACTTCTTTGCTTGAAAGAATGGCGAAAGAAACCGGCGGCAAATCGTATTTTCCGAATTCGGTCAGCGAGCTGGCGCAAATTGCGCGCGACATCAACAACGAACTGCGAATGCAGTATATTTTGAGCTACCAGCCGACGAACGAAAAGCGCGACGGCAGCTATCGCGCAATCCGCGTCCAGATTGCCGACGACGCCAAACGCGGCAAACGCATCGCTTTAA
>DASVQU010000153.1:0-8243 GCA_036388995.1 Pyrinomonadaceae bacterium | reverse complement strand
GGAGATTACAGGCACGCAACAGAGTGCTACTTAGTTTTATAACTGTTGCCTGCACACTAATTGGAATTTCTTCGGCTGAAAAAGGCATTGCTTTTACAGGTGTAGGAGTCGGTTTTCTTTCATTAGCTACAACTTTACTTAGCTATCACCACGAACTTATGATCGCCCACCTTTTTTCATATCAAAAGTCATTAATTGAATCTTGCAATGCTAATCTGGGATTTCCGATTTGGCATAATCTTGAATCAAAACGCATTGCAAACACCCGAAATATGAGAGATTGGGCGCAACTAGCTTTGCACTTTATTCTGGTATCGGTTTCACTTTATATATCTTGGTATCGTGAATTCACATCTCCAACTCCGCCAGAGGGGTTACACATAGTCAAAAGTAATATTTTATTATTAAGTGGTCTTTCCGGCTTCGCGTCACTAATAATTATCTTCATAACTATGTTGAAGCGTGAGGCAATATACAAGGGAGAGAAGTCTAAATAAAGAAACGCTACATTTCGCGCCTTTTCACTTTTCCGCACACCTCTGGAAATTTAACCATTCAACTTTTGCCGAGAGGCGCGCATAGATGCCCTTTTCGCTTCAAAATCACCATAGATGCCCACATATATTACTGAGGGCATCTATGGTGAAAACAAGGCTATAAACCCTTTAATTTTGCTACTTTACTCATAGATGCCCTTTTTCCGTTTTGAGGGCATCTATGGAGGGGGAAATCAGCCGAGGGCATCTATGTGAAAGGACTGCAAAAGAGCCTCGGGAACTCGCGGAAACACCAGCGCCT
Source organism: Pyrinomonadaceae bacterium (assembly GCA_036388995.1). GTDB lineage: Bacteria > Acidobacteriota > Blastocatellia > Pyrinomonadales > Pyrinomonadaceae > JALZCH01. Next base: position 7,445 of record DASVQU010000153.1, on the reverse strand, counting down.
CGCGTGCCGCCGAGCAGCCGAATAAGAGAAAATTTGCTGACTAATTTGTTGCCCTGGGTTTGTTGAATCAATGACTTTTTGGAGGCTCACGGGGCGCTCTCATTGATCGCGCGAGCGCCCGAGGGCATTTTCAATTGCGCGCTCTTGTCTTAACAGGAATATCACCGGAATATTATTCAGGAATATTATTGCCGAATGTTTTCGTCGGGTTTTCCGAAAAAGTGACGTGCAGTGGACGAAAGTGACGCTTGAAAAAAACATTTTTTTTCGCACTCAGTAATCATTGAACCTCGGGCGCGGCGGCGAGAGCGGAGCCGAATCAGGTGATAAATCAAAATTTTGAGCTTTGCTTGTACCTTCTATTTCGGATTAAACCGGCAATCTATTTGTTTCCCGCGACTTACCGCTTTAAATCAGGTTAGGATTCCAAATGTATGACTAGCAAAGCATTAAAAAGAAATAAAGAATGTTCAATTTAGTCTCTATCTTGATTAGAGCAGATTTTAATTATTTGAAACACAAGATTAGAATTCTTTTATGAAGTCCTATTCTTTAGATTTGCGAGAGGGCTTTGTATGTTTCAAGCGCCGACAACAAGCCCGGCGCAATTTTAGGGTAATTCATTTATTTTCTTCTCTTTTGAAATTTCAAATGTTCTATTGCCAATCAATCGAGCAGCTCGTGAAACTCGATGCGTTTTGGCTGAATTAACAAATCAAGTTGCGAAAGCGAGGCGTCAAAGCAATAAAAAGAAAGCCCGAAGCAGTCAGGCTGACAACACCTGTCGGAGCGCGTTAACCGGCGGCAAAAAGAAATATCCCCCGCCCGTCGGTATCACCCATTCCTGTTGAAACGAAAGCTGAGCTTGCTGTAAACCGCTTCCGAAAATCACGCAGCGACGTTCACGATTTTCTCCGGGAGCGGGGTTTTGACCAATCAGTATGTCGTGCCCGCCCGGTGTCTTGGGGCGAGTCGGATCGCCCATCCAGCGCGTCGTTAAAAACTCAAACTGCGATTCGATTGAAGATTGAATGCAAAGAAACAGAAGTCCGCGGTTCCCTTGTTCGGGATCGTCTCGTTGATCGGCAAAGGGGTCTTCTAAAGGCTTGCCGAACGGAATTCCGGTTCTGAAAATTCGTCTTGAATAGGTCGAATCCCGTCCGCCCATATCCGAAGCAGAATCTCTCAAGTTAAGTTTCCGAATATGCGCCGCCCATGGGCAGGTAGTTCCAGCCGGATCGGCTTCTGCCATCGGATACTTGTCTTTGTAACCGCTTTTTAAATCAAAAGGGAAGGAATCCGAATCAAAGCGGAAATTATTGTTAGCGCGGCGGTCATTGCCAAGTTTGGGATCATCCTTTTCCGGAACACGATTGACGGGCGCCCCGCTCGCCCAGCGTCCGACAAGACGGGCGGCTAACGTGTCGTAAGTCATATTTTGAAAACCGGGAAGTTTCGAGATCGCTTCGGCTCGTTCTTTCATTGTTTGCCAAAATAAACTTACATCCTGACGCAAGCGCCTGAAAACGAGAAACGAGCCGTTGCGCGTCCACTCCGGCGCGGTTTGCGAAATCGGTCCCGGAATCAGCGGGTCAGGGCTGGTCGTCGGATAACCGAGCACAAATTCCCCCGTCCATACAAGGTCTTGTCCGGGCAAAGCAAAAAGCCAGGCTTCCGGGGTTTGTTGCGGATCAATATATCTGTCTTCAACATAATCTTCGGAATCTTCGGATGCGCGTCCTCGAATCCCGGGCTGCGAAACGCCGTCATCAAAGCCGAAATGCTCGCGCCCGCGACAATCGGGGCGCACATCGCCGTTCTCGGTATAAGCTATTTCCACTCCAGCCCGGCGAAATCTTTCGGCAAGCTCTTCGGCTTTTTTATCAACGTCATCGCGTTTGTCTCCGGCGACGACAATCAGCGCATCAAGCTCTTTGCCCAGCCCGCCGACTACCCAATTAACCGGGTTCCCTTCAGCTTCCGGTTCGGTCGGATCGCCGAGAAGCGCCGACCGCGCCGCGAGTCCCTGCTGGAAGGCTTCGCTTGAAATAGACATCGCTCCGGGCGTCAATTTTGAAATTCCGGCGGCGGTGAACCCGATGGCAATTAAAGTTACCGACGGATTATCTTCAGGAAAACGCTTGTGTTCCTGCGCTCGCAGCTTACGAAAATCGCGCCGATTATCAAGAGTTATTCTTGCCGTTGAAACTTCATCGGCAAAGGTTTTAAGAAGTTCTTTGAAATTAATAAGAACCTGACGATCCGCGTACTTTAAACCGAGAAGGGTCATATGAGGTTTCAGGAAACCGGGAATCGCCAATCCCTGAATATCGTCCATTTCGAGTACAGGTTCTTCGGGTGCGTTTTGCATCGGAGTTATGTTGTCCATTCTTTTCTCTTTTTAATCTTAAGGAATGCGGCTGTAAATTCTGGGTTTTGTTGTTTTTTCTGACGATTCTTCTCCCGGCGGCTCTGCCATTGCAGAGGTTTTCGCAGAAAGCGAACCATCGAGTTCTTTAAGTTCTGCATCCGGTTCGCCATCCGGCAAACCATATGCGCCCTGATTTAAGAAAGCCGTTTGTTTACCAAGCGGCAGCGGCAGATTTTTTCTAACAGGTCGTTCCAATACGAGCGCGTGATTTGCATCAATACAACATCGCGCTTCGCATTCTTTCGGTTTATTTGTTTCCTTTATTTTGTTCTGCAGCTCATTTACGTGGGCTACACCGACCAGCTTGACCGTAATACATTCGGCGATTTGCCCGCCGTACATAATCGGAATTCCGCCGATTTTAATATCGCTAACCGTAAAATCTCTCGACGCCGGGACTTCCACTTCGAGTCGTTCGACCATTCCCGAAGAGCCGCGAGTAAACTTTACGCAATCCGAAACTTCCCCTTTATCCGGAACGCTCCAGCCTGCTAAATCAATATGATCTATATAGAGTCCGACCGGATTGCCTAACGTGACAAATGCCCCGTAGCGAGCTAATGCGTTGACGGCAGCGCCGATGGTGGGGTCGCTGTTTCGGTCCGGACCGCCGTAAGCGGCGCAGCAAATTAGCGCATCGGGTTCGACTATTAATTGCCCGCGACTGTTTTTTCTCAGAATCGTAGCTTCCGCGCCGAGACCGATTTCGGCAACCAACGTATTCGGCGGCGAACAAAGATGCATTATTCCCTGACTCGTATTCCATTTATTGTAAGGGTTATATTCGCCCTTTCTGACCAGGTAATTGCCGTCGGCATCCTGCATATCTTCTGTGGAAATCAAGTCGTCCGGCTGCACGTTAGGGCTAACGTGCTTGCGGTAAAGCTCAAGAACACGTTCCGGGCTGCCGGTAAACGTATATTCCTGATCATCGTCCAATTTGTATGTCCCGCCGTGCAAAGCTTTCCAGTACTCAGGCGGCTCTGATGAGAAGGCGACTTTTTTAATCTTGTTCGTTTCGGGGTCGCGCGTTACGTGCCATTCACAATATTCGTTATGCGGACGGAAAGGCGTCCGTTCAAATACCGGATTCTGCTGATAGCGGGCTGCATACCGCGATAACGGGTACAGCGTGTCGGCTTCTCGCAGAGCCTGCTGCCGACCGTATCTGCGAAGCAATTCTTTGGGAAATGCGTTCCACGTGATTGCCTGTTCGATAACGGCTCCGCCGGGATCGAATTTGGTTGGGTTAAAAAACTGAACGACCTCACCGCTCTTCAGTTTGCTCTCTTGTGCCTTAACCATTGAATCGAACCAATTTGACACCGCGCGATGCCATTGATCCAAAAGTCCGGGCAGCCCGATAAAGTCCGGCATATGAGCCGGAGTGTCGAAGCGTTCTAACAATCCCATATTTCTCTCACTATTGAGTTGAAACCGCCGGCTGGAACAAATAAAAACGAAGATTCGGAAGACATTAAAAAACGGTTAAAACTTATTATTCTTATCTTTCAAACCTGATCTATTCCGGTCGGCAATCCTTTCGCTCACTGCACAATGAAGCGTTTGCTCCTGGAAATTCGGAAAGAACCAATCCGCCGGTTGAATTATTCAGCCAGATTATTTCTCTCTATTATGTAATGACAAAAAGCGAGTGTTTTATTACACGATTTCCGGAAAAATCTTAATCGAAGAAAGGAACACCCAAGCCTTTCGCCGCCAAACGATTTGCAAGCGTTTCGAGTTCGGTCATTAGCTGACGCGCTTCATTAATAAACTTAACCTCTCCCATATCGCCCTGCTCGTAAGCCATGGCGAGATTGGAGATAATCCGCTCGTAAATTGCCAGCGCGCGTGCAGATAAATCCTCCGCCCCCGGATCGGCAACGGCTAAATCGACAAGATACGGCAATTTGCCGTCTGTTGGTTGATAGTTCTTGAGCATCAGTTTTAATTGGCGAAATCGGCTGTAATGTTCGACACCGTCGGCAATAATGCGCTCGGCAAGCTGGTAGGTGCTCGCCGGATAAAGCGACTGTCGCAGTCACTTATGATAAGTCAAGCCTTTGAGCGAACCGCCGAGTTTTTCAAGCAGAGCCGGCGTCAGCGGAACTTCGCTTTCGGAATTATCCGCGATATTCTATTTCGGATTTATAAAAACCAACTCTATTAAATCACAACTTTATCGTAACCTATTCAATTCGGAGCAGGAATTTTCTTTGCGCACTTTGCGTCCTTCCCTTTGCTCCCTTTGCGTTTAATTCTGACGATTTTTAAACGTAAAGGGCGCAAAGGTTTTACGCAAAGAGCGCAAAGAGTTCTAATTATTAAACTTTTATTGTTTCCTTATCCCGAACTTACATTAAAATATTGTGGTTGGATAGTTCTCAGTTAATTTCGAGCGGAGGACCGACAACAGTCATCCCACCAGCCTCGAACGCTTTTTCCACCTCTTCCGGAGAAGGCAGTCTGTTAAACTTAGTAGTATCCAGAAGGAATGTTTCAAACGTCCCAACCGGAGAAACAGCAGTTATCAGCGTGCCCGGCTCGTCGCTGATATGAGCCCAGCCGTGCGCAATCTGACGAGGGGCAAACAGTGAATCGCCTGGCAGCAGCCGAAACATTTCACTTCCGATTTCGACCAGAAATTCTCCTTTGATCGCGTAAAACCACTCGTCCTGTTCATGATGAACGTGACGCGGCGGTCCGCCTTTGCCCATGTTTTTGTGTTCGAACACGAACAAATTGCCCCCGGTGTCTTTGGTTGATAACTTGGTTGACAGCGGAATCATTCCCCAAATCAGGAGCTCGTCTTCCTGAAAACGATCTTTGCCGGCAGAGACGTGAAAGCCTTTTGTCGGTTCTTCGATTATTTTTGTTGCTGTACCCAGTTGCAACTTATTTATCATTATAATTCCGTCTCCTCAAATTTTTATTAGAAGATGTTCAACCTTAAACGCGAAAATAGAAGCGTAAAAGTATCAACGAAAAATTTGGCTGTCGCTCGCCGGCTCAACCTCTCTATCTTTTTTCATCTGAATAATAAGCTGATCTAAAAATCAACGCGAGTAAATCCGTAGCTGCAATCGGTCAGAAGCCGGCGAGCTGCAACGATTGAAGGACAGAACTCTGTTTTGCTCTTATTTGCGGCGGATAAGGATTTGTGCGCTTTTGAAAGAATCGAGCAAAAGAAAAACCTCTGGGCAAATTCCCGGAAGAGAAAAGTGGGGCGACAATCCACCATCTACTTTGCCATACGGCTGGATTGGTCGTTGACGGTGCGGCGCTCGATTACAGCAGCCGCAAAGCCTACATCCAATCCGTTAAAGAGACTCCCATCGAGTCCAAACCCGGGGAAAAGTATCGCTACACGAATGCCGGGTACGTATTGCTGGCTGCAATCGTCGAAGAAGTTTCGGGTCAGTCTTTTGAATCTTACCTTCAGAAGAACATCTTCAAGCCAGCCGGTTTGGATTCGACGGGACAACCCTGGGACAAAAAGTTCGATAATGCTCCGCTCGCCGTCGGTTATACGGGTAATAAATTAGAAGAATTAAAAGCGAGTCCGCGCCTCACTGATGTTTGGGGCTATCGAGGTCCCGGAAATCTGGTAACGACAGTCGGAGACTTATATAAATGGACACAAGCGCTTCGTAAAAACAAAGTTCTTTCCGAAGAGGCTAAAAAGAAAATGTTTACAGCCTATGCCCACGTTGATGAAGGCTACGGCTGGCATGTCAACAAGACCGAGCGTAATACGATGATGGTTCATCGCGGCGGCGGACGACCCGATTTTGAAAGCCAGGTGCAATGGTACGTTGACGAAAATACAGTAGTGATATTCACAGTTAACAACGATTTAAACTTTCGCCGTGTTGTTATTCCGGCAATCGCGCAAACAATTTGGAAAAAATAGCTTGATTAACAGTAAGGTTCTCAACCCGGGCTTTTTTAGTTTGATCATTTGTCGGAGCAAATGAAAAAGACCAGCCGTTTTCCAGCCGGTCTTTTTTACTTTTAATTTCTAATTTGCCCGATTAGTATCCGCGGCGATTGCGATTATTGCGGCGATTACGGTTGTAGGCTTCGTTGTAGCCCTGAATAAATCCATTGCGATAAGCCTGTCTCTCGACTTGGCTGTTTTCGCCGCCGGCTCTTCGATAATCTCTGTTACCCTGAGCATTTGCCCGGCGTCTTTCACGAGCATCTTCCGCTCCTTCGCGTAAGCCGTCGTTATAGCCGTCTTGGCGCGCATCACGGCGATCACTGCGACGTTCCTGACGCTCTTCTCTGCGATCTTCACGGCGTTCCTGCCGAGCCGTTTGAGCGTTAGCATCTACGCCGAAAAGTGAAAAGCTGAAAAGCAAGCCTAATCCTAATCCAATTCCCTTGATTGTACGTTTCGTTGATTTTTTTGTATTCATAAGAATCTCCGCCGAATGTAATAGCAAGAGACGTGCCTTTCCGGGAATGCTCGGTTTTACAATGATTTATTAGCTAAATGCGTTTATAAATTTGTTTATAAACCCTAAAAAGTATGTGTTTAGTCCATTCGAGTATTAGCAGGATTTGGAATGATATTGATTTCTTGTTCGTCAATCGAATGAAACACTTTGTTTATAGTTGACGTTTAATAAAGCATGAAACATCCAAAAAACGCCGGTTTTGCTTTTATAGCTCTTGCAATAACTTTTTTTGCTGTTGGTATAAGCACAAATAGAACTTTTTTCGGGGTTGCTGTTGTTTTTCTAGTGATTGGTATTCTCTTTATAGCACGCTCAAAACGAAATTGAAATCATTGACCGGCTCGACGGTGTTCGTACATTAGACAAGTTTCCACACTCTTTCAATTCGAGCTGCGGCTGTTACGTCTTCGGATCACAATCCCGCTTTTGATGAGGAAAACCTGATTATTCCAGCAAAAGAACTTCACTCAAAATAAGCATGTTTCAAACCTGACTTGTGATAGCTTTATGACTCAAAACAGTCTCATAAAGGAAGGTTTTTGAGACTA
>DASVQU010000152.1:0-46683 GCA_036388995.1 Pyrinomonadaceae bacterium | reverse complement strand
AGATTCGATCTGGAACGCGGTGCGCGTGATGGAAGAAAATATGATGCTGCTCAAGCATCTGGGCAATCATTTGGCTGAAACAGGACAAAAAGAGCTTTCGGAATCATATTTTATCAAAGCGCGGGAAGCCGAAAACCGGATTGATGTGATGAGACAAGTCGCTATGCGGCACGAAAAGCTCAACACTGAAAAAATATTGCAGGAATCTGCGGCGGAGTAATTGGTGCAGGTTTTCACCATCATTTTCTACAAAATTCAAGGTATTTGAATTTTGTTTTCAGTCGCCAACGGCGACAGGCAAAAATAATTTCATTTTTGATTCTGTAGAAAATATTAATTAAAACCTGCTGATTCTTTCGCGACTATGGAATTTAGCCGTTGGTTAGAATATGCGGATTATTGTACGATTCCATATAGAATTATAAAATTTAAAGTCGTAAACTCACACAAGAGTCCTTAATTTAGAAAGAATTTACAATGGATAGTTCCGAAGCTCCAAAGCGAGGAGTGCAGTCTCTTACACACAAAAAATCGAAAAAGGATTTTTTAACGGTTGGAATCGGCGCTTCGGCTGGCGGTGTTAAGGCGTTAAAAGAATTTTTCTCGAAAATGCCTCCCGACAGCGGGATGGCGTTTGCCGTCGTGCTTCACCTTTCGCAAACTCACGAAAGCAATCTGGCGGCGATTTTGGGGCGCGAAACAAAAATGCCGGTAGTTCAAGTTACCGAAGCCGTCAAAGTCGAGCCGAATCACGTTTATGTAATTCCGCCCGCCAAAGGGCTGGAAATGATTGATGGCATAGTTCGCGTGACGAAACCGCAGCGTTCGCGCGGAGCGCGCGTCGTCATTGACCGCTTTTTCCGCACGCTCGCCAATGCTTACGGCGCGAGCGCGGTCGGCATCGTTTTGAGCGGAACAGGCGAGGACGGAACGCTCGGACTCAAAAAAATCAAAGAGGCAAACGGCTTTGCGATTGTTCAGGAACCGAAGGACGCTGAATACGACCAGATGCCGATCAACGCATTGGAAACAGGGTTGGTTGATTGGGTTTTGCCGATTGAGCAAATGCCGGAAAAGCTGCTTGGATTGCGGAAAAGAAGCGAAGAATTGCGGCTGACCGAAGCAGACGACGGCGTAATCGCGCCGGAACTAAACGACCTCACTTCTTTGCGCGAGATTCTCGCCGTTTTGCGGGTTCGCACCGGACACGATTTTTCACAATACAAACACCCGACCTTGCTTCGCCGAATCGCACGTCATTTGCAGATTCACGAGCTAGAGAGTATGCAGGCATACGTCAAGCTGCTCCGCGAGCGACCGGAAGAGGTTGATTTCCTGCTGGCAAATCTGCTGATTAACGTCACGAATTTTTTCCGTAACCCGAATTCGTTTGACGTTTTGGAAAGCGACATCGTTCCGCGAATGTTTGCGGGAAAAACGGCAAACGACCAGATTCGCGTGTGGGTTTCGGCGTGCGCTACGGGCGAAGAAGCGTATTCGATTGGGATGCTGCTCTGCGAATACGCCTCGCGCTTTGACGATGTTCCGAATATCCAGATTTTCGCTTCGGACGTTGACGAAGAAGCGATTGCCTTTGCGCGCGAAGGGCTTTACGGCGAAACATCTTGCGAGCAAGATGTTTCGCCCGCCCGCTTGCGCCGATTTTTTACCAAAGAAGGCAATTCCTTCCGCGTCAAAAAATCTTTGCGCGAGATGATTCTGTTCGCGCCGCACAACATTTTGCGCGACCCGCCTTTTTCCAAGCTCGATTTAATTTCCTGCCGCAATCTGTTGATTTATCTCAATCGCGAAGCGCAGGAAAGAGTGATGAGCTTGTTTCATTTCGCTTTGCAGCCGAACGGTTTTTTGTTTTTGGGTTCAAGCGAATCGGCGGAAAATCTGCCTTTGCTGTTTTCGCCTTACGACAAAAAACAGCGACTTTATCTGCGCCGCCCGACAAATCCGATTGACCACACGGCACTGGCGCTTCCGCTTCACGACCGATGGCTTCAGGAAAAAGCGCCGACGGCGGAAGTTTCAAACGGAGCGCACGGGCGAGCGTATTCGTTTAACGAGCTTCATTTTCGACTGCTCGAAAAATACGCTCCGCCGAGCCTGCTCGTTAACGAAGATCACGAAATCGTTCATTTGACCGAAAACGTCGGACGTTTTCTGCAGTTCGTCGGCGGCGAGCCGTCCAGCAATTTGCTCAAAGTCGTGCATCCCGCTTTGCGAGCCGATTTGCGAGCCGCGCTGTACACGGCGAAACAGGACAACAAAACGGCGGAAACGCGCCCGATTCGCGCAGAAATCGCGGGCAAAAAATGTTTTGTTAACGTCAGGGTTCAGCCGGTTGACGCGCAGGATGCGGGTGGCAGTTTTATGCTTGTCATTTTCGAGGAAAGCAAAACCGCCGAAAACGCTCCGTTTGCCGATTCCGAATTGACTTCGATAAATTTCGGCGGAAATCAGGCGATGGAAGTTATCGTCCGCCGTCTCGAAGAAGAATTGAGCCGCACCAAAAGCCGCCTTCGCTCGACCATCGAGCAGCACGAAACTTCTATCGAAGAACTCAAGGCTTCAAACGAAGAATTGATGTCAATAAACGAGGAATTGCGTTCGGCGACCGAGGAACTCGAAACGAGCAAGGAAGAGCTGCAATCAGTCAACGAAGAATTAACCACCGTTAACTTTGAGCTAGGCGAAAAAATTGAAGAAGTCAGCCGGGGACATTCCGATTTGCAAAATCTGATTTACTCGACCGACATCGGCACTATTTTTCTCGACCGCAGCTTGCAAATCAAACGCTTTACGCCGAGTGCGCAGGAAATTTTCAACATCCTTCCGTCCGACGCCGGGCGACGGATTGACGATCTGACAAATAAGCTTGATTACGCAGATTTGACTGAAGATGCGATGCAGGTTCTCCGTAATCTCCGCCCCGTCGAACGCGAAGTCCGAAGCCGAAAAGGGCGTTATCATCTGGCGCGTCTGCTGCCTTACCGCACCGCCGACGACAAAATTGACGGCGTTGTTTTGACGTTTCTCGACATCACAGGGCGCAAACAGTCGGAAAAATCCATCCGATTTCAGGCACATCTGCTCAATGCGGTCGAGCAATCGGTAATTGCTACGGATTTAAGCGGAGTTGTTCTTTTTTGGAATCGGTTTGCCGAAAAGCTATTTGGATGGACGGCGGAAGAAGCGTTGGGTCGCAATATAATGGAGTTGACGACGCCCAAAGTATTGGCGGCTCAAGCCGAAGATATAATGTCTCGTCTGCGCCAAGGCAAAAGCTGGAGCGGGGAATTCAACGTGCAGCGACGCGACGGAACGACTTTTCCGGCGCAAGTGTTTAACTCGCCAATCAATGACGACAACGGAACATTAATCGGAGTTGTCGGAGTTTCCGTGGACATCACCGCGCGCAAACAGGCTGAACAGGCTTTACACGAATCGGAGGAGCGTCTGCGATTGATAATGGACAGCGCCGAAGATTACGCCATTATGACGCTCGACAGCAAAGGATATTACACAGCCTGGAACACGGGCGCGAAAAACTTGTTCGGCTTTTCAGAGGAAGAAGCTCTCGGACGACACAGCGAAATTATTTTCACGCCCGAAGACCGCGCTAAAGGCGAGCATCTCAAAGAATTGGAAACGGCGCGTCAGGAAGGACGCGCCGCAGACGAGCGTTTTCACATTCGCAAAGACGGAACGCGGTTTTACGTTTCCGGCGTGATGATGCGGCTGCACGGCGGCAACGAACGATATTCTTTTGCCAAAATCGCCCGCGATTTAACCGAACGTCAGCAAATGGAAGAAACCCTGCGCGAAGGCGACCGCCGCAAAGACGAATTTCTGGCGACTCTGGCGCACGAACTCAGAAATCCGCTCGCGCCGATTCGCACCGCGCTCGAAATTATGCGGCGCGGCAACGATAAAGAAAAAGGACAGCATGCGCGCGAAATCATCGAACGTCAAACCAATCAACTTGTTCATTTAGTTGATGATTTGCTCGACATCTCGCGCATCACTCAGGACAAGATCAAGCTCCGTAAAGAACGCGTTGATATTGCCGATTCGATCTCGGCGGCGGTCGAAACGGTTCAGCCATTTATTGAAAATTTGCGTCACCGGCTCGATGTGCGATTGCCGGACGCGCCGGTTTTCGTAGAAGCCGACCCGACACGTTTGTCGCAAATCATTTTAAATTTGCTGCATAATTCGGCGAAATACACCGAACCCGGCGGGCATATTCTGCTCATCGCCGCACGCGAGGGCGACGAAGCCGTGATTCGCATCCGCGACAACGGCATCGGCATCCAGTTTGAACTGCTGCCTGACATTTTCGATATGTTCGCGCAAACCGTAATCGGCGAAAAACGCGGTCAGGGCGGTCTTGGAATCGGTTTGAGTCTCGTCAAAAAGCTCGTCGAAATGCACGGCGGGCGCGTTGAAGCGCACAGCGAAGGCGAAGGCAAGGGAAGCGAGTTCATCGTCCGTCTGCCGCTCGCCGCCGACCAAAAACCTGAAAAGAAACAAAAAAAGCAAGAGATTGAAAACCCCGGAACACCAATCAAGGCGGGGCGCATTCTCGTCGTTGACGACAACACTGACGCGGCAAATATGCTCGAAATTTTTCTCACGATGGAAAATCACGAAGTTCGGACGGCTTTCACCGGACACGATGCGCTTCAAGCAGCCGAAGAATTTCAGCCCGACACTGTAATTCTGGACATCGGTTTGCCGGACATTGACGGCTATGAAGTGGCGAAACGCCTGCGCCAGCGTTCGCCGGACATTTGCTTAATCGCTCTTTCCGGTTGGGGACAGGACGAAGACCGACGCCGCTCAGACGAAGCCGGTTTCAATCATCATCTCGTTAAACCCGTTAATATCGAAGAATTGAAAAAGTTCTTATGTTTGTAACCGGAGCAAATTTCAGTTATATATAACCGAAGAGATCACAAGCTATTATTTTAACGTTCTGAAGAGCGGCGTTAAGTAGTTCTTAAAAAAAACAAAAGTGCGGTCGTGAATATTGTTCACGACCGCACTTTTGTTTTTTTGATCGAATATTAAGGCACGAAAGCAGCCGGAGCAGGCGTATCGCCGTCTGCGCCAAAATGTTGGGCATGGAATCCCGAAGCCGAGCGATTGATATACCATGAGCTTTGCGACGGGCGGAAAACAGCGATGTCGGTTTTACCGTCGCCGTCGTAATCGGCGGCAACCGGCTTGTCTTCGGCAACGCCGAATTGCTCGCCGTAGAATTGATTGTCGGCGCTATTTAATCTGTACCAGCTCGCGGCGCTCGGACGGAAAACAGAGATGTCGGTTTTGCCGTCGCCGTCGTAATCCGCAGCGGTCGGAACGTCTTCCTGAACTCCGAAATTAACTCCGTAAAATGAATTATCCGCGCTTCGCAAAACGTACCAGGCGCCTGCCGACGGTCTGAAAACCGCGAAATCGGTTTTACCGTCGCCGTCGAAATCTCCCACTTGCGGTTTGTCGCCATTTGAGCCGAATTGTTGAGTGACGAATTGATCGTTGGAGCTGTTTTTTCGATACCAGGCTCCGTCGGATGGGCGAAACACGGCTAAATCGGCTTTTCCGTCGCCGTCAAAATCTCCGGCTACGGGAATGTCGCCGGGCGAGCCGAACTGTGCTGCAACGAATTGATTGTCCGAGCTGTTTAAGCGATACCAGAAACCGGCGCGGAAAACCGCGATGTCGGTTCGACCGTCACCGTCGAAATCGGCGGCGGCGGGCAAATCGCCGTTTGCACCGAATTGCGTGCCGCTGAATGAATTATCGGCGCTGTTTTGAATGTACCAGCTAGCGTTTGAAGAACGGAAAACTGAGATGTCGGCTTTGCCGTCGCCGTCGAAATCGAACGAAGAGTCTTTTTTACCGAGCGCTTCAAGCGCCTGCGCGATTTTGATTCTGGGTTTGGTAATGCCGTTGCGAGAATCGGCGATGGGCTGACCGCTTCTGACCAGAGCTTTGATAAATTTGGAAACCGTTTCGTTCGGCGCGCGCTGCTTGAGAATGGCAAATGCTCCGGCGACGTGCGGCGCAGCCATCGAAGTACCGGAATAATTTCTGAATCCTTCGCCCGGAACCGAAGAACTGATCCAGCGTCCCGGAGCGAGCAAAGTCAATTGCGCCGAGCCGTTTGAAAAGTTGGAAACGCCGTCGAGAGTCGTTCCCGAACCGCCGTCGTCGGTCGAGCCGACGCTGACGACGGAAGAGATACAAGCCGGAGCGCCCATCGCGCTGGTATAGCTGCTATTGCCGGAGGAAACGACGGTTGCGATGCCGAGCGAGCGCAGATTATCAATTACGGTTTTGCGCGATCTTTGCGTGCTGTCGCAACTGGAAGAATATTGACCGCCGCCGAGGCTCATATTGACGGCGGCAATTTTCATCGTCGCGGCTAATTCTTTGACGCGCTCAAGGGCTTTTAACTGGTCGGAAGCGTAAGAGAGAATGCAGGGCGCGGGCGTCGTGCCGCAAGCCGTCGCGTCGTCAACTTTTGAGAAAACCTGTATGGCAACGATGTTTGCATCTTTGGCGACGCCGCTAAAATTTGCTCCTCTGCCCGCCGCGATTCCCGCAACGTGCGTTCCGTGAGCGCAGCCCGCGATGCTGGTCGTGCAGTTAACGCCCGAACCGATTTCGGTTGATTCGGTCACGCCGCCGGGACAAACGCTGGTCGAGTTTCCGAAATTCGACGAATAACACGCTTCGGAAACGACTTTGCCGCTCAAAAAGCTGTGAGTTTTATCAACTCCGCTATCTAAAATAACAATCGTTTGACCCGCGCCCGAAAAACCGCTCGACCAAGCCTGCGGAGCGCCGACGATTCCCGTGCTTTCAAACAGCGTCGGCGCGGCAAGCTCGTCTTCTTCGATTGAGGAAATTTGCGGATCGTTTTTCAGTTGAACGAGCGTCGCGGCGTCGGTTTCAAACGCGAGGAAGGGAATTGATTTGAATTGATCCAAATCGCTGGCGCGAAGAAATTGCAGGCGGCTTTTAAATCTTTCCTGTCCTTCTCTGATTTTCCCGCGCTGGATGGATGTTTCCTGCCGGGTTAGCGCGCCTTCGGGTTGAATGCTCACATCCAAGCCGACAATCACGCGGACTTTGCTTTTTTGTTCGGCTTTGCTGATCAGCAGTTCAAAGGCTTGCTGCTTTCGCAATCGTTTTTCCGAATTGTCGGGGTTTTGCGCGACTGCGCTCGTTAAAGAAAAGGTGAAAAAGGTGAAAAGAAACGCTGCGAAGGAAAAAGACAATAATTTCTTCATTTATTATTTTCTCTTTTGTACAGCCGCACAAAACCTTTAAAAAAGAATTTTGGGAGAACTGTGAAATACAAAAATATTTCAGGTTTAAGTTAGAAAGTGAACGCCAATTTTTTTGTGGAATCTATTTATACAGATGTAAGCAATTGGCATTTTGGTTGGCAAGTTTTTTGAAAAGTTGTGTGAAATTTCTTTTTTTCAGCCGCGCAAGCGGCATCAAGAAGGTAGCCGGACGTGAAACGTCTGGTACACGCAAACAAGATACATCGCGCTGAAGGCGCGGCAGATATTCGTTACCATAAAAATTTATCGTCGTATTCAATATTTGCTGCTTTTAACAACTCAACATATTCTTCTTGAAAAGTTTTCCGGCGATGATGTTCTTCTTGATTCAAAACGTATCGCTGAACGCCTTCAATACTTGATGGGCTAACTGAAAAAACGCCGTAACGTTTTTGCCAGGCAAATTTAGTTTTCCCAATTTTCTTGTGAACCCATTCTGACGAATCGGCTTTTAAATCACGCGATAAATAATCAATCCGATGCGATGTTTTTAATCCGACAATCAAATGAACGTGATCGGCAACTCCGCCGACAGCAAGCGGAACGCCTTCCAGCCCTCTAACGATACCACCAAGATAAGCGTGCAGCCGATTGCGCCATTCGTCCGAAATCATCGGTATTCGTTCTTTTGTTGAAAAAACAAGATGAAAATGCAGACTTGAATGTGTTGAAGGCATTTATTTATTTCTGTGCGCGTTTTCAACGCGCGGTCGTTTTTTTTGCCTAGCCAGACGTTTCACATCTGGCTACCTTCTTTCTGCGCTTTCAGCGCAAATTTAAATCATCACGAATCAGAGGGGGCGGATTGCCAGTGAAAGAATTTGCTTTCATACTTTCGGCAATATCTCTCAATTCTTCGGCGAGATTCTGTTGGTTTTGTCGTTCAGTCTCAACCGTTTCAAATGTAATTTCGACTTCGGTTTGTTCGGGTAAGTTGATTGTCTCACCATTTAAAATGGGATTAAAAACGCCGTTTTCGTAAATTGCTCTGACGGTTTGCAAAATAATCGTCCTTTTCAATTCGATATTATGACTAAGGGCGGTCTAACAATTCTAATTTTTCGAGTTCTTTGATGATTCCGACGGTTTCCAAGCTGACGGCGACGATTTGACCGATAAGACGCAGAATATAATTCGGATCATCTGAGCGGTTCGGATCGTTTGTAATGCCCGAACGCGCGTCCGTGCTGACTTGATATTGTTCGACAATCCATTCGAGCGCAGAACGATTTCCGAGACGATATTCGTAAATTTCGGGCGGAATGTTTTGCAGCGTCAGAAAATCGTTATAGCGCAGTTCGGTTTTGTCTTTCGAGAGCCGCATTTTCTCGACGCGCAAGCTAAATTCGGCTTCGCGGTTTTCGATTTGTTCGAGCGCAAAAGGCGTTTGCGATTCGTAATTGACGTGAAGCGCGGCGAGCCGTTCGCCCGCGTCGGCAAACGCCCAAAAATCAGGAGCAAGCGGCACGCGCGGCAATTCGCGTTTGAGATTTGCCGCATATTTTTCGCGGTAAACCGGATGATGCAGCACGGCGTAAACGTAATGAAAAATGTCTCGCTTGGCGATTTGCCGGGATTCACGCATTGAGTCAGTACCGGGAGCGGTAGCGACCGGGTTTGTGTTCGCGTTTAACCCGGTCGCTACCGCTCCCGGTACTGACTGTTTCGCATAATGCTCGCGGAATTTCCGCAGCGCCCAATCCGTAATATTCTCGCGCCGATTCGCGCCATCCTCGCTGTAAACGTAAAACGGGAAAGTTTGGCTAGGACGACCACCAACGTCTAAGCAAGTAATACAATTTGCCATTTGAACTGAAAAAGGAATTTGTGAATGCGCCGTAATAGCAATAATTCTATTTTCAGTTTCTAATGTTTCATTAGGAAAGATTTTCGAGACAATATAAACTTCTTCATTAAAGACTTTATCAAAAAATAAAAATTGTTTGGTAAAAGGACGATACAAAGAATGACGAATTTTATTTTCAGAAAATTCCGCTAAATTTCCTCTTTGTAAATCAAGTTTTAAGTCACGACTCCAAGAAATTTGTTTATCATCGTAATTAACAAAATCATCTATCAGTTTTTGTTTGTCAGAATGTACCCATTTGTAGACGTGCTGATTGTAAAAATCTATTGAACGGCGTATGTTTTCCCCTAAAACCTCTTGGTTAAAATTGAAAGCCCAATTATCCCGGTTTGTTTTAACGCCATTGCTGAAAGTTTGAAATATTGCTTCAGCGTCTAAACTTTTAGCAGCTTTGGCTTCTTTATCCCCAATTGCCAAAAGATTGTTAAAGTCATTTTGCATTCCTGCTGTTTGCCAAGTGTGTTTTGCATCAGGCTCGCAAACTTCAAAAGCGACATTTAAAATCTGTTTTAGTTCATCAAGAGTTTTTTGCTTTTGCGAAGCTCTCAAATAATCTTCTACCGAATAAACGAAAATCTCTGCTCTTTCCTTTTTCTCTTTCGTGCGAACGAAAAACGTAATGCCAACCCCAACGCGAATTAAATCGCCAAAAACATTTCCGGCTTCTCGTTGTCGCTGCTCTCCTGTTGTTCGGGCATTTCCTTTGAGATTGATGTGATAAATTGCGGAAAAATCTTCTTCGAGATGTTTTCTCATTCCGTCGAATGCTTGACTTTCTAAAAATCCGTTATTCGTTACAAATGCGACAACGCCTTCGCCCGTTTGCTTGATTCTGTCCGAAGCCCAGCGAATCGCTTTGACGTAAACATCCGAAAGCGCATTTTTGTTGGTTGCGCGTGAATCTTTGGCATAGGTTTCCGCCACGCGCTTGTCCATTTCTCGATATTTGCGATTTTTGTTGTTGTCGTTTTCGTTTAGCTGCCCGACGTTGTACGGCGGATTGCCGACGCAGACGAAAATCGGGCTTTTCTTTTGGCGTTCGACGCGGGCAGTGTTTTCCGCCGTCATAAAACCTAAGCTGTGTTGAGCGCGTTCGGCGAGTTCAAAAGTGTCAACCAGACAAATGCCTTCAAACGGAATGTAAGACTTGGTCAATTCGTAAAACTCGTGTTCGATATTGAGCGAGGCGATGTAATACGGCAAAAGCATCACTTCGTTGCAGTGCAATTCGTGACGAAATTTGTGTTCGAGCGCGGTTCTCTTTATTTCCTGCATCACGCGGACGATAAAATTTCCCGTCCCGACAAACGGGTCTAAAATATGCACGCCTTCGCTCGACAGCGATTTGCCGAATTCTTTTTGCAAGATTTCTTCGACCGATTTGACCATAAAATTGACGATTGACTGCGGCGTGTAAACAATGCCGTGCGTGTCTGCGGTTTTCTCGTCAAAGCTCTGAAAGAAACGCTCGTAAACCGTGTTCAGAAAATCCTGTTTCTGCGCCCAATCGTCAATCGTTTCGGCGGCTTTTTCCAGAGCGCGGTAAAAATAATCGAAACGCGAGAGAAAGTCCGTCCGGCTGAAAGATTGCGACGTGAGCGCGTCAATCACTTTTTCAATCTCGGCGGCGATAATATTGCGGCGAGTAAAATCCGGGTTGCGAAACACGGTGCGGAAAATCCGCTCGGTCAAAAGATGCTGAATCAACATCTTTTCAATTGCGCCTTCCGACAAATTCGGATTAATCGAAGCCCGCGCCAATTCGTAAAAATCGGCAAAAGCGGTTTGAAAACGCCGGTTTGTTTTGCGTTCCTTTTCAATCAACTCCAAAAGAGCTTTGCCGTAAACCGCTATCCGCTCGCGGAAATCCGAAGCCGCCGCGCCCCATTCTTCAAACGCAGGCTCGGTATAATCGAAAAATTTCTCGACAATCCGAATCAATTCTTCCGGTCGTGTTAAATCCGCGTCATCCGCAATTTGCTTGTTTTGATAAAGAATCGCCCGCGCCGGAGTTTGAAAAATAATGTTGTCGGTCGGGTAACCGGCGGCGAATTTCTTTTTGATTTCTTTTTGCAAATCGTCGCCGGAATCTTTCGCTTCCCAATAACCGCGCGGCAAGTTGTATTCATCAACAATTCCAGCGTCAACCCGCTTTTTCTTGTAAGCATATTCCGGCACGAGCGTCCAATTTAATTGTTTCGCGGCGGAATCGAGCAGATTCTGAAACGGCGTTTTAATCGCCAATTCGTGTTTGACTGCCAGCCTTTGAAAATTTTCCAAAGCCGAATAAAATTCGACGACAGCTTTGTGAGTTGGTTTGAGACTGATTTTCGGCATACAATAATCCAATCGAACGCACGAAAGTTACAATAATTTTATAAAGCAATACAAGTCATTATTACCGAAACCTTCGGTTAGCAGCGGCGTACAATTACTGCAATTTTCTTCGATTCAAAAAACAAAATTCGGCTCTTATAGTAAATTTCTCAAGAAATTCGCCAAAGATTCCTATGAAACAAAAACCATTTTTCGCTCTCGCTCTGTTGTTCGCAACAGTTTTTCAACTCGCCGCATTGCCGGCGTCGGCTCAGCAATCCAACAAAAACGCCAACTCAGGGCAGTTTAACCGCGCTCAATATTCCATCGCGCACAAAAAATTTGTTCTCGACAACGGTTTGACTCTGCTCGTCCACGAAGACCACAGCGTCCCGATTGTCGGCGTCAATCTCTGGTATCACGTCGGCTCGCGCAACGAAAAACGCGGCAAAACCGGATTCGCACACCTTTTCGAGCATTTCTTTTTCAACGGCTCGGAAAATTACCCGCACGGTTTCCGCGAAGCGATGGACGATCTCGGCGCAAACAACCGCAACGGGACGACCAATGTTGACCGGACAAATTTTTTTGAAGACGTTCCGCTTTCCGCCCTCGAACGCACGCTTTATCTCGAAGCCGACCGAATGGGCTTTCTGGCGGGAAACATTTCAAAAGCGATGCTCGAACGCGAGCGCGGAGTCGTCCAAAACGAAAAGCGACAAGGCGAAAACGCGCCATACGGTCGCGTCGGCGGCGAGATTTCGGGAAAAATTTATCCGTATTCGCATCCTTATTCGTGGTCGGTCATCGGCTCGATGGAAGATTTAAACGCCGCGTCGCTCGACGACATCAAGGAATGGTACAAAACTTATTACGGTCCGAATAACGCCGTGATTTCGCTTGCCGGAGACATCACGCCCGAACGCGCTTTGGAATTAGTGACGAAATATTTCGGCGGAATCGCGCCGGGACCGCCGCTTCCGCGAACCGAAAAATGGATTCCGACGTTTGACCGAAATATTCGGGACGAAATGGAAGATCAAGTGCCGCAAGCGCGCATTTCTCGCGTTTATCACGCTCCGACCTGGAAAGATGCGGAAACGCAGCATCTCCGATTGTTTGCCGACGTGCTTGCCGGTTCAAAAAGCTCGCATCTCGACCGCCGTCTGGTTTATGAAAAGAAACTCGCAACCGATGTCAGCGCAAGCGCTTTCGGCGCGGAATTGGCGGGACGTTTTACAATTACGGCAACCGTCAGACCGGGCGTAAAACCGGCAGATGTCGAACGCGAAATCGATGCGGTCGTCAATGAACTCCTCGAAAAAGGCGTAACTGCCGAAGAATTGCAGCGAATGCAAAACCGGAATCTGGCAAATTTCCTGCGCGGCTCGGAAACGCTCGGCGGTTTCGGCGGACGTTCGGACATTCTCGCCGAAAGCCAGACTTACGGCGGCTCGCCCGAATTTTATTTAAATCGTCTCGAAGCAATGGCGACGGCAACGCCAGCCGATGTCAAAAACGCCGCCAACAAATGGCTGCGCGCCAATCATTACACGATGCTCGTCAAACCGTTTCCAAAATTGACTGCTGGAAAAACTGCGGTTGACCGCAAAATTCTGCCTGCTTTGGGCGGTGCGCCCGAAGTTAAATTTCCAGCCGTGCAGCGCGCGAAGCTCAAAAACGGATTAAACGTCATTCTGCTCGAACGCCATTCAACACCGATTGTCAACGTCGCTCTAGCCGTTGATGCAGGTTCAGCTTCTGATACACCCGCAAAAGCCGGTGCGGCGTCGCTTGCTGTTGATTTAATGGACGAAGGCACAAAAACGCGCGACGCTTTCCAAATCGC
This sequence comes from Pyrinomonadaceae bacterium, assembly GCA_036388995.1. Lineage (GTDB taxonomy): Bacteria > Acidobacteriota > Blastocatellia > Pyrinomonadales > Pyrinomonadaceae > JALZCH01. Next base: position 33,278 of record DASVQU010000152.1, on the reverse strand, counting down.
CAACGAGCTTGATTCGCTCGGCGCAAATCTGTTTACCGGAAGCGGGCTTGATATGTCGTTTGTCCGTTTGCAGTCAACGGCGGCAAATCTGCGCCCGTCGCTCGGAATTATGGCTGATGTCGTTTTGAATCCGTCGTTTCCCGCCGATTTGTTCGCCATTCAAAAACAGCGCCGTCTGGCGCAAATCGGACAGGAAAAAGCCGATCCCCGCAGCCTGGCAACGAGAGTTTTGCCGAACATTATCTACGGCGCAAATCACGCTTACGGTAAACCGGCGTCCGGCTTTGAGAAATCGGTGGAAGGAATCACGCGCGAAGATTTAATAAAATGGCACGCCGATTGGTTCAAACCGGGAAGCTCGACCGTCATCGTTACCGGCGACGTAACGATGGACAAACTACTTCCCGTTCTGGAAGAAAATCTGGGCAATTGGAAATCCGGCACTGCGCCTGCCAAAAATCTTCCGACCGTCGCCAAAACCGCAGGCAAAAAGATTTATCTGATTGATAAACCGAATGCGCCGCAATCGGTCATCGTCGCCGCGCACGTCACCGAAACGAGCGGGCAGCCTGAAGATTTGGCGCTCGAACCCGTGATGACAAATTTCGGCGGAATTGCGACATCGAGATTGAACCGCAATCTGAGGCTCGACAAACATTGGAGCTACGGGACGCAGGGGCAAGTCACAAACGCGCGCGGGCAGCGAATATTTCTCGTCGTCGCGCCCGTGCAAACCGACAAAACCAAAGAATCAATGACCGAAGTCGTCAAAGAAATCAACGACATCGCCGGTACGCGACCAATCGGCGGCGAAGAATTTACGAGCATTATGCGTAATATGACTTCGCGTCTGGCGGGAAGATTTGAAACGCTCTCCGCGCTCGAATCGGCTGCAATCAATCAAATCAATTTCAATCTGCCAAACGATTACTGGTCGAATTATTCAACCAATCTCCGCTCGCTGACCGAACCGCAGCTTGCCGCCGCAGCCAGGAAATTCGTCCGTCCGGGCGAAGTCGTCTGGATTGTCGTTGGCGATCTTAGCAAAGTCGAAAACGGTATACGTGAACTCGGATTCGGCGAAGTCGTCAAACTCAACGCAGATGGCGAGCCGATTGGAAATTAAAATTTTGATTGTTCCTTCATGAACGTTATCGAAAAAAGCCCGGCGATAAATCGCCGGGCTTTTTTTGATAACGTTAGCTATAACCGCGATCTCAACTTACTGTGTTTGTTTCCATATACAAAATAAATCACCACGCCGAGCACCATCCAGATAATCAATCTCAGCCAGGTGTCGAGCGGCAAACTTGCCATCAGCAAAATGCTCGTTATCGCTGAAAGAGGAGCGATGATCCAAACTGCCGGTACTTTAAAAGGGCGCGGCAAATCAGGTTTTGTTTTTCTCAGAACGAGAATTCCAATTGAGACAATGACAAACGCAAACAGCGTCCCGATGCTGACAAGCTGTCCGAGCAAACCGATTGGAACAAACGCCGCCATTAAAGACACAATCGCGCCCGTCACCAGAGTCGTAATATAAGGCGTGCGATAACGCGGATGAATCTTTGCCGCCCAGGGCGGGAGCAAACCGTCTTTTGCCATCGAATAGAAAACGCGCGGCTGTCCCATCATCATCACGACCATCGTCGAGCTTAAACCGAGAACCGCGCCGAATTTGATGATGAAAGAAAACGATTTGAGAATCCAAGCTGTAAACGTCCCTTCGGCGGCTTGCTGTGAAGCGGCGTCAATTGCCACGGCAATCGGTGCGGCGGCTTCTTTGAGCTGCGTGTAGTAAACAAGACCGACCATAATTCCCGACACCAGAATGTAAAGCACGGTGCAAATCAAAAGCGAGCCGATTATTGCTTTCGGCATGTCTTTCTGCGGATTTTTCGCTTCCTGCGCGGCAGTGGAAACCGCGTCGAAACCGATATAAGCGAAGAAAATCACAGCCGCTCCGGTAAAAATTCCGCTGATTCCGAATTCACCGAAAACTCCGGTATTGGGCGGAATGAACGGAGCGCAGCCGCTTTCGCCCGCCGCGCAGCCGATTCCTAAATTATGCGTGTTGACGTAACCGATTCCGGCGATGATAAACAACACGACGACCGCGATTTTGACCATCACGACAACCGAATTAAAATTCGCCGATTCCTGAATTCCTTTGACCAGAAGCAGCGTGATGGCAATCGAGATCAAAAAAGCGGGAAGATTGAAAATTGCCGTTTCGACCGGAGCGGTTATGTTTTGCTGTGCGATTGCGGTGGCTAATTCGCCGGTTAAAATGTTGTAGCCGCTCGTGGGCTGCAAAACGGTTTCGCCGATTTTGACGTTGTTTAGCTGTTGAGCGAGAGAATCGGTGAGCGCCACAAATTTTGTCCCCGGCGCTGCGCTGAGAGTTATCGGGAATTGAATGCCCAGATCACTTAACAGACTGACCGCATTTCCCGACCAGCCGACGGCAACCGTCGCAGCGCCGAAAGCGTATTCCAAAATCAAATCCCAACCGATAATCCACGCGACAAATTCGCCCAAAGTCGCGTAACCGTAAGCATAAGCCGAACCGGAAATCGGCACGGCAGAAGCAAATTCCGAATAACACAAAGCCGCGAAAAGCGAGACGATTCCGGCAATGACCATCGAAATTACAACCGCCGGACCGGCGTGTCTTCCGGCAGCCTGTCCGGTCAAAACGAAAATTCCGGTTCCGATAACCGCTCCGACACCGAGCAAAGTTAAAGCGCCGGCGCCAAGCGTTTTCTTTAAAGAATGTTCGCCTGATTCCTCAGTCTCGGCGATAATTTCATCAATGGGTTTGGTCGCAAAAAGTGACATTTCATCTCCAAAAGAAATTAATGATGTTCCTTTTTGCAGAGTAAATTCGGATTTGAAGATGAGTCCTTAGACGAAGATGAAATTTTGTGAAATTTTATTTGAAGAGGGAACTCTCCGCTGCTGAATGCGATTCTGAAATTGATATTTTATTATTTTGAGCTAATTTGATAGTTCCTCGCGCAAAACGGAAACAATTTCCTCTGAAATCGCTTCTTGAACATTTAATGCGTCCGAAGCGTTTTTCCTAAACACTTTTGCCCAGATTTGACGGTTATTTTTTACGTCCCACAAATGAACAATGATCTGAACGCTTTCGCCTTCGCAGAGAGTAGAGCCGGTTAAAACGGCATCTACATTATTATCGCGCCCGACTGCGACGATGTTTTGCTCTTGCCCGTAATATTTTCCCGAAGAATCAATCGGGCGAACAATCATATTCGGAATATTTCCAATTTTAGCAGTGACATACGAAGGAATCCCATCGCTGAAAATACTGCTCTTTTCGTTGTTGTCCAGCGATTTAAAAGGCAATATGCAAATAGCGGGTTTTTTGGAACTAATTAACTCTGAGAAAAAAAAGACGGGCAAAACGACAATTAGCAGCAGCAAAATTAAAGATGTCAGTCCTAAAGATTGAAAGGACGGCGGAAAAATCCGCGCCTTTACTAAATTACTTCCGTTTTTTCCGATTTCGGTTGTCCGGTTAATCTCAATCGAAGAGATTGATTCGTCAATTTCCTGCAAAGCGATTTCGGGCTCAAAATAAAAGCTCTCCTTAACAGGCGCAATAAAACTGTAACCCTGACCGGGAATTGTAATAATAAATTGCGGTGCGCGAGCTTGTTCGCCAAGCGCCTTGCGCAAAGTTGAGATTTGTTGAGTGAGATTGTTTTCCTCGACCGCCGTATCAAACCAGACGGCATTCATCAACTCTTCTTTGGTTACGGTTTCGCCTTGCTGCCGAACCAAAAACAAAAGCGTGGCAAAGGCTTTTGATGTTAAAGGCAATACTTTCCCGTCGCACAACAACTGACGTTTTAAAGTGTCAATCCGAAACGATTCAAAATCATAAAAACAACTTTTTTGTACTTCCATATCAACCTCTGAAGAAAACTTTCAAAGTCCGGCAAAATGCGAAAGAACTGCTTTAAAGATTTGGACATTATAAGGTAGAAATGAATTTAGATAGAAGGTTTTTGATTTAGGAAATTTGAAATATGAACGATTTTACAAAATTTCATAAAATTTCACAGAATTTGAGCCAGTCTTCGAGGAAAATTGCGCCGCAAGCTTTGATTCGATGAAGTTCCTAAGCTCAATTCAAACAGCGAGCTGATTGGAAATCAAACTTCGTCAATATTCTTTCGCAAAAAGTTTATTGAATAATTCTAAGTTTTCAATTCATTAATAACGCTCATCTGCACGTTATTAATGGCGTGATTTTCTCTACTTTGTAGAGATTTTTCAATTTCCTCGAATGAAATCCGTTGATCTTTTAAGCGGTTTATGTAAGTGTTCACATTATTGTATAAAGAGCTATCTTTAATTTGTCCTTCAATTGCTAATTTTTTAATTTCATCAATAAAATAATCAAGAAGGTCTATTGGTTCATCATTAAAATTCCAAGCTAAACGCCATTGATGTGTTTGATTCAAAAGATTGCTATCAACAGATTTGAATTGAGTAAGAACGAATAAAATATGAGGTGTTTTTTCGATGTCAAAAGGGAAATTTTGTTCTTGACCTTTATATAATACGTTAGAGACAGCACTTACCAATGCAATAGGTAGGTAGCCTTCAAAAGAAGGATGGACTTCCTGAAGTATAGAAACCGCATTATCTAAAGATTCTTGATTACTTTTAAGCATTGCGAAAACAAATAAATTTTCAGCTATCCAGAATAGCCAGCAGTTTTGTTCGGCAGTTTTAGGGAAAGATTCTTTTAAACAATTACCCCATTGTTCTAAGTCATTTCTCTTTACAGTAAAAGACATCCAAATCAAATCTCTAAAATGACCGTCTGTTTCGTGTATGTCATTCCAAACGATAACGCCTTTATTAACTGCACTAAAGATTAAATCTTCAAAATCGGATCCAGAGGATAATTTTCTTATATCAAATGAAGGAATAGGTAATTTAAACTTAAAATAAGTATTCGGATTATCTGATGTTGATACAATCCAATGTCTTCGTCCAAGTTGAAACTCAATTTCTTTCTTCGTAATTTTTAACAACAACCTTCTTGCGATTTCTCTAGGTATTCGGTCGAATTGGTCTAACAATAAACCTGCACCCAAAGCTATATTGTTTCTATCAATTGATGCATCAATAAACGATTCCAGATCAGCAATAGGGGCGAGCCCTGCCCAGAGAAAAGTTACTGTGTTCCAGCGGTCATCGTCACGATGTTCAAAAAGCAGAAAACGGTCGAATCTTTGTCCCGCTAAATCTCTTTGGTCGCCCTGCAAAATGGTTTCGGCTACAAGATATTCAGCGATACTTTTGTGGGCAAAATTGTAAACACCCGGACCAATAATCAATCCTGAACGTTCCCGCAAAGAATTAAGAACAATATTTGCATCTTCTTTAATGCTCATTTTGCCGAGCTGTTCATTCAACCATTCTAAGACCTTCGTTTCATCTAATTGATCTTCTTCTATCAAAAATAAATACAAGGCAAAACCTCTTAAGATTTGTCGCTTCTGTTCCAACGTTAATTCAACGGAAGTGGCACTAACCTGGCGACGGTCGTCCCAAATTCCCAGCATTCCTTCAACATATCGCCGATAAAGCTGAGAGCGACCGCTTGGGAGGCTACCGTCAAGATGATGTACCATTAACAAAGTTGAAAGCAAAAGAGGATTTCCTGTAAGGTGCCCGATAGTTGAATCATTAATCCAAGTTTTAGCCAAATTCCCTGCATCAACATCTCTTTGTTCTTCCTGAATTAATGGCGTATGTCTATACCATTTCTCGACGTAATCAATAACACGAGGTTCATTAAATGGCTCAATATTCCAAGGTGCTGCACCATTACAAAATTGCTCTATGTGATTAGTAGTAAGTGGTCTTGACGTAACTATTATCGAACATTCGTGTGAAACCATTACCAAATCTACTATCCAATTATAAATATCATCCCTTTCGCTGGGTTTAATTTCATCGAAACCATCAAAGATAAAAAGAACTTGCTTTGTTTCGAGCCATTTAGTAATGCGCTCGGAAGTAATATCTTCTGCTAAGTGCTTTCCGGCAGCATCTCTGATTATTTGATGTAATGATGGAGTGTTGCTAACGGAGATCTGCCGTAATTCGATTCTGATTGCAATCCCAGTCCAGTTGGGGCTTAAAGCTTCACGCTGAAGCCATTTTGACCAGGTGGACTTTCCTGCACCCGCTGTGCCGATAGTTACGGACAAACCATTATTAAAAATGAAATATTCAAAACTTTCTTTCGGTGTATTTAAGCTTTGTGTGTAGTCTTTACCTTCTTTATCTTTTAATACTCTTTTGATTTCAGGATGAACAAAGAAATCGTCGAATTTACCAGCTAGTGGTTTATCGGCTCTTAGTCCGGTTAGGTCTAAATCAAAACCAACTTTCTGCGCTAAGGCTCGACGTATAACAGATAATACCTCATCAGCCTCTTTTGATTGTTGTGCGCCTAACTCATCAACTCTGTAGAAAAGAGAGCGCATTTGTTTAGCGATTTCATCAAACCTGCGGAAATTTTCTGACCAAGCTTGATTCTCCCAATCTTTAACCGCTATTGGAATTTTACAGAGAAGCGTCGCAATACGAGGAAACAACAAAGTGTAAATTTCTTTTAAACCATCCTCAACAATTACTTCAGGTAGTTCACGGTTAGCGTATAATTTCTCAAATATTTTCTGTCCGTCTAGGGAACCTTGAAATAAGGGCTCAGGGTTTTCGGTAAAAGGCTTTAATTCATCTACACAGGTTTGAATTAAGCGACGTTGTTTATCTTCTTCAATACGCTCGTTTTCCAGAAACGGGAGTAACGGTTCGACAACTTCAGCAGTCGCATCTTCAACCCGCCTTAGTATTCTTCGGCGCTCAAAATATGATTGTGTGGAAAAATTAATACCAGCTTGAATAACATTTGTTATTAGCCCGCCAATTACACTTAAAGCAAATTCAGCAATGCCCATATTAATACTCCGTGCGAAGATACCTCAACATAATTTGAAAACGAAGAATGATTGTAAGGTGCTTAAAGAAACAAGTAACGTTTATTTTGCAAAATTAATTTTGCTGCTTTAATTCTCAATTTACGCACAAAGTTATACCAATTTCAAAATCTTCTCAAGATTGAAAAAGCGGTTTTGCTCGAAATTGAACAAAACCGCTTTTATCTGGATTAAGAAATTTATAAACAGTAAACAGGTTACATTCCCATTCCCATGCCGCCCATTCCGCCCGGCATTCCGCCGCCAGCGTGGTGATCGTCTTTTTCCTGTATTTCCGAAATCATTGCTTCGGTTGTCAGCATCAAGCCTGCGATTGAAGCGGCGTTTTGGAGCGCGGTGCGCGTTACTTTCGCCGGGTCAATAACGCCTGCGGCAACTAGGTCTTCAAACTGTTCGGTTTGAGCGTTGAAGCCGAAGCTCGGATTTGTTTCGGCACGGATTTTTTCGACAATAACCGCGCCTTCTTTGCCTGCGTTTCCGGCAATCTGGCGAAGCGGTTCTTCGAGAGCGCGACGGACAATCGAAACACCGATTTGTTCGTCAGTGTCGGCTTCATTGGCTTGGAAGCTGTCGAGAACTTGACCGGCGCGAACCAAAGTAACGCCACCGCCCGGTACGATGCCTTCTTCGACCGCAGCGCGCGTGGCGTGCATTGCATCTTCGACGCGGGCTTTTTTCTCTTTCATTTCGGTTTCCGTAGCCGCGCCGACTTTGATTACGGCAACGCCGCCGACTAATTTAGCCAGACGCTCTTGCAGTTTTTCGCGGTCGTAATCCGAAGTTGTGGTTTCGATTTGGTTGCGAATCGTTCCGACGCGACCTTGAATCGCGCCTGCATCGCCTGCGCCTTCGACAATCGTCGAGTTGTCTTTGTCAATCACAATGCGCTTGGCTTTGCCGAGGTCTTCGAGCGTCACGCTTTCGAGCTTGATGCCCAAATCTTCGGTGATAACTCGTCCGCCGGTCAAAGTCGCAATGTCTTCGAGCATCGCTTTGCGTCGGTCGCCAAAGCCTGGAGCTTTAACAGCGGCGACGTTTAAAGTGCCGCGCAATTTGTTGACGACCAAAGTTGCAAGGGCTTCGCCTTCAACGTCTTCGGCGATAATCAACAGCGGGCGTCCCATTTTGGCGACTTGTTCCAAAATCGGGAGCATATCGCGCATATTCGAGATTTTCTTTTCGTTGATCAGAATCAGCGGTTCTTCGAGAACGGCTTCCATTCTATCAGCGTCCGTCACGAAATACGGCGAAAGATAGCCGCGGTCGAATTGCATACCTTCGACGACTTCGAGCGTCGTGTCCATCGTCTTCGATTCTTCAACCGTAATCACGCCGTCTTTGCCGACTTTATCCATTGCTTGCGCAATCAATGTGCCGATGGTTTTGTCGCCGTTTGCCGAAACAGTGCCGACTTGGGCAATCGCATCGCCGGAAACCGGGCTGGCAAGATTTTTGATTTCGTTGACTACTTGTTCGACGGCTTTGTCAATGCCGCGTTTGAGCGCCATCGGATTTGCTCCGGCAGCAACCGTGCGAACGCCTTCTTTGAAAATCGCCTGCGCCAAAACGGTCGCGGTCGTCGTGCCGTCACCGGCAACGTCCGAAGTTTTCGAAGCGACTTCGCGCACCATTTGCGCGCCCATATTTTCCAAAGAGTCTTTCAATTCGATTTCTTTCGCCACAGTCACGCCGTCTTTGGTGATTGTCGGCGAACCGAATTTTTTGTCAATAACAACATTGCGACCTTTCGGTCCGAGCGTAACTTTAACAGCGTCGGCGAGCTGATTAACACCGCGCAAAATCGCCGCGCGCGAATCTTCTCCGTGAATAACTTGTTTAGCCATATATTTCCTCCAATTAAATTCTATTAATATTATTTGTTAGGCAGCAGCGCCTGCACGTTCAATTACGCCGAGAATTTCGTCTTCGCGCATAATCAGGAATTCTTCGTTGTCGAGCTTGATTTCCGAGCCGCTGTATTTGCCGAAAAGAACGCGGTCGCCTTCTTTCACGTCCAAGGTTTGGCGTGTGCCGTCTTCTTTATACTTGCCTTCTCCGACGGCGATGACTTCGCCTTCTTGCGGTTTTTCTTTGGCGGTGTCGGGAATGTAAAGCCCTCCGCGCATATTTTCTGTTTCTTCAATTCGTTTCACGATAACTCGATCATGTAACGGTTTAATTTTAGTAGCCATTTCGATTTTTGCTCCTTTCGATTGATAAATACTGATGATTTGATTGTTGTTGATTATATGTTAGCACTGTTCGCCAACGAGTGCTAATTTACCGGATGCGGAAAGCTTTGTCAAGAGTGTTAGAAAACTTGATAACAGTATTGTTAGATTTTGAGATCGGGATTTACTGTCGGGAAGAGCGCGACAGCAATGGTTTTGGAGTTTTTGTCGGCGCTTGATAAGCGGCTACTTTCTTGGATAGCGTGTTGCGGTGAATGCCGAGCGCGTCGGCGGTTTTTGAAAGGTGATTGTTGTAGCGTTCAAGGGCTTTTTGAATATAAATTTTCTCAAATTCCTCGCGGGCTTCGTCGAGCAAAATATGCCCGTCAAGCATTTCATTAATCAATTTTTCAAGACGTTCGCGCATAAGCATTTTAGATTTAAATTTTAGATTTAACACCGCTTTTCGCCGCGTAAATCCAAAATCCAAAACAAAATTAAAGAGTTTTTCCAGTTAAAATTTCATAAGCCTGTAAATATTTTGCGGTTGTCGCAGCAGCGATTGATTCGGGCAAAGCAGGCGCGGGCGGTTGTTTGTTCCAATTCAAGGTTTCGAGATAATCGCGCACGAATTGTTTGTCGAATGACGGTTGCGATTTTCCCGGCTCATAAGTTTCCGCCGCCCAAAAACGTGAAGAATCAGGCGTTAGAACTTCGTCAATCAAAATTATCTCGCCGTTATCATCTAGTCCGAATTCAAATTTTGTGTCGGCAACAATAATTCCGCGAGTCCGAGCGTAATCGGCGGCGAAATTGTAAATCATAAGCGTCAGATTTTTCAGCCGTTTTGTATTTTCCGAGCCGATTATTTCAGCCATTTTCGCTTCGCTGATATTTTCGTCGTGCCCGCTCGGTGCTTTGGTTGCGGGCGTAAAAATCGGCGCAGGCAGTTTTTCGCATTCTTTCAAATTCTGCGGCAGGTTGTGTCCGCAAATTTCGCCGTTCGCTTGATAATCTTTCCAGCCCGAACCGCTTAGATAACCGCGCGAGACACATTCGACAGGGAAAACTTTGGTGCGTTTGACGAGCATTGAGCGCCCACGCAGCGTTTCGGCGTATTTTTTGAGCATCTGCGGCATTTCTTTAATTTCGGTTGTAACCAAATGATGAGAAACGCCGATTTGTTCCAGCTTTCCAAACCAGAAACGCGAAATGGCGGTCAACACTTCGCCTTTCCGCTCAATCGGAGTCGGCAAAATACAGTCGAAAGCCGAAATGCGGTCGGTGGCGACGATTAAAAGATGTCGGTCGTCAATCTCGTAAACATCGCGCACTTTGCCGCGCGCCGCGAGCTTTAAATCTGGAAAATTTGTTTCCGAAACAAGCATAACAGTTAACAGTTATCAGTTAACTGTTATCAGTTATCAAATAATAGCTTCATTTTGATAACTGATAACTGTTGATTGCTAACTGTGCAAAGCTTCACGCAGGCGGCGAATCTGCTCGGCGTGCCCGTGCGCGTGGGCGGCGTAAATTTCGAGCCATTTTTCGACTGAATAACGACCTTGCTCTGTGTGCCAGCCTTCGCGCTGCCAATCTTCTTCCGATAAATTTTGTAAAATTTGCAGACTCGTGGCACGCGCGGCGCGAAAAGCGTCGAGTGCGGGAGCTAAATCGCGTTCGTTATAGCGCAGACGTTCGGCGTAATTGTCCTGATCGTAACCGTGAATCACCGGAAAATCTTCGGTCAGCAATTTTCTCAGTCGAATCGCGCTCGTCATTTCGCTGTCGGCGAGATGCTGAACGATTTCCGCGGCGCTCCATTTTCCGGCGAACGGCTTTGCAGTTAATTTCTTGGACGGAAAATCTGCCAGCGCGGATTCGACTTCGGAAAAACCGCTGCCGTATCTATTTATTAAGTCGTTTCGCTCGGTCGCACTCATAAATTTAATAAAAAGATTGAATTTTAAAACTTGCGATAGTCTTAACCGACAAGCCTCGGTTCGTCAAATTCAAAAATGCAAATTGGAAAAAGCAAAAAAAAAGTGACAAACATAGTTAAAAAGTTGCATAATGATTTCGCGCGCAAATTTTGCTTCGCGCAGCTTTCCTTTTTTCCCAGAATGAGAAATCTTCTGTTTCCCTTTAACTTCTTGACGAGAAAAAAATGAACACCAAATCGAGGATGCCTTTTTTTTACTTTCCGAAACAAATCCTACCGAAATCCGCAGCTCGTATCTCAAGTTTTCGTGCCGTCAACATTGCATATTGTTGTGCCGCCGTTTCGGCTTTTTCAACCGAAATCTTCGGGCAAAGTTCATCTGGAGATGCTTTATCCGATGATTATACATTGGTTTATCTCGGATTGGTTGCCGTCGCTGCCGCAGTCGGCGCTGTTTTTTGGGCGCGCGCGAAAAAGAAAAAGCAGGAACTTTATCCGAAAAGCAAAACGGAAACTACCATTCGGCGCGCAGGCGCGCGCCCCGTTTCAAACAACGGCAAAGAGCGAAAAGTTGACGATTGGATTCAAGCCGGTTCCGCCGAAAATAAAAAGCGATCAATGGAAAAAAACAATTTAAACGGCACGGCGAGAAAATCTAATTCAACCGGAGCAACGAAATCTTTTGAAAATTTCCAGAGTTCCAAACAAAACGGCTTTGGCAAAGAAAAAGCGTCGAGCGAACCCGCCGTTGATTTAAGTTTCTGGCAGCTTACGACGCCTCAGCCAATTAAGCCGCTGCCGAGCGCCGCGCACGACGAATCTGTGATAGACGCGCTCGAACAGCTCAAAGAAGACGACGACGATGAAATGATGCGCTCGCTCGCGATTCGCGTGTTGACGGCTGCAAAAACGCAGGAATCAATTGAAGGCTTGTCGCAAGTCGCGCTCTACGACTCCAGCGCGAGACATCGGATCGAAGCGATTATGGCGCTCGCCGCTTTTGACCACGAATTGGTTTTCGAGCCGATTCTGCTTGCCGGCGCAGACCCTTCGAGAGAAGTCAGGGCGGCTGCGGCGCGCGCGCTCTCGCGTTTGAGCTTCGACCGTTCTGACGCTTTCGTCCGCGTTATCGGCAGCCATGATACGGAGCGTTTAAGATTGGCGGCGCTCGCCTGCGTCGAATCCGGTTTTGCCGCCCGCGCTTTCGAGCGGCTTTCTTCTTCCGACGGAAAGCAGTCTTACGAGGCGTTTGCGATTTTGACTTTGCTGACTAAAGCCGATGAATTTCGTCCGATTTTGCAAACAATCGCCGAACATCCGAGCGTGCAGGTGCGTTTGGCAACCGTCAAAGTTCTGCACAATTTGAATTCGAGTAAAATGACGCCGGCGCTTTACGATCTGTCTTTAAAAGAAGATTTGCCCGAAGAAGTGAAAAACGCTTTGAAAGAGCTGTTATTTCATTTTAGTACGACTGTCTAATCAATAAACCGAAAAATAAAAAAGCGGCTGGTTATCGTTCGGAATAACCAGCCGCTTTTTTATTTTTCGGCAAGCTCCGCGACAATTGCGGCAAGCTCTGCTGTTTCGACCGGCTTGGCGACAAAGGATTGAAATCCAGCCACCAAAATCTGTTGGCGATCTTCAATTCCGGCATAAGCGGTTAACGCAGCAACCGGAATCTTTCCGCCTTGACTCGGACTCAATGCGCGAAGTTTATTGATCAAAGAAAAACCGTCCTCGTCGGGCATTCCGATGTCGGAAAGAATCACATCCGGTTTCCAATGCCGCAAAATTTCCAGAGCTTCGCGGGCGGAAGCGGCGGTTTTGACCGACGCTCCGTATTGCGACAAAGCCGCAAAAAGCAATTCCCGCGCATCCGCTTCGTCGTCGACGCAAAGAACTCGCAAGCCTTCAAGTTTTGATTCAATGCCGGGAGAGAGATGAAAGTGCGGATGTGCGGCATCAAGCGTTTGTGTTTGCAGAACCGGAAGTACGGTTTCACTCTGAAGAGCCGTTATCGGCAAAGTGACTGTAAATGTCGCTCCTAGATTTACGCCCTCGCTTTCGGCTGAAACCGTGCCGCCGTGCAGCTCGACCAAGTGACGCACAATTGCCAATCCCAAGCCAAGACCGCCGTGAAGGCGCGTTGTCGAAGCGTCGGCTTGACGAAAACGGTCGAAAACGTGGGGCAAAAATTCCGACTCGATTCCTTTGCCCGAATCTTGAACTACAATCTCCACGTGAGAATTGATGCGCTTTAGCTTAACTTCAACAACGCCGCCTTTCGGCGTAAATTTGATGGCGTTTGACAGCAGATTCCAGATGATTTGCTGCAAGCGATGCGCGTCGCCGTTGACGCGCGCTTTGCTTTGGCGCAGATCGGTTTCGAGTCGAATTGATTTTGCTTCGGCAGACGGACGAACCGATTCGATTGCCGCTTCGATTATCTCAGCCAAATCGAGCGGCGCAATTTCGAGCCGCAATTTTCCGGTGATGATTCGGGAAACGTCTAAAATATCTTCGATAATCTGCTGCTGCGAACGAGCGTTGCGCTCGATGGTTGCCAAAGCGCGCGCTTGCATTTCCGGCGTTAAGCCTCCTTTGCGAATCAGATTCGCCCAGCCGAGAATCGAATTGAGCGGCGTGCGTAATTCGTGCGAAACAGTCGCCAAAAATTCGTCTTTCAGGCGATTGGCTTTTTCCGCCGCCTGGCGTGCCCGTTCGGCGGATTCAAAAAGTCTGGCGTTGTCAATGGCAATGGCGGCTTGACCGGCAAGCCCGACGACGATTTGTTCGGCGCGCTCGTTAAAAACGCCCGATTTTTCGTGACCGAAAAACAAACCGCCCAAAACTTCGCCCGAACGCGAAATCACCGGAACGGCTAGATAGCTGGCGACCGGCAAGTGATCTGTGGGTATTCCGAAATACGGCGGGTTTTTAGCGAAACGCTCGTCGCTGCGAACATCGGAAATTCTGACAACGCCTTCGCCGCGAAACGTCGGACCGAAAAGCGCGGTGGCGCGCGGCATCGGAAAACTTTCAAAATGACTGCGCGGCACGCCGGAAATCGTATAAAGCATAAAAGACGCGCCGCGCTCGTCCAAAACATTGTAGAAAAACGCGCCGAATTGCGCTCCGCTCAGTTCGGTCGCGGCGTCGGTCAGAGATTGCACCAGCTTCTGCAAATCAAGCTCGCCGGAGAGCAACTTGCCGATTTCGTTGATTGAACGCAGAGCTTCGGTTTGGTCGCGCAAAACGTTCTGGATTTGTTTTTGGGCGGAAACGTCCTGAACAATGCCGATTATTCCAATGACTTTTCCGTTCTCGTCATAAAACGCCCGCCCGCGAGCCGAAACCCAGACTTGTTTTCCATCCCCATGATTGACGCGATATTCAATGTCGTATTCGGTTTTTTCAATGACGGCTTTTTTAACCGCCAGATGCGCTGGTTCGCGGTCGCTTTCGACTAAATGTTCGCGCAACTGCGCCCAGGTCAAATTCGGATGCGGCTCAATGCCGAAAATTTCGGCGGCGCGCGGCGAAAGAGAGACAAAATCGGTTGCGGCATCCCAGCTCCAATCTCCGAGCTGCGCGGCGTCGAGCGCGAGATTTAATTTATCCGAACGCTCGCGCAGCGCTTCTCTCGTTTGTTTTCTAATGGAAATGTCTCGAACGTCCGCCGTAAAACCTAAAACGCGCCCGCTTTCGTTAATATCTGGAATGTAAGTGACGGCAACGGCTCGCTTTTTACCATTTTGATAACGAAGCGTAGATTCAAATTCGATTCGCTCGCCTGACAAAACCTTTTCAAGATGCGGCAGAACTTTTTGAAACGCTTCATCGCCGACAACCTCAGCTAATCTTTTCCCAATCAAGGATTCGACCGGACAATCAAACAACTCTTCATAACCTTTGGTCAAAAAACGGTATCTTAAATCCGCATCAATATAAGAAATGAGTGCGGGAACTGAATCAAGAACCTGTCTTAAAATCACATTGTCTGCGGAATTTGTATGTAAAAGCCGATTAATCTGCGTTTCGCCGTTCATAAATTTTTGAGGATTCGATGAGAAAAGACGGAAATTGGACTTTAAACTATGTTTGCTTCATCGTCAACACGACAAAGCGCCGAATCATTCGGATCAGGTAAATAATTATAATCTAATTTTTATGGACAAAGAAAGAGGAAATATTAAAGAAAAGAAAAATGCCCGACGACATTTCATCGGGCATTTTTCTTTTCTTATTTTTGTGAATCGTTAATCCTGCAAGCCTCTCTGCGGCGGAGCGATATTTTCAGTGTCTTTTACATTTTCGACTTTCTTTGGCAGCAATTCTTTGGCTTTTCGCTGAACCGGCGGCGGAGGCGGCTCTTCATCGTCCGGCTGTGATAGCCGCTTGTTTTTTTCGGCTTTATTTTCGTCCGCCGTATTCTCTTCTTCGTCGCCGCCTTCAGCCGTTTCCTGATTGTTTTCCTCGCCTTCGGTGCCGCGTTCGGTTTCTACCATCCCGGCTTTTTGAATCGGAGCAAAACTTGTTGAAATCGAATTGATTTGTTTCAATTCGGATTTGCCGTCCGCAGATTTAATGTTTTCGTTCAAACCGGCTTCCTTTTTGCCGGTTAACGAATTTTCTTCGCCCGTTTTAGCTGTTTTGTTTTCGCCTGTCGTCGAATCGGCGTAAGGCGAAACATCTTCGGATGAATATGGGACGGCGGATTCGGCATAAATCGAGCGTTTATAAAGCTCGGCTCCGACGAAAGCGCCGGCGACGGTAGCCACCAGAAGTAAAACCAAAGCCGCAGGAATCCAGCTCCAACTTCGGTTCGGTTGAACCACAGTCGGCTGCGCGACGTAAACGACTTGTGGATGTTGGGGAAACGCTCCAAGCGCTTCGCCCGGAACCGCTGCAACGGGAATTACGGGCTGAACCGGCGCGGCTTGTGCAGTCTCGAAATTCGGCGCGGGCGGCGGAAGCGATATTTCCGTGTCTTCCTCGCTTACAAAATTGTCTTTTTCGTCAGGGTTTGTTTGGTTATCGTTAGTCATAGCGCACACCTCTTGTAAAACACAGTGCAAAGCGCGTTCCACTTGGTTTTTATTGAATAAACTTCTAAATATTGCAGCTTTGCTAATTTTCATCCGAAAAAAGCGTTCTAAGATGTGACAATCAACGTCTGCGAGCGATACGCGGCAATGTAATTTTTCTAAATGTTAAAATACAAAAATGGAGAGAAAAATATGATACGCAGCCGTTTTGTCGTTCACGAACATCACGCTACCAATCTTCATTTCGATTTTCGGCTGGAAATCGCCGGAGCTCTAAAATCGTGGGCTGTTCCAAAAGGCGTTTCGCTCAATCCAAACGAAAAACGACTTGCCGTCGCCGTTCCCGACCACGCCGTTTCTTACATTGATTTTGAAGGCACACTCGCCGAAGGCACTTACGGCGCGGGCGAAGTCAGAATTTGGGACAACGGCGAATTTGAAATTGTCGCCGGGCAATTGGAAAAGGGAAAGCTGATTTTCAGGCTTTACGGCAAAAAGCTGCAAGGCGAATTTGCGATTTTGCGAATGAAAGGAAACGAGCGAAACTGGCTGCTGATTAAATCAAAAGACGAGTTTGCTAATTTTAATTGGAAGCTCGAAACAGTTCTTCCGTCAAAAAACAAAAAGACGAAAAGTTGAATCTCAAACTTTCGCTTCACATTTAAAATTTTGGCGGATAATAAGCCGTTTGAGGGCAATCTAAAACAAGAACGATCTGCGATGGCGCGAACCGTTCTGTGTATTTAGTTAGTGAAATCGTAATCAAATGAGCGAAAACCATGAGAATTTTCGCGCATTTTTTCTTTTATTCAATATCTATCGCGGTTTCACGAAATAAAAAGAATTTTTTCTAACTATCTATATACGTAGTGTATTAGTTTTCGGAACTGCGTATTTTTGTTTGTGTGATTGAGAAGGTCACGAATTTTGAGAAATAAGGAAAAACAAAAATGCAGAACCATTTCATAAATAAATTTCGCAATACCAGCAAATCTTTAATTTATACGCTGGATAAACAGGTGCGCGGATTTTTCGTTTGTGCAGTTCTATGCGGCTTATCGGCATTTGTCGCGGTGGCGGCTCCGGCGGATTTAGACCGAACGTTTGGAACAAATGGTGTGATCGTTAAATCATTTGGCGATGCGAGCTATTTCCATGATGTCGCCGTGCAGCCGGACGGAAAAATCGTAGCCGTCGGAACAAGCACATTAAATGGAAATATGCGGTATCTCGCCGCTCGCTTTAACCAGGACGGAACGCCCGACCCGACATTTGGCGGCGGGACCGGTTACATTTCGCTTAGTCCCGGCGGGGCGAACAATTTCGTGAAAACGGTAATGATTCTGCCCGACGGCAAAATCCTTCTCGTTGCGCACAACGATGCGACAAAAGACATTGAGGTTTTGCGCCGTTTGCCGAACGGTGATGCTGACAACACTTTTAACGGCACGGGCAGTTTGACCTTTGCAATCGGAAACGGCGACGACGTTCCGGCAGACGCTTTGGTGCAGCCGGACGGAAAAATCCTGATCGCCGGAACTTGTGTCGACAATTCCACCGGCGGCACTCCGCAGCCTAAATTATGCTTCGCGCGTTTGAACCCGAACGGCGGCTTCGACAACGGTTTCGGTTCCCAAAACGGCGCGCCCGGCAGATATATGATTCAAGGAACTGCCGGTATGAATTCGCCGACAATCAAATCAATAGCCCTGCTGCCGGACGGAAAGATCGTTGCTGCGGGCGATTTTTTCTACCCTGTTTTTCCCCAATATTTTTTGATGCGCCTTGGCGCAAATGGCGTCATTGACACTAATTTCGGCGGTCAGGGATTCGTATTTCCGCCGACCGTTAATTTCAATCGCGTGGAAAAGGTTATCGCGACGCCGCACGGAAGATTATTGGTCGGCGGAACGAGCACCTCCGACGTTATAGTTAACGGGCAATCAGCCAGCAATTTTTTCGTCGCTATGTTTAACTTTGACGGCAGCGCGGATCCCGCTTTCGGCGGCGTTCGTTACGTTGATTTCGATAACCGAACCGACGTATTACGCGATCTGGCATTGCAGCCGGACGGAACAATCATCGCCGTCGGATTTTCGCAAAGCACCGTTGATGCTCCAGCCGATTTTGCAACGGCGCGTCTTTTGCTCAACGGAAATCCCGATCCGTTTTACGGCAATGCGGGTAAGCATATCCACTCGATGAACGGCAGCGAAGAGCTTTATGCAGTCGCCGTTCAGCCAAACGGCAGAGTCGTAGGCGCAGGCAAAGCGACTATCAACGCCAGCTCGCAAGCCGCATTGATTCGATATTTAGGGCGAAATACAACGGGCGATTTCGATTCCGACGGGCGAGCCGACATAGCGGTTTTCCGTCCGTCAAACGGTTCGTGGTATGTACTCCATTCGTCAACCAATCAAATGCAGGGCGTCCAGTTCGGTGTCTCGACCGATAAACCCGTCGCAGCCGATTACGACGGCGACGGCAAAACGGACATTGCCGTTTATCGCAGCGGATATTGGTACGTTTTACAAAGCTCAAACAACGCTTTTCGCGCGTTTCACTGGGGGGCATCAGCAGACACTCCCGCACCGATGAATTTCTATGGAAGCGGGCGCGCGGATTTTGCGGTGTTCAGTCCAAACGGATTTTGGCATTACTTGAGCAACCCGGATAATTCCCCCACTTTAGGCGGCGCAGCATCCAGTTTTATGTTCGGACAAAACGGCGACATTCCTGTTCCCGGGTTTTATGACAACGATTGGCTGCGGGATTTTGCGGTTTTCCGCCCGTCAAACGGAACGTGGTATGTTAAACCGGGAAATGGCAGCCAGATGCTAGCCGTGCATTTCGGGACAAACGGCGACATCCCGCAAGCCGCCGATTTCGACGGAGATTTGAAAACCGATTACGCCGTCTTCCGTCCTTCAAACGGCACCTGGTACATTCTCCGCAGTTCAGATAATCAGTTTCAAGCCGCGCAATGGGGAACAAACGGCGACATTCCTGCTGCCAGAGATTACGACGGCGACGGAAGAGCCGACTTCGGCGTTTTTCGACCAACGGTCGGAACATGGTATTTGCTGCAAACGACGAAGGGCTTCGCCGCCACGCAGTTCGGCACAAACGGCGACGTGCCGAGCAATTAACGCAAAGATGCGGCAAAACATCGCTTCAGCCGGAAGTCTGAGTAAAAGTGTGAGCAACACAAAAGGCGAGTATCACTACTCGCCTTTTGTGTTGAAACTATTAGCGGCTCGCGCCGGGCAAGAACCGAAAG
This sequence comes from Pyrinomonadaceae bacterium, assembly GCA_036388995.1. Classification (GTDB taxonomy): domain Bacteria; phylum Acidobacteriota; class Blastocatellia; order Pyrinomonadales; family Pyrinomonadaceae; genus JALZCH01. The sequence goes on along the minus strand of DASVQU010000152.1, from coordinate 13,785 downwards.
CGGAAACGAAGCGTCATATTTAACACGATAAGCACCTTCAAAATCTTTCCATCTTTTGTCAGTCAAAGAAAATATTCACTTTTCTGTTTTGTCTTAAAAAGTGTCGTTTTTGAGACATTGTTTATTCGTTTTCTAACTCCAGCGCTTTTTGTTCATCTAAAGGTTTCTGCACATTTCAAGTCCCCAGGGAGTTGCCAGAGCGCGATCTATAGATGGTTTCATATCAGCATAGCTCCAGCTCTTACGTTGCCAAATTGTTCCGTCCGCATATTCCACGCGATTGATTAAAATCTTTTCCTCAAAAAGACTTCCGGACTTGTTCTCCAAACTGTCAACACTAATCAGGCTGCCCGGGCTGCTTGGGCTGAAGACTCTCAAGTCTTGCTCCTTGTCGGGCTTGATCTGAACGCCGCAGAGAAACTGCCGAGATACAAAGTTTGCCGGATTTTCTTTCTCTTTGAATTGGTACTCCCAGAACACAATCTCAATTGTATTCTTGCCTGCATTACGGATTCTTGCCTGGTATATGAAACCATCTACGAATTTGGATTTGGGAGAGCGCGAATCCTGCACGTTTTTTTCAAGCGCTGCGCTGCGCGCCTCAATCGTCTTTTCCTTTGGATCCGGAGTTCCTACCGGATCGTTAATTCTGCGGTTTCGTTCAAGGTTTCTATTGCCGGGAGCCGTAGCTGATTCAGCCGGAATAACCCTCTGGTTATCGGGATTCTCTATCCTCTGGCGAGATTTCGACCATTTCGAGTTAATCACTTCGACCGGAGAATTTTCAGACTTGATTTGTCCGTTTAGGCTTTGTGAAATCAGCAGTATCAAAATTGACAGAAATAAGAAAACTTTCATAATCTCCTCCGGCAATGTGTAGTCTAATCCGAACGACGCATTATTTGAAAACTACCAAAATTCGGCGCACTTTATAAGCTCGGCGCACCAATGACGCACTAAAACTAAAAAGGGCATCTAACAGATGCCCTTAAGTTATTGAAAACTTTGGTGGGTCGTACTGGGCTCGAACCAGTGACCCGTTGATTACCTACCACACTGGCTTTCACCAGCCGCTGTTTGTTAAACCGGCGTTGTAGTCTGGACTGTCTCATCGCCCACAGCCGAAACTGTTTGGGTGTGCGGCGTTCAGTCTCTGAGGGCTTTCTTGAAACTAAAGCTAATTTCAAGAGTTGCCTGCTGATTGCCCAATCTTCAAGATTGTCACGCTCAGAAAACGTACTTGAAGCTCTCAGGGTGTTCCAGCATACAGCCGCATTATTCACTTTGTTGTTTCCAACAAAGGCTCCCGTTTCAAATAACAAGAGTCAACTGCTCTACCAACTGAGCTAACGACCCAAAGCACAAATTAAAATACAACAAAAACCATTTGGCTTCAATCGTTTTTAATCAGCCTTTGTTCCGGTAAAAGATAATTCGGGAATTCCCGGTATTGAAGTCGTAACGCTGCCTCTCATCGAATCGCCTTCGATTGTGCCGTTAATTTTGACTTCGATTGATTGACCTTGAAAGCTAACCGCGCTGACGGCGCTGATTTTATTGCCGTCAATCGAACCGCCCGTAATGTCTGAACTGCCGAAAAGCGGCGAGTTGATTGTGCCGCCGAGATTGCCGCTTTCGGTTTTTAAAGTTACTGAAATCGGCAAATCTCCTTGCGGGCTTGAAACCGAAAGATTCCAGGTTCCTTCCGCAGTCGTGTTTCCTGCTGAATTGTTCATAGTTTTATTAAGCTCCTTTGATTTTCCCGAAGCGTCGAAATATTCGATTTTCCCAGCGAATGGTTTGATTTGCTCGCTGATTGCCGCCGCATCGCCGACAATGACGATTGCCATCCGGTCGGGCGCGATGTATTTTTCCGCGACTCGCTGAATATCCGATGCTGTTACCGCATTGATTTTTTCGCGATAAGTTGCCAGGTAATCATTCGGCAGATCGTATAACTGCGTCGCCAGAATCTGCCCGGTCAAGCCTTCCTGCGTTTCGAGCCGAATCGGGAAAACGCCGGTCAGATAATTCTTGACATCTTGGAGCTCCTGCGCGGGCACTTCCTCATTGCGAATGCGGTCAAGCTCTGCGAAAAACTCTTTGAGCGAATCGCCCGTAACCTGCGTCCGAACTTCCGCCGTCGCTTCAAAAGCGCCCGTCAATTTCCGCATATCGAACGACGAATAAGCGCCGTAAGTGTAGCCTTTCTCTTCGCGCAGATTCATAAACAGACGCGACGAAGCGCCGCCGCCTAAAATCTGATTCATCAATAAAACCGGAAAATAATCGGGACTCGTGCGCGGCAGAGCGATGTTTGCCAGAGCGATATTCGATTGCGCCGAACCGGGACGGTCAACGACGTAAATGCTCCGCTCATTGCGCACTGGCGGAGACGGAAAGCTGGGGTTCGCGGTTTCGCCTTTCTCCCATTTGCCGAAAAGCGTTTCGACTACGCGCATCATCGCGGCTTGGTCAACGTCACCGACAATTATCAAAACCGCGTTGTTCGGAACAAACATTTGCCGGTGAAAAGCGACAAGCCGGTCGCGCGTCATAGAGTTGATTGATTCCGCTGTCGGCGCAACGCGGCTGTACGGATGCTGTCCAAAAATCACCTGCGCTACTTTCTCGTTCGACAAAAAATCCGGCTGCGAGCGTTGATATTGCAGATTTTGCAAAGTGTTTTGTTTGGCGAGCGCAAGCTCGTTTTCGGGAAACGACGGATTTAAAACCACGTCCGTCATCAGCCGCAGAATCTCCGGCGCATAATTGGAAAGCGCCGAAGCGGAAACGGTCGTGAAATCAGCCGAAGGCGCAGCGTGTAGGCTGGCGCCGATACGCTCGACTTCTTCGGCGATTTGCAAGCTCGTGCGAGTCGTCGTTCCTTCGTTAAGCTGCGAAGCTGTCATCGCCGTCAAACCGGGCATTTCGGCAGGATCGTTCGCAGTGCCGGAGCGAAAAGACAGCCGGAAACTTGTAATCGGAAGCCGTTTGTCTTCGACAACGACCACTTTCAAACCGTTCGGCAAAACGGTTTCCGAAGGATTGGGTAAATTTATTGAGCGCGGCGCGAGAGGCGCAGGCGCGCTTTTGCGAAAATCTTCTGTTTGTTGATTCATCTTTTGTTTTGTGACAAACGAAACGAGTTTTATTCCTCGTCGGATTTCTCCTCTGCCGGAACGACATCCAATTCGGCGCGGTTTTCGGTGTTCAGGTATTTCGCCACCGCCGATTTGATTTGTTCGGGCGTGATTTTGAGCATTCGTTCAAGCTCTGTGTTGACCAGATTCGGATCGCCGTCGTAAAGAGCGGCTTCCGCCAGGCGCTGCGCTCGAAACATCGAGCTTTGGCGTCCGCGCACTTCGTCGTTGATCAAACCGTTGCGGAGCTTTTCCATTTCTTCCGCAGTCGGTCCGGCGGTTGCCATTTGCCTGATCTCGTCGAACATAACCTGACGGATTTGCTTTACGTCGTGTCCGGGTTTCGGAATCGCGCCGATTAAAACCGAAGAAGGTCCGCGCCGCTCGTCTGTGAAACCGAAAAGCTGGACGATTGATTCGTCGCCTTTGACGAGCTTTTGATAAAGGCGCGAAGATTCGCCGTCATAGAGCAATTTTCCGGCAAGCTCAAGCGCTGCAAATTCATCCGATCTGCGCGGCGGAGCTTTGTAACCGATCAGAAACGCCGGAAACGGCGCGAGCGCATCTTCGAGCGTTTTCTGCCGGACGGCGACTTCCGCAGGTTCGTTGACATCAATCTGGGCGGGCTTCGGCTGCGAAGGAATCGAGCCGAAATATTTTTCTACGAGCGAGCGGGCTTCATCCGGCTCAAACGAACCGACAATCGTTAGAACGGCGTTATTCGGCGCGTAATAAATTCGGAAAAATTCGGTCACGTCGTCAACCGTCGCGTCGTCTAAATCGTCCATCGAACCGATGGTCGAATGCGCGTTGGCAAAGTTTTTGTAAATCATCTCGGAAATCGTCACAAAAACCTGACCGTAAGGTTGATTGTCGTAACGCAGACGTTTTTCCTCTTTGACGGCTTCGCGCTGATTGTCGAGATTTTCGTGCGTCACTTTCAGAGAACGCATCCGGTCGGATTCGAGCCAGAGCGCGAGGGGCAACTGACTAGCCGGGAGCGTTTCAAAATAATTTGTGCGCTCGGTCGAAGTCGTGCCGTTCATCGTCCCGCCGTTTTTCTCGATAAACTGAAAATGCCCGGCTTTCGGCACGTTTTCAGAGCCTTGAAACATCATATGCTCGAACAAATGTGCGAAACCCGTCCGACCTTGTTTTTCGTTGCGCGAGCCGACATCGTAATAAACGGCGACCGACACGACCGGAATCGAATCGTCTTTGCTCATCACGACGCGCAAGCCGTTATCCAAAGTGAACTGTTCAACCGGAATCGGTTGTAATTTCGGAGTTGCTGCTGTTGAATTCATTTTAATTTCCTCTATTAAGAATGTAAGCAAAATTTGAGAATCTGCACAACCAGGCATACGACCGGTGCTGGAAAGAGTTTAAGGCGCGGGGAAATCTGACTTCGGAAACTTAACAGACACGCCAATATTTGAATTGGAAACAATTACAAATTACTTATCGCCGCCGACAATCAAACTGCCGCGCGCTTGAATTTTTAAATTAGGACGATTGACGCGAACTTTAACTTGCAGCCGTTCGGCTTTTAACGCGTCCGGTAAGGTGATGCCGATTGTATATAGAGGTTTTATAACCGTTGAAATATTTACAAAATCAGCTTTTTTCAATTCGGAAATTTTCATTATTTCAAAAGCCTTTCCGCCGGAAAGCCGGGAAAGATCGGTCATATATTGTTTACCGATTTCGTAATCCATTTTATCCATTCCTCGCGGGCGCGAAGTGATTCCGCCGGGTAACGGAAAAGGAAACCCGCCGGGTGAAGTTTTGATTTTCCCAATATCTTGATAAGTATCGAGATAAAAGGTGAAAAACAAGGCGGCGGATTTTTCCGCCGTGATTAAAGAAGTTTCATAGCTATTTCGCAGCGATGTCGTATCAACTCCGTCGGACAAAAGTACAACTGTTTTGCGTCCGGCAATCGGGTTGATGTTCTTCTGCAAAACAGAGTGAATCGCATCATAAAGCGAAGTTCCATCGCCCCAATCGAGCTTTTTGATTGCTTTCTCAACTAAATTGCGGTCGTTCGTTAACTCACATAGAGTTTTGACGTTATCGTCGAACCTGATGATTTGAATTTTATCTTCCGGTTTCAGCTCCGCCGTCAACTCGGTTGCAAAACGTTTTATATCTTCAATGCTGTTTGACGTTGAGGGACTAACGTCGAGAATCAAAAAAACATTGAGCGGCTCGCGGGCTGCGATTTCAAAATCCGAGATTTCCCGTTCCCGGTCGTTGATGAAAACTTTAAAATCCGATTTTGTTAAATTCGCGACCGGAATTCCATTTCGAATAAAAACGGAAACCGGAATTTTAAACGCTTTTTCGCCAATCGAAGCTACGCTGCCGCTTTCAACATTCAGCGGCGGTATGTTTGCGGCAATCTGTTGATCATTATCCGGGTTTTTATTCGATTTACCTTTCTTTTTGTTTTTAACTTCCGGTTGTACAAACTTAACCGGCTGATATGGTATGGATTCGGAGTAATTGATTTGCTCAACAGGCGGCGTGTTTCCGCCTTTCGCAGCACTGTTTTCCTGAGCAAACCCTAATCCGCAGGCAAGAATAAGTGCGAGTGAGGAAATTAAGAATTTTCTCATTTTTCAATGTTCCTTCCGTTTTAAAATGTGAGTTTTAAAAATAACTATATACGCATAAACTATTATACGAAAATGACAAAAAGAGTTTAACTCATTGCGAAACAAAAAACGGCGAACTTCGAAAGCTCGCCTGAAAGACAAAAGGAAAGGATCGGAATTTCTAAACTGTTGGTGCGGGTTGAACTTTCTTGCGCGTCAAACCTGATTTGCGTGCGTCTTTGCGGACATAGCCCATCGCTTCGTAAAACGCGCTGTTTGCGCCTTCGGTCGGGTCTGCGACGACTCCGGCGACGATTGACAAAATTTTGCTCATCATTGTCGTGTCTTCCGATTCGCGCAAAGTCATTTGCTGTGCATCTTCTCGTCTTCGAGCGTGTTCAAACGCCGGCGGTGAGCGAGGGATTTGTTGATCTGTAATTCAAAATCTTCAAGCGAAATGCCTGCAAAACTCTTCGCGGGCGCTAGCGTTTTCCAGGCATTTAACACTTTTAACATTTTTTCTTCGTTCTCTTTCGGGCTGTTAGGCATCAATTAAATCCTCAGTGGGCGCGAGAATTTTAGGTGCGGTGGGTAAGTCAGCCTTAACAAAACTATAAAGGCGGGAGCTTTTAAACCGGCGAGTAAGGGAGGATTCTCGTAAGGAACGTACCCGCCAGCTTTATTGCTGGCAGGAATTATTTTGCCTTGTTTAAACTTTGTTTGTCAATAAAAAAATAGCAAGAACGGTTTGGCTGCTTACAATGGCAATACAATGGCAAAACGAAATTTACAATAGGAGCCTTCGATTAAAAACCAGAACTAATTTCTTTAGCACAAAGTCTTTGAAACTAATAAGACTGTGCGATATGGTCTGATACTTTTGAGACGTATTTAGCGCGTTAAAAAGTGAAAAGGCATTTGCCATTCGCAGGAGTAGATTTTGACCGTCGAAAGGAGAAAATTATGAAAATCACAGAAATCGCGCCGGATGTTTACAGGCTGTCGCTGTACGTGCCGGAAGCGGATTTGCAGTTCAATCAATTTGTAGTCAGAGACGACGAACCGTTATTGTTTCATACCGGAATGCGCGGGATTTTTCCGCTCGTCCGTGAGGCGGTTGAAAAAATCATCAATCCGGCACACTTAAGGCACATCGGATTCAGTCATTTCGAGGCGGACGAATGCGGCGCGCTGAACGAATGGCTGGCGATTGCACCGAACGCCGAGCCGGTTTGCAGTTTCGTCGGCGCAGTGGTCAGCGTCAACGATTTCGCCGCGCGTCCGGCAAGAGGTATGAACGACGGCGAAGCTTTTTCGACCGGGAAATACAAGTTCCGGTTTGTGAAGACGCCGCATTTGCCGCACGGTTGGGAAGCTGGCGTGCTTTTTGAAGAGACCAATCGAGTATTATTCAGCTCGGATTTGTTTCATCAAAACGGCGATGTCGAAGCTAGAACGGAAAACGACATCATCGGGCGGGTGCGAGATACTTTGGTTTCTTATCAAGCCAGCCCGCTTGCCGATTATATGCCATATTCGCGGCAAACCGAGCGCAATTTCCAAAAGCTTATCGCGCTCGAACCGACGACAATTGCAGCGATGCACGGCTCGACTTTTACGGGCGACGGCGCACAGGCTCTGCGCGATATGCACTCGGTGATGCGCGAAGTTTTGTAGAAAATAAAGGCGGCTCGCATCGGTTGCGCGCCGCCGGACAATTCATTGGATATTGGGCGCATCACGTACTGACAGGCGGTTATTTAAATTTCAAACCGACCTAATACTTATTTTTCGATAAACTTTTGTTTCAAATTTTGCACCGGAGTCAGCTTTACTCGAATGCTTCGATAATAAAGCCTTGTAGGTCCTTCAAAACCGGAATCCGTTCCGACCAGAAGCCACAATTCGCCGTTTGTATTAGCCGTCACGTTCGTTGTGTGCAGATGAGAGCGCTGAATCAGAACAAACGGACTGGATGGCAGAGCTAGCTGGCAGGGAATTCCATTCGCTATATTTCCCGCTACCGAAGCCGCCGGACCGCCGACTCCTTGGTTTCCTTTATCTACATTCATTCTGAGATAACCGTTAGGCTGCATAACCGCAAGAGGCTCAATCGGACTTGCTCCAGCCTTGAGAGCAACTCCTTCTCCGGGCGGTCCGCCTATTCCGAAGCATCCGCTCGGCGCGTTTGAAGCAAACGTAATCACGTATTCAACCCGGTAAGTTTGACCGGCGACAATTCCGTCTTCAGCCGCGAGGCGACGTTTCAGAAACATAAACAAATCGTCCGAGCGATTGTGTCCCTGAATATAAAATCCGCGTTTCGGCACATACGTCAGCTTTCGAGGCAGATAGCGAAATCCCGCATGTAACTCATAAAGAGTGCCGTTCGAATCAGTGCTCGGCGGATAATCAGCGAAACCCGCCGTCCAGCCGAGCGAGCCGCGATGAAAGTCGTAATCAAGCTCAACAATTTGAGCGGCGACCGCCGCCTGAGTTGCGGCAAAAACAGCAGTTAACAGTATGGCAATGCGAAACATTTTTTTCAGATCGTTCATATTAATCATTAAGCTCCCTCCTTTTTGATAATAGTTGCGACTTAAATTCAAAAATGTTGCTTGACGGATGATGTAATTTTTTAATAGTCACTTCCACATTTATAATCCTGTTGACAAGAAAAAACGATTATGCAATTGTTTTGTTTGGCATCCGTTAAAAGATGTTGGTGTTCACCTCAGAATACAATCCTCATTATTCCCTCATAAAAGCCTTAGCATTTTAAACAGCTTCGACGACTGTAAAATTTTAATTGCAGTAAATTGAGATTTTGCCAATAAGCTGAATTTTTTATCCGGCTGTATCCGTAGTTTTTACCGATACACTGGTTCTTTCCGTTTGACCTATCCCTGATTTCCTATCGGAGACTAAATAAATGAAAAAAAATCCCCTAAATGCACAACCTATAACTGTATTTTCAAACAGACTGAAACAAACTGCGAGTATTTTTGTCTTAATCTTTCTTGTAATTTTCAGTCTCGATTTCTCAACTTCTTTCGTGACGAATAAAAATATTTCCGAAAGTCTTTCAATTGCCACGACTGCAAAAGCAACTCACAATTACTACAATTTTAGCGGTGGTAACTTAACGTTAACGGTAACCCGCGATGACTCGCGCATTACCACAAATAATGATTGGAGCGCTATTTCTTCGGTTGAAGGCTTTTGCGGAAGCGGTTTGACGAACGGCACGGCGGGAATTGACCCGCGTACGATTAAAGGCACGGAATACCCGAATAACGCTTTGCCCCAGCCTTCCGGTTCACGCATTAATCCCTGTGTTAATGCCGACAAAGGAAATCCGAGCGCCTTCAACGGCAGCGGAATTACCGAATTTGACCGCCCGAGAAGTGACTCACATTTAGGGATCGGTTTTCAGGGAAACGTGCAAAACAATCCGTATCTGGTTTTTTATTTAAATACAACCGGACAAAACTATGTACGGATGAGTTATGACATCATTGATATTGACGAGGGAAACAATAGCTCGTATTCCCAAATGGCGTTGCAGTATCGCGTCGGTGAAACCGGAGATTTTATTAATTTGCCCGACGGATACGCAGCAGATCCGACGGATGGTCCCAATCTTGAAGGTCGTGTAACCAAAATCTCAGCTACACTTCCGCCCGAGGCTCTGAATCAGCCGAAAGTTCAGGTTCGCATTCTCCACACATTCGCTTCATCAGCTCCGGGCAGCAATACACAAACTCCGAATGAATGGGTGGGTGTAAATAATATTATAATCACCAACAACAACGTCCCGACAGCAGCCAGCGTTTCTGTTGCGGGACGCGCAATGACAGCTTTTAGAAGACCTGTTACAAAAGCTTTGGTAACAATGACGGATTCAATGGGCAACACACGCTCTGCGGTTACGAATCCTTTCGGCTATTATCGTTTCGATGATGTACAGGTTGGAGAAGGATACGTTTTCACGATTTACAGCAAGCGATATATCTTCACGGAACCTACGCAATTCCGGTTAATCAATGGCGAAGAAAACTCGCTAAACTTCTTAGCCGAGTATTAATCGAAGAGCAAAGCAGATAAAAAGAGCGAGCGAAATTGATTCGCCCGCTCTTTTTATTTATTGATGGAAACATTTTTCCCAGCTCATTAAGCCGCTGCCGGCGAATCGGTTGAAAAACTCACCAATTGTCGCAAAACGTAAGGCAGAATGCCGCCGTGTTGGTAGTATTCGACTTCAATCGGCGTGTCAATCCGCAAAATCAAAGGCACTTCTTCGGTTGTTTCGTCGGCGCGGGTGATTTTCATTTTCACGCGCTGGCGCGGCGCAATATCGCGGTCGAGTCCGACAATGGAAAACGTTTCGTCTCCAATCAGGCGGAGAGTATGCGCGTTGACGCCTTCGTCAAATTGCAGCGGCAGCACACCCATTCCTACGAGATTCGAGCGGTGAATGCGCTCGAACGATTGCGCGATGACGGCGCGGACGCCCAACAGCTTTGTGCCTTTCGCCGCCCAGTCGCGCGACGAGCCTGTGCCGTATTCGTGTCCGGCGATGATAATAAGCGGCACGTTGTCCTTTTGATAGCGCATCGCGGCGTCGTAAATCGCCATTTGTTCGCCATCCGGTTCATAGCGCGTGATGCCGCCTTCGATTGGCGCGACCATCCAGTTTTTAATCCGCACGTTGGCGAACGTTCCGCGCACCATTACTTCGTGATTTCCGCGACGCGAGCCGTAGGAATTGAAGTTAATCGGCGGGACGCCTTTGACCTGCAAATAAAGTCCGGCGGGCGACGACGGCTTGATTGCTCCGGCGGGCGAAATATGATCGGTCGTCACCGAATCGCCGAAAATGGCGAGCGGGCGAGCGCCGATGATGTTTGAAAAGCGGCGTTTTTCGTTCGAGAATTTCTCGAAATACGGCGGCTCCTGAATGTAAGTTGATTCTCTGTCCCATTCATAAACTTTACCGGCGCTCGTCGGAATCTCGTTCCACATCGGATTTTGGTCGGCGAACGAGCCGTAAAGACGACGATAAGTTTCCGGGTCGAAGGCTTGTTTCAACAATTCTTCGACTTCTTCGGTCGTCGCCCAAATGTCTTTGAGATAAACCTCGTTGCCGTCGCGGTCTTTACCGAGCGGGTCTTTCGACAAATCAATGTTGACCGTTCCCGCAAGAGCGAAAGCTACGACGAGCGGCGGCGACATCAGGAAATTTGCCTTGATGTTTTGATGAACACGCGCTTCAAAATTGCGGTTGCCCGACAAAACCGAAGCCGCTACGATGTCGTGTTCCGCAATCTGGTCTTCCAAACCGAAATCGAGCGGACCGGAATTTCCGATGCAGGTCATACAGCCGTAGCCGGTCAGATTAAAACCGATTTTGTCGAGATACGGCTGCAAATTTGTTTTATTGAGATATTCGGTCACAACGCGAGAACCGGGCGAAAGAGAAGTTTTGACTTGCGGCAAAATTTTCATGCCTTTTTCCACAGCCTTTTTCGCGACGATTCCGGCGGCGAGCATCACGCCGGGATTTGAAGTGTTGGTACAGCTTGTGATGGCGGCAATCAAAACGTCGCCGTGACCGAGCGAAACGTGCGTCGGCGTGTCAATTCGCTGCGTCGCGCCTTCGACTCTGTCCGGCGTCGGACGATTGTTCATCATCTCGATTTCGGTCAAAGGATTTGTATTCGCTTCGCTCGTCATCAACATAACCTCATGCGGAATCGAGACTTGCGAGCCGCCACCGGTCGTTTGGTGAAGACCTTCTTCGGTCACGTGAATACCGCTGCCCGCGCCGATTGTCGCCGTCACGCGGCGGTCAAGCTCTTTTTTGTCTTTTTCATAACCGCCATCGGCTGCCGACGTGGTCAAAAGCTCGCAAAACTTGTCTTTCAAGCTCGACAATTCGATGCGGTCTTGCGGGCGGCGCGGTCCGGCGACCGAAGGCTCGACCGTTGACAAATCCAAATCGAGAACCGCCGTGTAATCAACTTCTCCGGCTCGCGGAATTCCGAACATTCCTTGCGCGGTAAAATAATTGCGAATCGTTTCGATGTGTTCTTCCTGTCTGCCGGTCGCGGCGTAATATTCGAGGGTGCGTTCGTCAACCGGGAAATAACCCATCGTCGCGCCGTATTCGGGCGACATATTGCTGATTGTCGCTCGGTCTGTGACGGCAAGCGAAGCCGCGCCGTCGCCGTGAAACTCGACGAACTTGCCGACGACTTTATATTTGCGAAGCATTTCCGTAATCCGCAAAACGAGATCGGTCGCCGTCACGCCTTCGTTTAGTCTGCCGGTCAAATTAACTCCGATTACATCGGGCGTTAAGAAATAAACAGGCTGACCGAGCATTCCGGCTTCGGCTTCGATTCCGCCGACGCCCCAACCGACTACGCCCAGACCGTTGACCATCGTCGTATGCGAATCCGTTCCGACAAGACTGTCAGGGAAATAAACTCCTTCACGCTCGAAAACGCCTTTGGCGAGAAATTCGAGATTGACCTGATGGCAAATGCCGATTCCCGGCGGCACGACCGTAAAGCCATTAAATGCCTGCGTTCCCCATTTCAAAAAGGTATAACGCTGTCCGTTGCGCTCAAATTCTATTTCCATATTACGCCGAAATGCGTCCGGCGTTTCGGCGTAATCAACCTGAACCGAATGGTCAATCACCAGATCAACCGGAACGAGCGGCTCGATCACGTCGGGGTTTTTGCCCATTCTTGCGACCGCCGAACGCATCGCCGCCAAATCAACAAGGAGCGGAACGCCCGTAAAATCCTGTAAAAGAACGCGCGCCACGACAAAAGGCACTTCTTTCGTGCGTTCTTCGTTTGCAGTCCAAGCCGCAATGTTGCGGACATCCTGTTCTTGAATTTTCTTGCCGTCAAAATTGCGTAAAACCGATTCGAGAACAATCCGAACTGAAATTGGAAGACGCGAAACATTGGAAATACCTTCAGTTTCCAATTGCGGCAGCGAATAAAATTGCCCCTCGCCGCCCGTTCCCGTTTGGAACGTTTTCAGGGTGTTAAAAAGATTATGTGACATAACGTTTGTCCTAATAATTAAAATTTTTGCTTAAATCTCGATATTTTCAGTGTAGAATTGCGTTACTTGCCAGTCAAGCAAGTTGTTTTTTTACTTTCTTCGCTCTGCTTCGCGCCGAATGAAAATCTGGCACAAAATTTTAGAAACCGCCCTTCACGCTCCTTCGCCGCACAACGTTCAGCCGTGGCGCGTTAAAATTCTCGACCAGCAGCGAGCGGAGCTTTTTATAGATTCGACGCGGACGCTCCCGAAAGAAGACACGACGGGAAGTTTTATCATTTTGACGATGGGAATGTTCCTCGAAGCAATTGACATTCTGGCACGCAGCGAGCGTTTGAAAATCGAATACGAACTCGTTCATCCGCCCGATTGGTATGCGCCCGCGATTCTCGAAACGCGCGAGCCGACTTTGCCGTTCGCCCGTATGCGTTTAATCGAAACCGAAAAAGCGGAAAATATTTACGAAGAAAATCTGTTTTTTCGTCGGCGCACGTCGCGGCTTTCGCTCTCGCCCGATAAAGTCCCGGCGGTTGTGACCGAAATTTTAATAAATCTCGCCGCAGGTTTCGGACACCAGTATTTTGAAATCGCCGACGCCGAAACGATTGAACGAATTCTCAATCGCAACATCGAAGCGGTTTTTGCCGATTTAAACAGCCCGCATTATCAGGAAGAGCTGGTTTCGTGGTTTCGCTTTTCCGACCGCGAATCGAAAGCCAAATTGGATGGTTTGGATTATCGCTGTATGAACGTCTCGCGTTTTAATTTTCGATTGTCCGCAATCGCGCCCGGACTTTTAAAATTGCCGGTCTTTCGGCAAATATTGCGGCGCGAATACCGGCGGCAGCTCGGCGCGGTTCCGACGATTGGGGCGCTCGCGGGCGGATTTTGGAATCCATCTGAAGCCTTTCAAGCCGGGCGCTGTTTGATGCGTTTCTGGCTCGAAACCGCGAAAC
>DASVQU010000151.1:0-12054 GCA_036388995.1 Pyrinomonadaceae bacterium | reverse complement strand
TTGTCCCGACAATTTTATTTATGCTCAAAAGTTTGGTGTTTTTCTTTGTCTTTTGCTCCCTCAGTTCTTTCGTTTTCGCACAGAACTCAGTTCAAACGCGCGTTTTGTCGGGAGTCACTCAAACACAGCAGTTTGAGCTTGTGCCAAACGTTTCGATTGAAGTCAAAACTGCGGACGGAAAATTAAACGCAACGACCGACGCCGAAGGCAATTTTCGGCTCGGGATTCCGCGCGAAGCCGTTTCCGTTTCGTTCTCCGGCAAAAATATCGAACCTACAACTCGCATTTTTTCTTCGGACGAAAATACGGAAAATCTGCAAATTAAAATCGCTTACAAAATCCCGCCGGTTCACGCGACCGTTGTAATTGAGGACGCTACGCTCGCGCCGGATGTTGAAACCCGAAATCGTTCGATTTACGAAAACACACTTTTCTCGCGCGACGATCAGGTTTTGCAAACTCTAAACGCCGGAATTAACGCCGGGCAACATGAGGGCGGCGGGAAATCTTTGGAAATCCGGCGCTTTGGTTTTAATCTCGATCACGGCGGCGTTAACGGCGGTTTGAAAATTCTGGTTGACGGCGTGCAGCAAAATCAAGGCACGCAAGGTCACGGTCAAGGTTATCTCGGACAGTTAAAATCGCTGTCGCCGGAGCTGGTGCAGGACGTTTCGATTTTAAACGGTCCGTTTTCCGCCGCTTACGGCGATTTTTCCGGTTTGGGAGTCGTTCACATCCGGCAAAAAGAAGAATTGCCGCAGCAGCTAACTTTTCGTCTGCAAGCCGGAGCTTTCAACACTTTTCGCACGTTTTTGGCTTACAGCCCGCAGATAAAAAATGTTGCGTCGTTCGTCGCTTACGAAGGTTCTCGCACGGATGGTCCTTTTGAAAATCCTTTGAATTACACGCGTGACAATCTGACGGGAAATTTCACTCGTAATTTCGGCGACAAACAAGCCGTCGGTTTTAAATTTAACGCCGGCAGAAATTCGTTTCGCTCATCGGGACAAATTCCGCTCGATTTGGTTGCGGCGCGCGAATTGGACAGATTCGGTTTCGTTGACCCGGATAACGGCGGCAGAGTTTTTTCGGCGACCGGCGGCGTCTATTTTCGCAAAGAATTCAATTCCGGCGCGCAGTTTAAAGCCGACGCATTTTTGTCGCGCTCGCTTTTCGATTTGTGGTCTAATTTTACTTTTTCCCTGACCGACGAAGTGTTTGGGGACGAGATTCAACAGCACGATTCGCGTTTGCAAGAAGGCGCAAATATACAGTTTTTACAGCCTTACAAACTTTTCGGCAACGCTTCGCTCGTTACGTTCGGCGGAAATCTCCACGCCAATCAAATCAACGTCGGGCTGTCGCCTTCGATTAACCGCGCGCCGAACCGCAAATTCATCACGCCGGAAAATCTGGCAAATCCCGATATTTTGCTCACATCGGCTCGCGCTAATGTCAATAATTACGCCGCCTATATTCAAAACAGCGCAAACTTTTTCAACGGACATCTGCGCATCGAAACCGGTCTGCGCGTTGATACTTTTACGTTCAATGTCAACGGTTACGAGCTGCGCGACGAACGCATTGAGCTAAACGGAAAAGAAACCGCAACCAAATTGCAGCCGAAATTCGGGCTGGCATGGTCGCCGTTTGAAACTGTTCCGACTGTTTTTTATTTCAATTACGGGCGCGGAATTTCAAGTCAGGACGCGCGCGGCGTTGTGAGAAGCTCTGACGCTCCAAAAATCTCGACCACGGATTTTTATCAAACCGGGGCGGCTTATAACGCCAAACGATTTTCGCTCGCCTCAAGCCTGTTTTTGATTGACCGCTCTAACGAGCAGGTTTATATTCCTGACGACGGCAGCATCGAGTTTTTAGGACCGACTCGTTCTTACGGTTTCGAGCTTCGCGGTTCGGCTCGTTTCAATCGTTTCGTCAGCTTGAACGGCGGATTGACTCAGGTTGTAAATGCTTTTTATCGAGCCACGACGCCGCGCGAATACGTTGACAGCGCTCCTCATACGGTTGCCAACACCGGATTGATCTTTAGCGAGCTGCGTGGTTTTAATTTTTCGCTCAATTATCGTCACATCAGCAATTACCGGCTCGATCCGCTCGATGAAAACATTCGCGCGGCGGGGCACGACGTAGTTGATTTCGCTTTGTCGAAACGCCTGCGACGCTGGGTTGATTTTAATTTTGCTATTGACAATTTGCTGAATAAAAAATATTACGAAACGCAAAACTTCTTTGAATCGCGCGTGCGTCCGGGCGATAATGTTGTTTCGCGGATTCACGTCACGCCCGGTTATCCTTTCACTGTCACCGCAGGTTTTACGATTAGGCTTTTTGCGAAAGATTAAATCTTTATAAACAACAAATTTAGTTAAACGGCGCGCTTGCAGTGTGCCGTTTTTGTTTTGCCCGACTTGTGCTAATTTTGTCATTACTCGAACGACGTTTTAATTATGCAGACCGAAGTTTTAACCGAAAAAAGCGTTGAAGAATTAATCGCCGAGCTTTATCAAACCGAAGAAAAAGCCGAAATCATCAACGGTGAGGTCGTAAAATTTATGTCAACAGGCGGCGATCCGGGATTTGCCGGAGACGTTATTTTTGCGAGTTTGTTTGATTATTCGAGAAAAAATAGATTCGGACGGGCAATCGGCGACAACAAAGCATTTTTAGTTGATTTGCCTCACAGGAAATCTTTCAGCCCCGACGCTGCTTTTTACACAGGTGAAAATCCGGGAATGAAGTTTTACAACAGCGCTCCGGTTTTCGCGGTTGAAGTTCGCAGCGAAAACGATTACGGCAAAACCGCCGAACGCCGAATGGCAAACAAACGCAAAGATTATTTTGCCGCCGGAACTCTCGTTGTTTGGGATGTGGATTTATTAAGCGAAGAAGTCGTTAAATCTTACAGCGCAGAAAATCCAAACGAGCCGCGCATTTTCCTGCGCGGTGAAATTGCCGACGCCGAACCCGCCGTTCCGAATTGGAGAATTCCTGTTAATGATTTGTTTGACTCGTCAATCTAAAAATAAATGTCCAGAGAGATAAACAAAGACAATGCCTGCCACTTCCGCGATGAGTTTAGATATGCTAGGGCAGTCGCTCTGAAAGATGCTGAAGGATATCAAGAAATTCTATTCGCCTTAGAACGTTTAGGCTCATTTCTTAAAGAGGAAGTTGCTGTATTGGGGCGTTATAAAGATGAAATCAAAGTATTAGCTGGATTTTCGCCATTATCATTTGATTGCAATAAAGTTTGGCATTCAGATTTTACAAGTTTATATGAACTTGTTAAAACAGCGAGAAACGATGCTCTTCATCAGGGCGCAATTGCTAGGCATTTGACTGAGAGTGCTGTAAAACTAGCTCTTATAATTGAAGATGCGATAGAAGAAAAGGCAGAATTGATGGAAGTTAAAGATTATATGGTCAGAAACCCAGTATGTGCCGATAAATGGCAGCCTCTGAGTTATATTAGACAGCAAATGTTAATAAACTCTT
Organism: Pyrinomonadaceae bacterium; assembly: GCA_036388995.1. Lineage (GTDB taxonomy): Bacteria > Acidobacteriota > Blastocatellia > Pyrinomonadales > Pyrinomonadaceae > JALZCH01. The sequence goes on along the minus strand of DASVQU010000151.1, from coordinate 8,535 downwards.
TTTCATTTTTGCCGTTTTTTCAAGAGGCGGAATGGCATTTTGTTTCTGATTGTAACCTTGCTAAATATTTAAACTCGCCTTGCAACTGTGAAAAGAAAAAATGTGATTGTAGAAAAGTTCGTTTAGCACAAAGCCTATTTGACGCCATAAATAAAGGTTTAGTACCGGAATCATCTCAGACAGTTAATTATAGTTATTCTATAAACCAAGTTCTTACTGAGTTTAATGGTAAACCAATTCTTGTATTTGACAATAAATTACCGAATGTATTGCTAGGCATTATTACGTCTTTCGATATTTTATAACTGTTATTTTTATGACACCGACAAAAAAGAAAAATCACGTTTCCCAAAAAGCTAATCAGTTTACCGAATCTGTCATCCGCGAAATGACGCGCGTGGCTAATCAACACGGCGCGGTTAATTTGTCGCAAGGTTTTCCCGATTTTGCCGCGCCCGAAGACATCAAGCAGGTGGCGATGCAAGCCATCGAAAACAACATCAATCAATACGCGATTACGTGGGGCGCGAAAGATTTCCGCGACGCGATTGCGAAGAAAAACGCCTGGTATTTGGGTTTGGAGATTGACCCGGAAACAGAAATAACGGTGACTTGCGGCTCGACCGAAGGAATGATTGCGGCGATGATTGCGACGGTTGATCCGGGCGAAGAAGTGATTGTTTTCGAGCCTTTTTATGAAAATTACGCGCCCGACGCGATTTTGTCCGACGCCGTCCCGCGTCACGTTCCGCTTTACGCGCCCGAAAATGAGGACGACGAATGGACGTTTGACCGCGATGAGTTACGCGCCGCTTTTAACGAAAAGACAAAAGCGATTATCATTTGCAACCCGAATAATCCGACCGGAAAAGTTTTCAGCGCGGAAGAATTGCAGTTTATCGCCGAGCTTTGTCAGGAATTCGACGCGCTTGTTTTTACCGATGAAATTTACGAACACATTCTCTACCCGCGCGGCGGCGAAACGCTCAGGCATATTTCAATCGCTCAACTAAGCGGAATGCGCGAGCGGACGGTGATTGTTAATTCTTTGTCAAAAACTTATTCGGTGACGGGTTGGCGCGTCGGTTACTGCATCGCGCCGCCGGAAATTACGAAAGCGATTCGCAAAGTCCACGACTTTTTAACCGTCGGCGCAGCCGCGCCTTTGCAAGCCGCCGGAGCTTACGCTTTGAGCTTGCCGCAGGCTTATTACGCCGGACTGCAAGCCGAATATACGCAAAAGCGCAATTTTCTGCTGCCCGCTTTGCAGCAAGCGGGTTTTAAAGCTTACGCGCCCGATGGAGCTTATTACATTATGACCGACATTTCCGCCTTCGGTTTTCCAAACGATGTTGATTTCACGAAGTTTTTAATCACGGAAATCGGCGTCGCCTGCGTTCCCGGTTCGTCGTTTTATCACCACAAAGAATTGGGCGCACAGCAGGTTCGTTTCTGTTTCTGCAAAAAAGACGAAACGCTTCAATCGGCAGCCGAGCGACTGATTAAACTGCGAGAGAGAATTTGATTCGATTCGCAGACCCGGAGATGAGAATGCAACCAAACGTCTTGCCGTGCGTATCAAAAAAATGGAAAGAAACTTCGGCTTTCCGTTTTAATACAAAAATAAAACTGGAGGATAAATGATGTTGCTTAGAAAAAATGTAAGCAAATTTGCGTCAGTTTCCGTTCTGGCAATTTTGCCGTTTGTCTTAGGCGGTGTTGACGTTAACGCGCAGGAAGCCCGAACCGCGCCTGCGCCGCGAGCCGAATCTCAAGCGTTTTCAATGTTTTTCGGCGGCGGGAGCTATCTCGGCGTGCAAACTGAAAATGTGACGAAAGAAAATTCCGGCAAATACAATCTCGGCGAGCCGCGCGGCGTTGCCGTCGTTAAAGTTTCCGAAAACAGTCCCGCGGCGCAAGCCGGTTTGCGCGACGGCGACGTTATTGTTCGTTTTGACGGGGAAGAAGTAAAAAGCGTCTCGAAACTACAGCGCCTGATTCAGGAAGTCGCGCCCGACCAGAAAGCCCGAATCACCGTTTTACGCAACGGCGGCGAGCAGGAGTTGACGGCGACAATGGGCAAACGACCGGAACCGCAATTTCGCAATTTTGGAACGATGCCGGACGGCGTTTGGACTTTGCCGCCGATGCAATCTGTTCCGCGATTAGAGCCGCTTCCGCGAATGGAAAATATGCCTCGCTTTGAACAGCTTCCGCGCGGAGATTTCAGGTTTGAAGCTCCTGATGGCAATAATGTGTTCGTCTTTCCGGGAGCGTCACGTCGCTTAGGCGTAACGGTTTCGTCTTTGAACAAACAGTTGGGTGATTATTTCGGCGTTGCTGACGGCAAAGGCGTGTTGATTGAAAATGTAGCTGAAAACAGCCCGGCAGCGAAAGCCGGCTTGAAAGCCGGTGACGTGATTGTCGAAATCGAAGGCGAAGCCGTTTCAAATCAAGCGGATTTGACTCGCGGTTTGAACAAAAAAGCGGAAGGCGAAATCGCGCTGACTTTTATTCGCGACCGCCAGCGTCAAACTGTTCGTCTGACGCCCGAAGCAAACAAATCGGTTATTGCTCCCGGCAAAACGATGAGATTCTAAATTTCGGAACAGAAATAGAAAAAAGCGACGAGGTTTGTTTATAAACCTCATCGCTTTTTTGTTTGAGACAAATTTATTGCTCGATTCTTTCCCAAGTCGCAGTCATTCTTTTTACAGTTGCTTTCGGATACTGTTTAAGCAATTGTTTGCGGAGCGTTTCGGCTTCTTCTTTGGTTTCTCCGGCATAAACGGCGAGAAAATTCGGAATCAAAATGCTTTCCCGGTTTTTATCCCACAAACCTTCAAATTCATAACCGACCGCGTCCATATTCGGGCAACTGTAAAATGTGAAAACTTTGCGTTCGAGTTGTAAATTCTGCAATTCTTTACGTTCTTTTTCGACCGCTTCCATATATTCGCCGCCGTCGCAGTCTTCCAATTCATAGGTTTTCAGCAGCACGGCGTAAAACGGCGCGGACGAGTAAGTTTTATTGGCGACAATTTTTGCCGGAATCTTAAACGATAATTCCCATTCGGCAAACTCTTTTTGCCGATGTTTGCAAGGCTTTCCCGGATCGGGACAAACCACGTTTGAAACGGCGGTTTTCGCCGTGGTTTTTTTGTTTGTCTGGCTTTCGCTCGAATCAAATTCGATTTTGCTTTCGATTTTGCTTTCCGCAGCGCCTTCAGATGCGGCGGGAGTTTCGGCAACGCTAATCGAACAGCCGGAAAGTAAAAGCGCAATAAATCCAATTTTAATAATTTGCAGCGGTTTCATATTTTTATAAAATCTCATCTCTTTAACGCGAAAAAAGAGAAAAAAATGTATCAATTTTTGATTTCTCTTTGAATTAAATCCGCCGCCATTTTGCCCGACAGCATTACAAGCGGCATTCCGCCGCCCGGATGCGTTGCGCCGCCGACGAAGAACAGATTTTTAACATCTCTGGATTGATTCGGCGGGCGCAGAAACGCCGAAAAAGCTCCGTTTGATGAAACGCCGTAAATCGAACCGCGATTCGCCCGATATTTTTCCTCGAAATCGGCTGGCGTAATGATTTGCTCAAATTCAATCGAATTTTCCAAATCTTCGAGACCAAAATTTTCGAGCTTTTTGATGATCGAATCCCGGTAAGATTTTTTTTCTTTTTCCCAATCGGTTTGCTCGCTCGTGTACGGCGCATTGATTAAGACAAACAAATTTTCGCACCCGGCGGGCGCTTGTGTGTCGTCAGTCCGAGAAGCCGCGCAAACGTAAATTGTCGGATTCGCAGCAGGGCGTTTTTCTTTAAAAATCTGGTCGAATTCCGCCCGGTAATCCTCGGAAAAAAAGATGTTGTGATGCGCCAGTTGCGGAAACTTCTTTTTTGCGCCCAAAAGCAAAACAAAACCGCTGCACGACGGCTCGATTTTTTCGAGCTTTTTATCGGGAAAACCTGGGCGGTCTTTTTCTTCGATTAAACTTCGATAAGTTTCGATTGCGTCGGCGTTTGAGATGACAAAATCCGCAGTTAAATCCTCGCCGTTTTTCAGCTTTACGCCAACCGCTCGGCGGTTGGCGCAGAGGATTTTTTCGACTTCGCAGTTGGTTTTGATTTCGACGCCCAATTCCTTTGACAGGCGTGTCAAAGCCTTTGGGATTTCGTAAATTCCGCCGCGCACATACCACGCGCCCAAACCGAATTCAACAAACGGAATCAGAGCGAATGTTGCGGGAATTTGATACGGCGACGAGCCGTTATAAGTGGCAAAACGGTTGAAAAGCTGTCGCAATTTCGGCGAGCGAAAATATTTCCGGTTGTGCGCGTCCAGAGTTTTCCACGAAGAAATCGCGGCTAAATCTCCGGCATAGCGCGGGCGCAGCAATTTGGGCAAATCGTTGAGCGAATGAGCCAGAAAAGTGCGTTCAGCGACTTCGTATTTGCGGCGCGCGTCCCTGATAAATTCTTCAAATCCTTCAACATCGTGCCGTTCTATTCTTTCGATTTCTTTTAAGGTTTTCGGCAAATTACGCGAAGCGTTGAAAACAGTTTTGTCAGACCAAAAATAACGGCAAATCGGTTCGAGCAAAACGAGTTCGAGATAATCTTCGAGGCGGCGATTTGCGGCTTCAAACAATTCTTTTAAAACGTGGCGCATCGTTAAAAGAGACGCGCCGGTATCGAATTTATAACCGCCGGATTCGATAAAATTAACTTTGCCGCCGACATTCGAGTTTTTTTCGAGAATTGTGACCGAAAATCCAAGCGCCGCCAGCCGAATCGCCGCCGACAATCCGCCCAAACCCGCTCCGATAACGATTACCTTTTTCATTCGCTCGATTTATTATTATCACGTATTTTGTTCGTCGCTGAAACGAGCATTGAGCGACTTCGGCGAAACGAATGCAAGCCGGAAAGCGTAAATCGTTCAATCTGTCGGATGTCAGCAGAATATTAGAATTATGATAGGATAACGGCGCTTAAGATTTTGCAGACCACGCCGGAAAGTGTAAAAAGATGAAAATTTGCCCCGTTTGCCAGACAACTTATACAGACGATTCGCTCCGTTTTTGTATGAAAGACGGCACGCCGCTCGACAATTTTCAAGCCGCTGCGCCCGAGACGGAAGACGAACAGACGGTTTTTGCGCCCGAACGCTCGCCGAAAATGGTCGTGCCTCTCAACGAACCCGAACCGCAAGTTGCCGCGCCTCCGCCGGTTTCGCCCGCTAATCAACAAAAGCCGCCGCAATCGCCGCCGAGGCGCAAATCAAACGCCGGAATTTTAATCGGGCTAGGTGCGCTCGGCGTTTTGATATTGCTCGGAATCGGAGGTTTCGGAGCCTGGTGGCTGTTCGGTTCGGGCGGCGCTCGAAATAACGAAATTGCCGGCGCGAATTCAAATGCGAACTTCAATAAAAACGCGAATCTTTCCGCCAACGAAAATCTTTCTGCAAACGTCAACAGCAACGCAAACGCAAATGTGAATTTAAACGTCAACGCAAATTTAAAATCGCCGACTCCGACACCGACCAGAACACCGACGCCGACTCCGACGCCTGCAAACCGCAACGCCAATTTAAGCAATGCGAATAACGTTTTAAATACAAACGCCAATCTCGCGACAAACGCAAATCTACAGCGACCGACGCCTTCGCCCGCTGCGACGCCCACGCCGCAGAAACCGCCGCAGCCGACGACAATTTCGGGCGGCGTCGTCAACGGCAAAGCCGTCAATCTGCCCAAACCGCCTTATCCGCCGGCTGCTCGCGCGCTACGCGCTTCGGGCGTGGTCAATGTGCAGGTTTTGATTGACGAAAGCGGGCGCGTCGTTTCGGCGCAAGCCATTTCGGGACATCCGCTATTGCGGGGCGCGGCTGAATCGGCGGCGCGACAGGCGCGTTTTAATCCGACGATGTTGTCCAATCAACCTGTGAAAGTTTCCGGCACGATTGTTTACAACTTCAATATCAATTAACTCTGAAAAAGCCGTTTTAATTCGGCGATTCGTTTTTCCGGCTCGCCGTAAGTTTCGCGGTAATCGAGAACGCTGCGGCGAATCACCTCAAACGCTTCGTCGCGCCCGTAAACGTGCGTAATGAAAACGCGCCGCTCGGTTTCGGAAGGAAGCTGTTTATAAGTCAGAAAATAATGCTGCAAGCGTTCGACGACGGCGACGGGAACTTCGGAAATGTCGTTTAAATGCCCGAACGCCGCATCGTCGTACAAAACGGCGATGATTTTGTCGTCGGCTTCGAGCTTGTCAACCATCCGAAGACCTCCGATTGGTTTGGCGGCGAGAAAAAAATCGCCGTGCGCCATCGTCTTTTCGGTTAAAACGCAAATGTCGAGCGGGTCGCCGTCGCCTTTGACAATCGGCATTCCGGTTTTCTCGCGGCAAAATTCGGCGATTGACTCGCCGCAATAAGTTTGCGGCAGAAATCCGTAAGGCATCGGGCAAAGCGAGGAAAAACGCTGCGGGCGGTCAATCCGCAGACGACCGGAAGATTTATCAAGCTCGTATTTGATCGCGTCGTTCGGCACAATCTCGATAAAAGCGTTGACAATTTCCGGCGCGTTAATGCCAACGGGAACGCCATGCCACGGATGCGATTGAAACATTAAAGAAAAAAGTCGGTTCAACTCTGCGTTGTCGTTCATAAAAACATTCTAAAACTTTTAACAGCGAAGGGTGAATTCAATTTGATTTTGAATTGATAAACCATTTCTTTTCACCTATGGCGACGTTGCGGTAAAATTCTCTCGAACAATGCTGACGCTTTTACATATCAACAATATCGCGCTGATTGACGAGCTGCGGCTCGAATTCGCCGAGGGCTTGAATCTGTTGACCGGCGAAACCGGCTCGGGCAAATCAATTATCGTTGATTCTCTGGGCGCGCTGACCGGCGAGCGCGTTTCCGCCGATTTGATTAAAGAAGGGACGACGAGCGCGAGAATCGAAGGGCTTTTTTCTCTCGAACCAAGCTCTGAAATCCTGCAAATTTTTGACGACGCCGGACTCGACATCGAACAGTCGGATTTTGAAGATTTAATTGTCCGCCGTGAGCTTTCCGCAACGGGCAAAAACCGGATTTTTGTCAACAATCAGCTTGTCACGCAAAATTTTCTGAAACGAATCGGCGCGTTTCTGGTTGATATTCACGGGCAAGGAGAACAGCAAACGCTTTTCGATCCGCGCACGCATCTCGAAATGCTTGACGATTACGCTAGACTCGGTGAATTGAGACGGGAAATCGCCGACAAATATCGCCTATGGCAACAGGTTTTAAAAGAACTTGAATCTCTGCGCTCGGACGAGACGCAAAAACTTCAGCTTGTTGATATTTTGCAGTTTCAGATTGATGAATTGAAAAAAGCCAATTTGCAGGAGGGCGAAGACGAAGAATTGGAAATCGAACGCCGACGTTTGATGAACGTCGAAAAACTGTCGGCTTTGAGCGATGAAGCATACGCTCTGCTTTATGAATCGAGCGAATCGGCAATTTCAAATCTCGCTGTCGTTGCCAAAAATGTTGACGAGTTGACGAATTATGACACGCAATTCGGCGAATACAACGAACAAATGACTTCGGCGCAAGCCGTTCTCGAAGATTTGGCGATCACGTTGCGTTCGTTTCGCAGCAGCCTGGAGTTTTCGCCCGAAAGATTGTCGGAAATCGAATCGCGCCTGTCGGAAATTCAACGCCTTAAACGCAAATACGGCGGCTCGATTGAATTTGCGCTCGCGCATCTCGCCGAATCCGAAGAACGATTAAGCCGCATCGAATCAGCCGAATTGCGCGAAGCCGAATTGTTAAAACAGGCAAACGCAGCGCGCGAAGATTATCTGAAAACAGCCCGCGACACGCACAACAGACGTGAAAAAGCGGCGCGCGAATATTCAGAAGCCGTCGAGATCGCGTTAAAAGACGTGGCTCTCGAACGCGCGCGTTTTGAAGTCCGCGTTAATTCACCTGAAAATTTAAACGACGAAAGCTCGAATCGTTTTTTAACTGCCAAAGGTTTTGACGCGGTTGAGTTTTATTTTTCGGCAAACGTCGGCGAGAGCTTAAAACCGATTGCGCGCGTCGCGTCGGGCGGCGAGGCTTCGCGTTTGATGCTCGTTTTAAAAACCACCGGAAAGCTCAGCGAACAATCGAAAACAGCCGTTTTCGATGAAATTGACGTGGGAATTTCCGGGCGAGTTTCCGAAGCCGTCGGGCGAAAATTGAAAAAACTCGCGGCTCATCACCAGGTTTTATGCGTCACGCACCAGCCGCAGATTGCAGCGCTCGCCGATGTTCATTTTGTCGTCGAAAAAGAAATGTCGGGCGAGCGGACGACCGTGCAGGTCGTTAAATTAAACAAAAACGCGCGCGTCGAAGAATTAGCCAGAATGCTGACGGGCGCAACAGTTACCGATTCAGCGAGGCGACACGCGAAAGAATTGCTCAAAGCCGCCGCTTGAGGGAAAAGGTCGGTGCTTAAAACGAGCAGTCGTCTGAAAATCAA
>DASVQU010000150.1:0-3928 GCA_036388995.1 Pyrinomonadaceae bacterium | reverse complement strand
TTAGGGTATAGCCATTTAAGCATTTTGTCTCATCAGTCGTCTCATAACCAAAATCCCAAAACTCTTCAACATTTTCGATCTATGAGACACTTTAAAATCACCTTTTCTATGCGCCGAAAATACTTGGCTGTTAGCTCCACACCATTAAAACACTTCCCGCCTTTCTATTCGGTATCTGTTGAAATCAGGTATGAGTTAACGAGCCATTCATAAAATAAAAATAGATACGAATCAGAATTCAATCGTGACTTTGCCGAAATGCGTTCCGCTTTCGAGGTATCTCAAAGCCTCGTGAATTTCCTCGAAAGCAAAAGTCTTATCAATCACAGGTTTCAAATCGTGCGATTCGATAAAGCGGTTCATTTCCTCGAACATATCGCGCGAGCCGGTTTCGATGCCGTGAATCTGCACGTTTTTCGTGACGAATTGGTAAGTGTTGATCGGCGCGCTCAAACCCGCTATCAAACCGATAAAGCTGATTGTTCCGCTTAACTTAATCGCATTCAGCGAACGGTTCAAATTCTCTCCGCCGACCGTTTCAATCACATGATCAACTCCTTTGCTTCCGGTCAATTCAATAATTTGTTCTTCCCAATCAGGAAATTTCTTGTAGTTAATTGTGGCAGACGCACCCATTGTTTTGGCTCTTTCCAGTTTCTGGTCGCTGCTTGAAATAACAAGCGGCTGTGCGCCAAGCGCGTGAACGAATTGTAGGGCGAACAGCGAAACGCCGCCCGTTCCTTGAATCAAAACGGTTTCGCCCTGCCGAACCTGACTGCGGCGGGCGACGGCGTGCCAAGCCGTCAGCGCAGCCACAGGCAGAGTCGCCGTTTCCGCATCCGAGAGATTATTTGGAGCTTTGACGACCGCATGTTCATTGAAGACGACGTATTCCGCCAGCACGCCGTCGGCTGTCGCGCCTCCGAGCGGCGAAACGTATTTCTCAGCCGTCAGCGCGCCGTCCAACCACTTAGGCAGAAACAAACCAGCCACGCGGTCGCCGACTTTCCAACGCGAAATGGTGTCGCCGACGGAAAGCACTTCACCGACGCCATCCGAAATCGGAATGCGGGGGGAGGTAGGTTTCCAGCTTTCAATGCCGTTTACGACCAGCAAATCGCGGTAGTTGAGCGACGCCGCTCGCATCTTGACCAAAATTTCACCGGCTTTTGGTTCCGGCACAGGCAGTTCATTTAATTTCAGCCCGTCAATGCCTTCGCCGAGAGTTGTGAATGCTTTCATATCTTTGACTAGCTGATAATATGGACTGAAGCCGTCCAAAATCAAGTTAGGCATCTTCATTTCTGCCAGGTTCCGGCAACGCCGAATTCGTTTGTGTTTCATTCGCCAATATGCGAGAAACGGAACAACCGCATTTAAAATGATGTCATCTGTACTGAACACTTATTTTCAGTTTTCCGTGAATTTTGATGGCGACTCTTGAGAATCTCGAATTCGATAACACTTACGCTCGCTTGCCGGAAACGTTTTTTCGGCGCGTTAATCCGACGCCTCTTTCATCCGCGTATCCGGTTAGTTTTAACCCGGCTGCCGCCGAGTTGATCAATCTCGACCCTGAAGAATTTTCCAGACCTGAATTTGCGGAGTATTTCACCGGCAATAAGCTTTTGCCCGGAAGCGAGCCGATTTCGGCGATTTACGCTGGTCATCAGTTCGGCTCGTTCGTTCCCCAACTCGGTGACGGGCGCGCGATTCTATTGGGCGAGGCTGTTAATTCTGCCGGTCAAAGATGGGACATACAGCTTAAAGGAGCCGGATTAACTCCGTTTTCGCGTATGGGCGACGGGCGTGCGGTTTTGCGCTCGACGATTCGCGAATATCTGTGCAGCGAAGCAATGCACGCGCTCGGCATTCCGACAACGCGCGCGCTTTGCATCACGGGAAGCGACGAACCTGTTTTTCGTGAAACAATCGAAACTTCCGCAGTTCTGACCAGATTAGCGCCGACTCACGTTCGTTTCGGCACGTTTGAGCTTTTTTATTATCGCCGCCAATATCAACAAGTCAGAGAATTAGCCGATTACGTTATCCATAATCATTACCCGAATTTTATTGAATCCAAAGACAAATATTTGGAGTTTTTGCGCGAACTCATTCAGCGAACAGCACGCTTGATCGCTCAATGGCAAAGCGTCGGATTCGCTCACGGCGTAATGAACACGGATAATATGTCAATTATCGGATTGACGATTGATTACGGACCGTTCGGGTTTTTAGACGAATACGAAGCGGGATTCATCTGCAATCATTCGGATTACGGCGGGCGCTACGCCTTTAATCAACAGCCCGGAATCGCATTGTGGAATCTGTCGTGTTTTGCTAAAACTCTCATTCCGCTCGTCGAACGCGAAGCCGCAATCGCCGCGCTCAACGAATATCATTCGGTTTTTGCACAAAAATATGGCGAGCTGATGCGGCAAAAATTAGGTTTTCAGACTCAACAAACGGGCGACGAAATTCTAATTCTGGATTTACTCCAAATTTTGGAAACAAATAATGTTGATTACACCCGCTTTTTCCGTCGTCTCGCTGATTTTAAAACTGAAGCTAACGCGAATAACGATGCTTTACAGGCGATGTTTATTGATGAATCGAATTTCGTTGATTGGTCAAAACGCTACTTGTCTCGACTTGCAAAAGAGGATTATTCCGACAAGCTGCGCCGAGAGCAAATGAGGCGTATTAACCCGAAATTTATTCTCCGCAATCACATCGCGCAGAGCGCAATCGAAAAGGCGCAAGCCGGCGATTATTCGGAAGTAAACACGCTGTTAAGAGTCCTCCAAAATCCTTTTGACGAACAACCCGAAATGGAGCGTTTCGCCGAGCCGCCTCCTGTCGGCAGCAAACGAATTGCAGTCAGTTGTTCTTCGTAGCAGTGAAAATCGTGCGGAATTCAAACTTATGATTTGAACTCCGCACGATTTCTGCTTTCGTAAAAAATTGAAATCCGTTTATTGATTTTCCCACTTTAAAATCGGATCGATTGAGGCGACGGTAATCGGATGATAACCGGGACGCGCTCGGCGATAAATAGCCATCGCTCGCGTTCTGCCTTCCGGCGTTTTAACCAGCTCGTCAAACAGCGGTTTGACGAATTTGCGCCGCCCGATTGTCGTTAAAAATTCTTCCAATCGCGGAAAAGCCTGAGCGTAATTATTACGGATGGACATCATCAGCCATTGAAACGCGATTTCCGAATTCCCGCTCCGCGTCAGATTAAAAGCCCGGTCAATCTCCGCCATTCGGTTTGCCCCCAAATCCTGCGGCAAGCTCTTTAAGAAATGAAGCCATTCCTGTGTTGTCCAAGCGCTGGATTGAATCGCGTTTGCCGCGCTCTTTCCGCCGGCATAATTGTTTGCCTGCGCTGCAACTTTTTGGAAAGCATCGGAGACGGGCTGCGGCGCATTTTTGGGCAAACCTGCCTGATAAATCCATTCGTCAATATCGGCGCGGCTGACGAGATTCGGATTTGCGGCGAGCAGATTTTTGTTCAGATAATCAATAAAAGTCTCGGTCGTGATGCTTTGAAAGGCGTGGGCGTCGAAATAGCTGCGGACGAATTTATCGAATTTTTCGCGTCCGACCGTTTCTTCGAGATGGCGCAGAAAAAGAGCGCCTTTTTCATAAGGCACGCCCGTAAAACCTTCGTCCGGGTCGCGCCCTTTGAGATCGACGTGCAGAATCTGATCTCGCGCTTCCATTCCGGCTAATTCTTCTTCAAGCGAGCGGCGTCCGAGAGCCGCTTCCATTTCGCGTCGCGGCTTTCCGTAAACGGCTTCGATAATGCGGCGTTCGAGATAAGTTGTAAAACCTTCGTTAAGCCAGAAATCGCGCCAAGTCGCATTTGTTACCAGATTGCCGGACCAAGAATGCGCCAATTCGTGAGCGACGAGCGAGACGAGAC
>DASVQU010000149.1:0-93512 GCA_036388995.1 Pyrinomonadaceae bacterium | reverse complement strand
TTGGAAAATAGAATTGACGAAGCCGCCGATCTGAAAAAGCTCATCAGCAACTCCCAATAATTGGTTTCACCACAGAGACACAGAGGCACAGAGAATTAAACAATAAAAATCTCTGTGCCTCTGTGTCTCTGTGGTAAATTTTTCTTTTAAACCATAAAGCCGAGATTTGAGGTCGAAAAATTGGCTATATTCGGGAAAACAAGCGGAACGTCCGCGTCGGAAAGACCGAACCAGCGCGCCAGCGTTCCGGCGTATTGCTCGATTGCGACCGACGGAATAAGGCGTCCGCGAGTTTCCGCATCGTCGGGTCCGTTGTTGACCAGGGTTGGGAAAATCGTTCCGTTAGAGGTGGGACTGCCGTAAAAGTTTCCGCCGTTGACTGCGCCCCCGATGACGAAGTGATGTCCGCCCCAGGCATGATCCGTGCCGACGCTCGAACCGGCACCTGCCGGGTTGAGCGTGCGGCTGAAATCCGACATCGTAAACGTTGTCACTTGATTCGCGATTCCCTGCGCCTGCGTTTCATCATAAAACGCTTTTAATGCCTGACTGAGTTGGGTGAGCAGACCCGGGTGGGTGATTAATTGACCTCCGTGCGTATCGAAGCCGTTAAGCTGAACATAGAAAACCTGCCGCGTCATATTTAACTGCGTGCGGAACTTCATCAGCTTTGCAACCTGACGCAGCTGATTTCCGAGCGAAGTGTTCGGGAAAGTGACCGTCAAGGTTGGGTCCTGGCTAAGTTCAGCGCTAACGTTGACGGCTTGCTGAGTTAAAATGCTGGTCGCCTGAAACAGCGTCTGACTTAAATCTTCTCCTCTGATCTTTTCCATTGCTGCGCGGCGCGCCAACTCGTCCGTGGCTGTGCCGAAACCGCTTAAAGTCAAAACCTTGTTGAGCGGCGTCGGCGCGGACGCAATTATCAACGGTGAGCCTCCATTCCCGACGCTGAAAATTGTCGAGCCGGAAATCGAAGTGATCATCGGGATTGCCGCGCCGTTGTTTAATCCGGCGACTTTTGCTGAGGTTCTTCCGCCCCAGCCGGTCGCCGCTGGAGTGGAAGAAACGGCGGTTTGAAATTGCTGAATCTGATCCGGATGCGAGAAAAGCTGGTAAGGTCGCTGCGCGCCGGATTGATAAAGCTGTCTCGTTAGAGGTTTGACGAGCGAGCCGACGTTGCAGACGACAGCCATTTTACCGGCGTCGAAAAGCGTCTTTAAATCCGTTAATACGGGATGCAAACCGTAAACCTGCCCGTTAATCGCGGGCGGGGTTATCGGCAGCAAATTTGCTCTCGGAATCGCCAATCCCTGCGCCTGTCGCGCCGCCGCATACTGGTTATAGCCTTCGTCATAATTCGGAACAATCGTATTATTGCTGTCGTTTCCGCCGTGCATAAAAACGCAAACCAGAGCCTTGTATTCGGCTTCGGGACTCGTTGACGGTTCGGTTTTCAGATGTTCCTGCGCCAATACGTTGACCAATCCGAAATGCCGCATCTGCATAGCCAGAGCCGTCATCGAAAGCGCTCGGCAAGACGATTTTAAAAATTCTCTTCTCGATTTTTTCATTGTTTTCTTACCTCTGCACTTGAAATTGCGATGAAGTTGCAACGAGATAAACAGCAGTTCGGACTCGCTTCATTGCATTAGCGGGCGAAACGGCTTGAACCGCCACCAAAATGTGGTTGCGAACATTTGCCGACATTGAGCCGTGCAGCATTTCGCGGTTGAGCTGTTCGACCAGTTCGCCGCCGGTCAAATCCCTCTGCGCAAATTGAAGCAAGCGGTCGAGATTGATTCTTGTTCCGCACGGCGCGTAAAAATAATGGGGATGACCGCTCTCGGACGGAATTCCGGTCAACTCGTAGTTTCCTTGCGGCACGACCATTCGGTCGATGAAATCCGCTCGCTTTAACGCTGTTCCGGTCGAGAAAATGGCGAATTCCGCACCCGCCAGATTTGTGTTCGGAACGCTTCCGTCCAATTGATAATAATTAAAAACGCTCGGCGGGTTGAAAACGTCCTGTTCGAAAACTGCGGACGATGCGTCGTTTATTACTCCGTCGCTCTGTCCGTTGCATTGCACGCCGGGCTGACTAATAGCTTGAGATTGCGGATTAAAACGACGTAAAAAGTTGGAAACGAAAAGCACAGGCTCGCGCAATTTTCCGTAATCGGGATCGGTTTTGATTGAGCCGCGCGCTTCCGGGTCGAGCAAAATCGCACTGATTACGGCTTTCATATCGCCGCGGATGCCAACGCCGTTATTGTTAAAAGCCGCAGCGACCCGCCCGACGTATGCCGGACTCGGATTGCTCGTGACGAGCTGCTGAATCAACAGTTTTCCTACGAACGGTCCGACGTTCGGATGATAAAAAATATTATCCAAAGCCTCGCGCAAATCTTTCTCGGCGTCCTGCCCGGCTGGCAAAACCTTTCCGTTCAGCAGCATTTTCTGGGTGGTGTCGTGTCTAGTCGGATTAACGACGACCATCGAATCGCGGTAATTAGGAGTTCCGCTTTGCGAATTCGCACAGTTCGTATTACAAAACTCCCAGCCGGTGAACACTTTGGTAAAATTGTTGATGTTTTCCTGTGTGTAAGCCGGAATGCGATTGCCGTTTTGGTCTAAAACGGGCGTCCCGTCCTGATTGAGCAAATCAACGCCGATGGTAAAAAGCTGCAAAATCTCGCGGGCATAATTTTCGTTCGGACTCTGGCGTGTGCTGATCGCCATATCGAGATATTGCCCCATCGCCGGATTGAGCGTCATATCCTCCATCAGCTTTCGGTAATCGCCGAAAGCGTATTTGTCGAGGATTTTGATGTAAGGCAACATTCGCCCCGATTGAATTATGTCGCGCCCCGACACCACCCAAATCTGGCTCAAAGCCCACGAAACGCGACGGCGCAATTGCCGATCTTCGCCGTAGAGCGCTTCACGGTAAAACCAGTTTTGCAGCAGATACATCGAGTAAAAATCGCGCACACAAGCCCACTTATTTGTAACGAATGGATTTGCGCAGCCCAGCTCCGGGTCGGTTTGCAGCGGAATTACGTTCGGATACGGAAAAGTCGAAAACCGCTGGACGCTGTTAGCATCGGCTTTATCCTGCATTTGCTCTTCGATCCAACGGCGAAAGCCCAATTGCCGCAGCCGCAGATCGAGCGCCGCGTTTGGTCCGAATGCAGCTTGTTCCATAAAACGAATCCGGTCGCCGCCCGTTTCCGCAATGCGAGAATTTCTCGTTACAGGTGCAAACGATTTCTCCGGCATCGGCGTCGGAACGGCGTCCGCGTCGTCTTTCAAACCGTCGCCGGCGTGTCCGATTGCAACCCGGACGCGATTGCTCGACATTCCGCGCCAGGCGACGCGCGTCAAAACGTCGCCGACATCGCCGATTGCCTCGTGCAGCCGAACCGTTAAAGCGTAAATTCCTTCGCGTTCGGTTTTATCGAGCGAAACTACGGTTAAGGGATAACGGCGATTCAAAACGTCTTCCATATCGGCGCGAAAAGCGTTTGCGCCTTCGCCCGGCAGCAAATCCAGGTTCGCCACAAACAAAGTTACCAGCGTGTTCGAGCCGGGTTTAAAAACTCTGATTTTTGTGTCCAAACCTTTTTTCGTCGGTCGAGCAGTCAAAGCGCGCGTCGAATCTTTTTCGCTGATTAAAATCGGCGCATCGGGCGGCAAGCCGTTTGCGTGCGAAACCGCGCCTGAGAGAACAAGTAAAAATAAAGCGTTTAGCGCAAACAAAAGCTTTCGCCAATAACGTCCGGCGTTAGGATTTAACGACATCCTCGGTCTCCTTTTAGATTTTATTAATTATAGAAGCGCCCAATTGTCTTTTTTAGGATAACAACGGATTTGTACGGGTGCTTTTTGTTTATAACTTTATCCAAAAAAAAAATCAATTTTCTTAACCGTTAAATTTAGCAATAAAGATTATGATTATTTGACAGAATGGGGCGTTTGAATTTGTCAAACCGATTTTTACAGGTTAGAATGGCGGAAAATAGCACAAGCTATTCCTTACAAAGTATCAAACTTAGCAAAATGAACCGTCCAATTTTTTCGGCGCGAAAACTATTTATAATCGCCTGCGCGCTCGCTTTATTAATCAACGCGGCTCGCGTTGCGCCGTTCGCGCAGAATCCGAATTCCTCATCAACGCAAACTGCGAATAAAGGTCAAAAGGTTGACCGTTCGAGATTGGAAATTATCGAGGATTTGTCCGAATCGCTGGCAAACGATTTGTTAGAGCTTTCTGTTGCCGCGCGCGACCGCGATGCGGCGCTGACTGCTGAATATTTTCCGTCTCGGCTGGCGGCGCAAACGTTTCCGTCGCGTCCTGCGTCCGTCGTCAATCAAATCAAATGGATCGGCGTCCACAAATGGGAATCTGCAACGCAAAACGCCGCGCCAAGTGCCGCCAGTCAAAATAAATTAACCAAAAAAGATTTTTTAAACGGCTGGTCTGAATTTTTAGCTCATTTTTCCGAAATCGAAGACGCGCGTTTCAAAGTCAAAGAAGCAAATTTCGATGAAAAAGCGCAAGCCGTTTTGGGCGCGGAACAACCGACGGCGAAAGTCGGCGCGACCGGACGCGCGCGAATTGCTTTTTATGTCATCGGGCGCGACACCGAAGGCAAGAGAGAATGGGCGCGCGGAGCGTTTAACGCAAATGTGCGTTATGGCGCAAATAAACATTGGCAATTCGATTCGTTCGAGCTTTTGAGCTTTGATTCGGTCGTCGCCGAAAAGGATTTATTTTCCGAAGTTGCAGTTCCCGCCGGAATCGGAGCGACCTTGCCGTCTTACGGAACGCCCGAAAACAGCGGTTTTGTCTGGCACGGCGCGGCTGCCGCAGATTTCGATAACGACGGCTGGATTGATCTTTTCGTCACCGCCGCCAATCGCAATTATCTTTATTTAAACACCGGCAAAGGCAATTTCCGCGACGCTTCGGAAGAAGCCGGAGTTAAAATTTTAGCCTCTGGAACCGCGCCGCTCGTTTTTGATTACGACAACGACGGCGATTCCGACGTTTTTATCTCGTCGGTCGGTCAGCAGATTCTGCTCGAAAATTCATTTCGGAAAACCGGGAAATTGGAATTCACTGACGTTTCGCTCGAAGCCGGTGTTGCGAGAGAATCTATCGGCTTTTCGGCTGTTGCGGGCGACGTAAATGCTGACGGTTTTTTGGACGTTTACGTCACTTCGTACAATCGTTACGGACAAATCACGCCGGATTCGTGGTTTCGCGCGACAAACGGCACGCCGAATCTTCTTTTTATTAATCAAGGCAACGGCACTTTCCGCGAAGAAGCCGCAAAATGGGGCGTTGACGATAAACGCTGGAGCTACGCGGCGGAATTTGCGGATGTCAACGCTGACGGCAAAATTGATTTGTACGTCGCAAACGATTTCGGCGAAAAGGCGATGTTTATTAACAAAGGCGACCGTTTTGTTGACGAAGCCGCAGAACGCGGAGTGCTCGATCCGGGCAACGGAATGGGCGTTTCGTTCGGAGATTACAACAATGACGGGCGGCTAGATTTACACGCGACGAATATGAGTTCGACCGCCGGAAACCGGATTTTAACTCGTTTGTTTCCGAATTCGAGCGCAAAAGACAACGTGTTGAAAAAGCTCGCCGCCGGAAATAATTTGTACGAAAACACGGGTGACGGAAAATTT
Source organism: Pyrinomonadaceae bacterium (assembly GCA_036388995.1). Taxonomy (GTDB): domain Bacteria; phylum Acidobacteriota; class Blastocatellia; order Pyrinomonadales; family Pyrinomonadaceae; genus JALZCH01. The sequence continues at coordinate 87,809 of DASVQU010000149.1, read as the reverse complement.
AAAGACGTGACGGCTGAGGTCGGCGGTTTTTCCGGCGGCTGGGCGTGGGGCGGCGGTTTTATTGATTTCGACAACGACGGCTGGGAAGACATTTACACGCCGAACGGGTTTATTTCCGGCAAGTCAATGAAAGACACCTGAAGTCAGTTCTGGCGTCAAGTTGTGACGCATTCAAACGACCAGAAAGAAGAAAAAGGCGCTTTGCGCTCAGACCAGAATCAACTGATTTTCGGACAGGGATTTTCCTTTAGCGGTTATGAGCGCGACCCGCTTTATTTGAATTTGGGCGGGAAGAAATTTACCGACATTTCGGGCGTTTCAGGAATTGATTCGATCACGGACGGACGCGCCGGAGTTTTCGCGGATTTTGACAACGACGGAGATTTGGACGTTTTTTCAACGACGATTCAGGGACAATCGCACTTGCTCTTCCGCAACAATGTCGGGCAGGACGGCAATTTTCTACGCGTCGCGCTCGAAGGCGGAAAAGAAACGGGACGCGATGCTTTCGGTTCTGTCGTCCGCGTCAAAACATCAGCCGGAACGTTGACGAAAATCAAATCGGGCGGTTCGGGCTTCGTTTCGCAGCACGATCCGCGCCTGTTGTTCGGACTCGGCAAAGACGCGCGCGCCGAATGGATTGAAGTCGCCTGGTCGAACGGTAAAGTCGAACGATTCGACGCCGAAAACGCCGTTTCCGGTTCGACTTTGCTTTTAAAAGCGGGAACGAGCAAAACGCAAACGCTCGCGCTCGGTCGCACCAATTTGCCTAATCCTTTGACTAAAGCCGAGATTTTCGCGCGCGGGTTGAAAATTCAAATCGGCAAGCCGTTGCCGGATTTTGCTTTGAAAACAATCGGCGGCAGGTCGGCGAGTTCATTGCAGAAACAATTCAAACCGGGACGCCAAACGTTAATCAACATTTGGGCGACTTGGTGTTTGCCGTGTGCCAAAGAAATGCCGGAGCTTGAAAAATTGCGCCCCGGACTCGCCGCACAAGGCATTGATTTAATCGGTCTGAACGTTGACGCGCAGCCCGACGCGGACGTTCGCGGTTATGTCGCCAGACGGCGCGTTAATTATCCGATTTTCGTCGGCGGCGTCGGCGCTATCGAGCAATTGTACGCAACGGATGATTATTCGGTGCCGCTTTCGATTTTGGTTGACGAAAAAGGCATTGTTAGAGATTTGATTCCCGGCTGGTCGTCTGAAACGCAGCGCAAGTTTGCCGCTTTAATCGGCGAAGCGGCTGTCAAACAACCGGCTCCGACAAAAGCCAATAAATAACTTTAAATTCATTTATGAATCATCGCTTTTGGTTTTCCGTTTTGTTGATAACCGCGATTTTGAGCGCGGTTTCACCCCAGCAATCTTTTGCACAAGCCAATAAACCGGCAGCAATTTCGGCTCAATCTCAGCATGTCAAATCCGCCGCTTATGAATGGCTCGATGTTGCGCTCGAAGCCACCGCGCGCGAACACGAGCGCGTCGCGCCGCGCCCGACGGTCGGTTCGCGGATGTTAATGATTATCGTCACGGCGATGTACGACGCCTGGGCGGCTTACGACGAAAAGGCGGTCGGCACAAGGCTCGGCGATAAATTACGCCGCCCAAAATCAGAGCAAACTTCGGCGAACAAAGAAAAAGCGGTTGCTTACGCGACCTATCGCGCAATGCTCTTTGTTTTTCCCGAAGATGCCGAATGGCTTTCCGGGCAAATGCGGCGGCGCGGGCTTGACCCGAATGACAATACGATTGATCTTTCAAAACCGCAGGGCGTCGGAAATGCTGCGGCTGCGGCTGTCATCGAATATCGCAAACACGACGGCGCAAATCAGTTTGGCGATGAATTAGGCTCAAACGGCAAGCCTTATTCGGATTACACTTTTTACCGCCCGATCAATTCAGTTGACAAGATTATTGACCCTGATTGCTGGCAGCCGATTATTTTCCAATTAGGAAACGGCAAAACCGCGACGCCCGGTTTTTTGACGCCGCACTGGTATCGCGTCAAGCCGTTCGCGCTCGAACGCGGCGACCAGTTTCGCCCGCCGCCGCCGCCGAAAGTCAGTTCGGAACAGCTCAAAAAAGAAATTGACGAAGTTCTTGCCTTTAACGGCGCTCTGTCGCCCGAACAAAAAGCGATTGTCGAATTTATGCGCGACGGACCGCGCTCGACCGGGCAATCCGGTCACTGGCTTAGATTTGCCCAGGCAGTTTCGCGGCGCGATAAACACGATATTGATAAAGACGTGAAATTATTTTTTGCCGTCGGAAACGTGGCATTCGACGCTTTTATCGCCGCTTGGGAATCGAAACGCTTTTACGATTCCTCACGTCCCTGGACGCTTGTTCGCCATTATTACAAAGGGCAAAAAGTACAGGGCTGGGCTGGACCGGGCAAAGGCGTCGTCGAAATGCCCGCCGAAGAATGGCATCCGTATTCGCCTTATAATTTCATTACGCCGCCGTTTCCCGGCTATGTTTCCGGTCACAGCACGGTCAGCGCCGCTTGCGCGAAAGTTCTGGAATTATTCACGGGCAGCGACCGTTTCGGCGAAACGGAAAAACGCAAAGCGGGCGAGTTGACCGAAGCAGCATTTGCCTGCGAAAAAATCCAGATGCGGCTCGGTCAATCGCCGCAGGACGCGAAACTAACCTGCGATGTCGCGCTCGATTTGCCGACTTTTACGGCGACGGCGGAAATGGCTGGCATTTCGCGTGTGATGGGCGGCTATCACATTCAAGCCGATAATGTTGCGGGATTGGATTTAGGACGCAAGGTGGCGATGTTCGTTTTTCCGAAAACCCAGGCTTATTTTGACGGAACGGCAGTTCCGAGATGAAGAACTATCAACTGTAAACCATAAACCTTAAGCTAATTTGCAAAAAGAAAGCGGGAAAACATTTCTGATAAACAGTGGACAGTTTACAGTTGATAGTTGACAGTTTTCGCCTTTTATTCAGACCGACGTTTTTTGTTTTATAATTGAAAAACGTCGGTCTTGTCATTTTAGAAAATTGTGTCCTCAATCGAGCAAGCAGGTTATATGAAATTTTATTTTCGGCTTTGGACTTCAGCCTTCGTGCTGTCCGCCGTCGCTCTAAGCTCAATTTGTTTTTTGCACGAAAGAATTTCCGCGCAAGTCAATCAACAGTCCGTTGTCTTTAGAACCCGCGAAGAGGCTTATCGCGCCAACAATCGCGGCGTCGCGTTGCTCGAACAATTTAACCACAAGGAAGCAGCAGAGGCTTTTCGACAAGCTCTGTCGCTTGATCCGAATCTAAAAATTGCTCGCGTCAATTTTGCCATCGCGCTTTTCAACTTGCCCGATTACGAAAACTCTCGAACAGAGGCGCAAAAAGCCGCCGAATCAGCGCCTGATTTTCCGCAATCGTTTTATATTTTAGGTTTAATCGCCCGCACTCAGAACCGGACTGATGACGCCGTTTCAGCATTTAAGAGAGTTTTGGCGATTGACGCGACGGATGTCGGCGCGAACATCAATCTCGGTCAGATTTATATGCAGCAGCGACAATACGACGATGCAGCCGCCGCTTTTCGCGTCGCCATCGCTGCCGAGCCTTACAACTCGACCGCACTTTACAATTTGGCGACTGCCCTCTTGCGCGCGGGCAAACGCGAAGAAGGACAGCAATTAATGACCCGGTTTCAGAGCCTCCGTCAATCGGGCGCGGCGACGAGTATTGGGCAAAACTATCTCGAACAGGGGCGCTATGCCGAAGCGATTGTTTCGACCGGCGTGGAAAGCGAATTAGTTGATAAAACGACGCCGAATGTGTTTTTTCAAAACAGCAACTCAAATTTGCCGGTTCAAAAACCGCAAATCGGAATGTTTTCGAGCGAATCTTATTTAAAACATAAATCAAAAGTTGAAATCCTCCAGCGTTATGCGCGCGGCGCGGCGCTTTTCGATTTCGACAACGACGGTGACTTGGATTTGGCTAAGCTCAATAATTCAATTGCGGCAATTCGCAAAATCTCGCGTCAAGAATTAACCGGTAATGTAACCGGCAGCATCTCGCTTTATCGAAACGACACCGGGAAATTTGTTGATGTGACAAGAACGTCAGGCGATTTGGCGCTAACCGTCAAAAACGTTTCGACCGGAGTCGTCGCAGGCGATTTTGATAATGACGGTCTGGCAGATTTATTTATCAACGGTTACGAAAAATTGCGGCTTTTGCGCAATCTCGGCAAAGGCAAATTTGAAGACGTTTCGGAAAAAGCTAAGCTGCCGAAATATCCTTACCTTTCCATTTCTTCGGCTTTTTTTGACGCCGATCACGACGGCGATTTGGACATTTTTATCGCAGGTTTTACTGATATTGAAATTGAAGAAGATAGCAAAGGCGAAGAACTGTTGTTTCCGCTAGAGTTTCCTCCTGCTCCAAATTGGCTTTTGAGAAATAATGGCAATGGAGCTTTCGTTGAAATCGGCAATGAAGCAAACCTTAATTCTTCAAAAACAAAAAACGAAAATTTTCAATCTGAAGGAAATTCAATAGCGGTTATTCCGACTGATTTCGACAACCGCCGCGACCTTGATTTACTCATTTTAAATTACAACGGAAAGCCGAATCTGTTTCGCAATCTGCGCGACGGATCTTTCCGTGATGTTGCCGGCGAAGTCGGATTAACACAAAGCGCAAACTGGTCGTGCGCCGCAATCGGCGATTTTAACAAAGACGGTTTTGTTGATTTCTTTTTTGGTAAATCCGGCGCAGCGGGCGTTTTTGCCGTTTCCGACGGGCGCGGCAAATTCGTGCTTAAAGATGCGCCGAAGGGGACAGAAAACGCTGCTTCGGCGCAGTTTGTTGATTTCGACAACGACGGTTTGCTCGATCTGATTGTCAATACTGATAAAGGTTTCGCCGCCGCCCGAAATCTGGGCGATAGTTGGACAAATGCCGATTGGTCGGCTTTTAAAATCAAAACCGCCGCGGGCAGCGTCGCGCTCGAAAGCTCACGTTTTTTGCTCACGGGCGACATTGACACTGACGGAGATGAAGACTTGCTCACATTCGCCAAAAACGGAAACTTGAGTTTAGTTAAAAACATCGGCGGTAATTCAAACAATGCGGAAATTGTCCGTTTGCAGGGGCGCGCCAGCAATCGGACGGGCATCGGCGCAAAAGTTGATTTGCGGGCGGGAAGCCTCTCGCAAAAGCTCGAAAGTTATTCCGCCAGCCCGATGCCTGCTCCGTCAAATATTCATTTCGGTCTTGGAAAACGCGAAAAGCCTGACGCGGTGCGAGTCATCTGGACTTCGGGTGTCGTACAAGCCGAGATTGACTTCCGCGCTGCGCCGGAAAATCGGACGGCAAAAAACAACCAGCCGCTGAAAATCGAAGAGCTTGATCGAAAACCTTCGTCTTGCCCATATTTATATGCCTGGAACGGCGAGCGATTTGAGTTTATTACAGACTTTCTCGGCGGCGGCGAAATGGGTAATTGGGCTGCGGCTGGCGCTTATCACTATCCTGATTCAGACGAGTTTGTCAGAATCGCGCCTGACAAGTTAAAACCGAAAAACGGGCGTTACGAAATCCGCGTGACAAACGAGCTTGAAGAAGTTTTGTTTGTTGACAAGGTAAAGTTAATTGCCGTTGAACACGATGCCGACCGCGAAGTTTATCCGAACGAAGGTTTGGGCATTCCGACTGCGGGCAAAAGAATTTTATATACGACGCAGAATGCTCGCGAGCCGCGAGCCGCCGTTAATTCCGGCGGGGGAGACGTTTTGTCCGCCGTTTCCGAGCTTGACCGCAAATTTTACGACTCTTTTAAATCGCTGAACATTCGCGGTTACGCCGCGCCGCACAGTTTGACTTTGAAATTGGACGACAAGAAAAATTATCAAGGCAGAACCTTGCTTCTCTTGACCGGCTGGACGGATTACGCTTTTTCATCGGATAACGTCGCCGCCTCGCAAAGCGGCAAGTCTCTGTTTTTGCCCAAACTCCAAGTCAAAAATGAAAAAGGCGAATGGCAAACCGTGATTGATAGTATCGGAATTTCCGTCGGTCGCCCGCAAACAGTTGTCGTGGATTTAACCGGCAAGTTTTTGACCGATTCACGCGAAGTTCGCATCGTCACGAATTTTAAAACATACTGGGACAAAATCGCCGTTGACACTTCGGAACAAGCTGAGGTGAAAATAACCGAGATGTTGCCCATTCGCGCCGATTTGCGTGAGCGTGGTTTTTCCGAAGAAATCAAATACGGCGAAATGATTGCCGCAAACTACAATACGGTTCTTCACGACGGGCGCTGGAAATATTTTAGCGGCAATTTCACCCGCCTCGGCGATGTCAAACCGCTGCTCGAACAGATTGACGACGTTTTCGTCATCTCGAAAACCGGCGACGAGATTGTTTTGAGTTTCCCAGCTCTGCCCGAACCACCGGAAGGTAAAAAATATACGTTTTTGCTTTACGCCGATGGTTACAGCAAAGAAATGGACATTAATTCCGGCAGCCCCGACACGGTTCTGCCGCTGCCGTTTAAAGCGATGAAGAAATATCCTTACAACGCAGATGAGCAATTCCCGATGACCGAAGAAAAGCGCCGGATTTATGAAGAATACACTACGCGAACCGTGAAAAATGCTCTCCCGCGCATCGAAGCATCGCTATTAAAATAATTCGTAATTCGTAATTTGAAATTCGTAATTGATTCTTATGGAGCACATCAGATATTCGGTTGCCGCTTGCCAAACCGATTTGCCGAATCCGCTTGAACGCAGCGAGATGCGCCAAAATACGGCGCGAATGTTGTCAATGATTGATTCGGCGGTTTTGGGCAGCGCGCCTTTTTTGCCGGTTAAATTAGTTGTTTTTCCAGAATTCGCACACGCCGCGCCGGTTTATGCCACCGCATCAGAATTGACTAAAAAACTAGCCGTGCGGATTCCAAACGAACACACGGAGCTGCTCGAACAAAAAGCGCGCGAGCATAACATTTACATTCAAACCGGAACTATGCTCGAAATTGATCCGAAATGGAAAAATGCGCTTTTTAACACGACTTTGCTAATCGGACCCGAAGGCGTTTTGTACAAATACCGCAAGGTCAACACGTGGATTCCGTTTGAAGTTCACAGCAGCCCTCACGACATCGAAGGCTATGACGAACCGCTGTTTCCAGTCGCAGACACGCCGATTGGACGGATTGGAACGGCGATCTGTTACGACTGGCTGTTTCCCGAAGCGATTCGCCAGCTTGCTGCAAACGGCGCGGAGGTTTTAGTCAGAGTTTCGGCTTATATGGATCCGTGGAACGCGACTGCGCCGATGGATTGGTGGACGGTGATAAATCGAGCCAGAGCGATTGAAAACACGGCTTATGTCGTCGCCGCGAATCAAGCCGCGAGTCTTAAACATTATCCGCCTTATTCATGGTCGGGCGGCAGTCAGGTGATTGATTTTGAAGGCAGAATTTTAGCCGACGCTTCGCCCGGTCCCGGCGAAAGAATCGTCGTCGCGCCTGTTGACATCTCGGCTCTGCGCCACGAACGCGAAACGCGGCGCGGGCATTCGATGCTCGCTCACTTGCGAACCGAAGCGTATCCGGTTTATCAAAAACACTTTTACCCGCCGAAACCGGAAGAAACGGCTGGCAAAACGCTTTCATACGAGCTAAACAACGATTTGATTGATGAGGCAAAACGTCAAATCGGTTGATTTTTATAAACCAGCCGTTCGTTTTTCAACCGAATCAATCGGCGGCAGATTGTTTGTCGGTTTATCGAGATAAAAATAAACCGTGCTCGACCAATCGTCGGAACGTTCAAATTTCCCGTCTTTTGTCATATCCATCGGCACACGCCCCGGTCCCGCGCGATAAAGCGTGCTTTTGTTTTCGATGAGCGGCGGGCGGCTATGTTCAGCGAGATAACCGATTTGCTGCATTGTGATCCGAATGTCGCGGTAAAAATAAATCGGGTCTGTCACGTGATAGCGGTAAAACGACCAGCGCATCGTCTTTTCGTCGGCTATCGGCGAGCCTTGATAAAGATGCGCGAAAGCGCCTTGTCCCCAAGCCGTGCCGATATAATCTTCCGTTCCGGTCCCGACGATTGTCGGAAGCTCGCGGTCGCCATCCAGAAACATTTTGACTTCGCCTTCGCCCCACCAGGTATTGAAATATTCTTTCGTGTTGACGATAACGCCGATATTTGCTCCGAGATAACGCCCTTTGCCCGTGATTTGCGGCAGAATCTCATAATCTTTTTGCAGAACGGTCGGATTTTCGCGCCGGTAATAAGCGTGAAAATAAAGTGCATTTGCCGGATGTTTATCGCCGATGGTGTATTCAACATCGTAAAAAAGCTCTGGCAAATCGTTTTTACTTTCATTCGTCATCACGATTCTCATTCCGGTTTTAAACGGCATCGGAATGATGGCATTAAAGCTCCTGCCTTCGGGATTCGAGAAAAAAACCGATTGAAACTGCGTGGTTTGCCCAAGACCGATTCCGAAAAAATCGCTGAGTGGCGCGCTGACGGCAGGCTTTGTAGCTCCGTCCCAAAACATTTCGATTTTCAGACTGCGGAGCATTTGCGGCGAGCGATCCCAAAATGTCATCCAGATTCTTCTGACTGTCCCGCTCGTGTTTTTCGCTTCGGCTAAAACTTTGCTTTCACCCGCTTTAATGGCAATCGTCGGCGCGCCTTTTCTCCCTCCGTTAACAGTTCCGCCCGCGCCTTTCGCGCCGGTCGGATTTTCAGGGCTTGCCCAGCGCGGCTCGATTCCGGTCGGCATTTCGTACAAAGATTGAGCCAAAGAAGACGATGCGGCGAGAAATAAAATCAAAATTAAAAGCGACTGATTAACCGAATGTTTTTTGAGTTGCATAAAATTTAATAAGCAAATGCCTGATAAATTTCTTCTTTCGGCGCGTCGGCAAGCGATTCGACAATTCGATTAAAGCGCAGCATCTTTTGCGATGCGGGCGAGAGCGTTTCCCAAACTGCGCGCGGAATTGTAATCGAAACTTCCGGTCGAAACAGCCAGCGGCGGCTGTAACCGATGACGCACATCGGGCGCGGCTCATCCGTTTTGTTCGGCGTACCGCGATGCAGATGGCGCACGTCTCGAATCATCACGTCGCCCATTTTAAGCAAAAGCTGTTCGATTGGAGCTTCGCCCGATTCTATCATCTGCAAGCCTTTTTCCTTCGTCACATTATGCGTCCGCCGCGCGACTTCAAACGGACCGTTTTCCGGCGTAATGTCAACCAGCGAAAAATTCACCGCAAGCTGAAACATCGGTGTTTCCTGCTCGATTTCGGGAAACAGCGGAGGCGCGTCGCGGTGAATCGGCTGATAATCCGAACCGTTTAAAGGCGTGTCGCTCGCAAGCTGCACCATCGTAAAATCCTTTCCGACGAGATTTCCGACAATCGCCAGAACGTCGGGATCGGCGAAAATCTCTTCGTCGGCAAACAGCCCTTCAAACGGCAGCGTCACGTAATACCGATTTGTGCCGCGATTTTCCAGCTTTCCTTCGCGCTCGATGTGTTCGCGCAGCAGCGGTTCAAACGCCTCGCGCCAGCGCAGCATTTTTTCGCGCGGAAAATGATTGGGCAAAACGCAAAAACTATCGGTAAGAGCCGTGTGAGTAAATTGTTCGATTTCTGCTTTGTTATAACGTCCCTGATTCATAAAACAACAAATCAGTACCGCCTGCGGTACTGGCTATTTCAATTTCGTCAAACGATTTTGAATCACAACCACAAGGAGCAAAATCACGCCGCGAAGAACAAGCTGCCACCACGGGCTAATGCCTTCGCCGAGGTTGAACAAATTAAAAATTACCCCAAGCAACATTACGCCTACAAGCGTTGATAAAACGCTGCCTTGCCCCCCGGTCAAAAGCGTTCCGCCGACAACCGTCGCCGCAATTGCGGAAAGCTCCCAGCCCGCGCCTTCAACAGGATTTCCCGCACCTAAACGCGCCGCCAAAATAACGCCCGCAAGCCCCGCCAAAGCGCCGCTAAGTGCGTAAACGCCGATTGTCGTCCGAGCAATGTTTAAACCCAAAAGCCGCGCCGCTTCGTCGTTGTCGCCGAGCGCGTAAACGTGCCGCCCGAACCGCGTGTAATTTAAAACCACCCAGCCGATGGCAAAAGCGACAATTAAAATCGCAATCGGCACGGGCAGAAAATCTCCGATTGAGCCGCGTCCGAGATAAGTAAAATCGGAAAAAGTTGCGGGAATCCGAACTGATTTTTCGTCGGTTATCGCCAGCACCACGCCGCGCGCGGCAATCATCATTCCGAGAGTCACGATAAACGGCTGAATTCGCCCCTTTGCGATAATCACGCCGTTTATCAAACCGCAGAGAGTTGCGACGGCGACGGCTCCGAGCGTGGCGATAAAAACTCCCTGCGGCGCGAGATATGCCGCGACGACGCCCGCCAGCGCCAGAATCGAGCCGACGGACAAATCAATTCCGCCCGTCAAAATCACGAACGTCATTCCGAGGGCGACCAGTCCGAGCATCGAATTTTGCCGCAAAACGTTTAAGAGATTTTCTTCGGTCAAAAACGATTCATAACGAATCGTGGCGATGATACAGACGAGAACGAGCATCACGAGCGCGCCCTGACTCTGCATAATCGAGCCGATTTTTGCCGCCATCGTGCGCGGTCTCGCTTCGGTCGTGTCTCTGATTGTGGTTTCCGCTTGACTCATAAGTTAGTAATCGTGATTGGTAAATCGTGAATCGTAAAATGCTCAATCACAATTTACTAATCACTTAATTTTGGACGACACGCAGCCAGTCGAATCGCGCCGAAGGATTTGTTGTTCTGCCTTTATAAATGAGCGCGACCCGCGCGCCTTCTATGCCGCTTTCCGGGATTTTCCCTCCGATCTCGCTCCAGTTTTTTTCGTCCGTGCTAAAAGCGAATCGGTAAAAGTCTCCGTCTTTGACTTGCATTCGGAGATAAATTGCGCCTGTGTTTTTAGGCAATTCGACGACATCAACTTCGAGATGTTTTCCGTTCTCGCGAAGCCACGTAACGATTTTATTGTTTCCGACGCTTGCGCCGACGGCGTTGGTGCGCCAGCTAAAAGCCGAAAGCCCGGCGAGTTCTTCCGACTTTAAATTTGAAATGTCGATCCGCGTTGTCGCCGTATAATTCCCCGACACGGTTCGCTCGGCTAAAACGAGTTCGGACGTTTTCTCGGTCGTAAGATGGTTTTCGGTCGGAGCGATTTGTAAAAATCCGTTTTCAAATTTGAGATTCTGATCGTTATAAAGCGGAAATTGCCAATCGGGTTTGATTTGCGAGTCATTAAATTCATTCAAAATTCCAGCAAACGGTTTTTGCGGGGAATTTGCGAACGGCAGCGCTGCTACGTTTGAAGGACCGCGCCCGCCGTTTATCGCCGCCCAGCCGTCGGCAGTCCATTCGATTTTGTCCAGCAGGACTTCGCGTCCGATGTTAAAAGCGTCCGTGCGTTTGCGGTAGGCGTGATAAAGCAAATAATCCGTTCCATCCGGCGTTTTGACCAAACTGCCGTGTCCCGGACATTGCCAAACTTCGTTTGCCGCCAGAATCGGATTTTTCGGGTTCTTTTCCCATTCTCCCAACAATGTGCGCGAACGAGCCACGCCGAGCGCGTAATTGCAGCCGCGCCCGCAGCAGGCGTTTCCCGAATAAAAATGATAAAACCAGCCATTGCGCCGAAGAATGTACGAGCCTTCAACCACGTGATTTTCCCAGCCCGTTCCTTCATTTCGAAAAAGTCTTTGCGGTTCGCCTTTAAGTTTGGTCAGGCTGGCGTCGAGTTCAGCCGCATAAAGCCAGGTCGGCTGTTGCCGGTCGTTACCGTCCTCTTTCCAGATTAAAAACGGTTTATTGTTTTCGTCGCGAATGAAAAACGCATCAATCGAACCTACTTCCTGACAAACGAGCGCGCCTTTGTCCGTATATCTTCCTTCGGGCTTATCGGCAACGGCAACTGCTACGCACAAAGTTCCTTTTTTATCTTTGCCTTCAAAGCGGCGCGCCGTGTAGAAAACGTAAAATTTCCCGTTGTCTTCGGCGATTTCCGGCGCCCAAAAATCGCTTTTCACCCAAGCCGGTTTTTTGTCGAAAACAGCGCCGACGGCTCGCCAGTTGACCAAATCTTTCGAGTGCAAAATCGGAAAATGCGGCGCCCACCCGCCGGTCGTCGCCGTCGCGTAATAATCCTGACCGACGCGAATCACCGACGGATCGGGAAAATCTCCGGGAATTACGGGATTCGTGTAAGTCTGCGCCGTTACGCTGACAGTTAGAAAAACTATCCACAGATAAACACAGATGAACACGGATAATTTCAAAAAAAATCTGTGTGTATCTGTGTTTATCTGTGGTTTCATTTTTTCTTTCATTTTAAAAACCTTCTCTATCGCGCTCCTGCCGTGCTTGCTTTCGTTTTTCCTGTTATTAGTTTGATTAAATCAACTTCCTCGCGCAAATACGGTGTGCCGTCTGTTCGGAAAATGTCGTGAAACCAAATCCAAGGCTCGAATTCGACATAAGGCTTTTCCCATGAATCCCACGGATAATTAGTCTGCGATTTGCCTTGCACAAAACCCCAGTTGATCATTCCGACATTGTATTTTTTCCCGATTGGCAAGATAGCGACAAACGTCGAGCCGCGCGGACGCGCCATATATTCGGTGCAGATAATCGGGCGGTTGTATTTTTGCAAAAATTTAACCGCCGTCTCGAATCTATCCGCGGGATCGTAGGTGTGAAACGTGATGATGTCGGATTCTTCGATTTGAATTTGCTCGGTCGCGTCCAGTTTTCCGGTGGTGAAATAATCGCCTTTCCAGACACCCGACGTGATCGGCTGAATCGGGTTTGCCGCTCGCGCCCAAGCAAAAATTTGCGGTAAAAGCTTATTGACTAATTCTACTTTGTTCGGTGGGTCTTGTTTGGCGTAATCGTTGCCGTTTTTATTGTCCGGTTCGTTCCAAACATCCCAGGAGTTGATTCGTTTGTCGTTAGCAAACGCGCCTACAATATCTTTGACATATCTTTCGAGGCGCGGATATTCCGCCGGATTAGCCAGAGCTTTCGCGCCCGGCGATTGCAGCCAGCCGGAATTGTGAACTCCCGGACGCGGCGCGCGCTGTTTGCCGATTTGGGGATTCGGGTCCCAGACCGAATCAAACAAAACAATCATCGGCTTGATGTTGTGCCGGGCGCAGATCGTTAGAAATTGATCGAGCCGTTTTTTGAAACCTTCTTTGTCCTGCTCGTAAGCCAGGTCGTGGAGAAAAACACGCATCGTGTTCATCCCGATGCTTTCCGCCCAGCCGAGTTCGAGGTCAATCCGTTTCGGATCAAAAGTATCGGCTTGCCACATTTCCAGCTCGTTGATCGCCGACGCCGGAACAAAATTTGCGCCGACGAGATACGGCTGCTGCTTATACCAATCATTGGCTTGCTGCTCGCTCCATTTCGGGGCGGCAAACGCCGTGATTGAAAGCAGAAAAAGGAAGAGGAAAATTTGAGCAAATTTACGCATACTTTTTATTAATTGTTGAAAAATTCCGTTTTTGTCGCCAAATGCGACTGACAATATAGCGTAAGGTAAAATCCTACGTTGAATGCCGATTAAATTTCCGTCGCCGAAGGTGACGAACAAATTAGCGTTGATTGTTCAATGCCTCCAGCGTCGGATTCTTGATTTCGCCGTTTTGCAGGGTTTTACCCTACGCTAAATTGCTTGTCGCCTTTAGCGACTTTCGAGAATTTTCAAACATCTTTTAAGCTGTTTTCGGTCGCTGCAAATAAACTGCGAGCAAAATAATCGCGGCTTTGATCACGAGCGACCAGGAATATTTGTAATCATTCATATTGATGCTCGTCGAAATCACGACCATAATCAGTGCGCCAATAACCGTGCCGATGATTGTCGCGCGCCCGCCTGTCAAAGGCGTTCCGCCGACGACGGTTGCGGCAATTGCGTCCAATTCAATCGTCTCGCCGACTCTCGAAGCGTCCGCCGCTCCCAAACGCGCGGTGTAAATCAATCCGGCGATTCCCGCCAGCAATCCGCTTAAAGCGTAAACCGAAATTTTCGTCCAATTCGTCGGAATGCCGGATAGCCGCGCGGCGGTTTCATTTCCGCCGACAGCCGCGACGTAACGCCCGAAAATCGTCGAGCGCAGCAGAAAAACGGCGAGCAAAACAACCGCCACCAGCACAATGATTTGAACCGGAACCCCGAGCAAATCGCCTTTGCCGAAAAACTCGAAGCTCGGATTGCTAAACGGAATAAGCTGTCCGCCGTTGCTGATGACTTGCGCGATTCCGCGCCCGGCGATCAGCATCGCCAGCGTAATAATAATCGGCTGAATCTTAAATCCCGCAATCAAAATCCCGTTGAATGCTCCGACGCCGGTAGCGACCGTTAAACCGATTAAAATCGCCGCGCCCGCGCCGTAATCGAGCGAAACCGCAGCAACAGCCGATGCAATCGCCATTATCGAGCCAACCGACAAATCAATTCCGCCCGTCGCAATTACAAAAGTCATTCCAATTGCGACCAGCATTGTCGGCGTAACTTGCACGAGAATGTTGCGGAAATTATCTATTGAGGCAAAACCGGGCGTCAAAACCAGATTCAAAATCACGAGCAGCGCCAACGCTACCCCAGCGCCGTAAGTCGGCGCGTAATCCATAAAATTGAGCTTTTGCCTTGCTCGCGTGTCCTGTCTGATCGGTGTCGCTTCAGCCATTTTTCAATTGCGGATTTCGGATTGCGGAATGCGGAATTTGGGAGCAGGAAAAACTAAATCTAAAATAAGATTCATTTTCCACTCCGCACTCTGCATTCCGCATTCCGCATTCACTCGGTTGCCATTGCGTTGATAATCGAATCTTGCGAAATTTGGTTGCCGCGCAGTTCGGCGGACAATTTGCCGTCGCGCATCACGACCACTCGGTCGCTGCCTTCGACGAGTTCTTCAAGCTCGGACGAAATCATCAAGACGCCCAAGCCTTCTTTCGCCAATTCGTTGACGAGAGCTTGTATTTCGCCTTTTGCGCCGATGTCAATTCCGCGCGTCGGTTCGTCCAATAATAAAAATTTTGGGTTACGGCAAAGCCAGCGCGCAAGCAAAACTTTTTGCTGATTTCCGCCTGAAAGCTCGCGGATTTTCTGGTCTGCGCCGGCGGCTTTGATCCCTAAACGCCGCATAAATTTTTCGACAATCTCGTTTTGTTTGGCGCGGGAAACGATTCCGGCGCTCGTCAGCGCGGGCAGCGCGGCGAGCGTCAGATTTTCGCGCACAGATAATTCGGGAATAATGCCTTCGGCTTTGCGATCTTCGGAGAGAAAAGCGATTCCCGCTTTGATCGCATCGTTCGGACTGCGCGGATTGATTTCTTTGCCATCCAAAACAATGCGCCCTTCTTCTTTGTGGTCTGCGCCGAAAATCGCCCGCGCTACATCGGTTCGCCCCGAACCGAGCAGACCAGCCATTCCCAAAATCTCGCCGCGTTTAACGTTCAAAGAAACATTCTGCATCCGTCGCCCGCGCGTCAGATTTTCGGTTTCGAGCAGCGGCGGATGGCTTTCGGTTTCGCCCGTGTGATGCTCGCCAAAAGCGGTTGCGCCTTTCTTTTCCAATTCTTCGCGCTGTTTGCCGAGCATCAGACAAACCAAATCCAATCTTTCCAAGCCTGCCAAATCGCGAGTGGCGACATACTTTCCGTCGCGCAATACGGTCACTTTATCGCACACGGCGTAAAGCTCGTCAAAGCGGTGCGAAATATAAACAATCGCCGTGCCTTCGGCTTTCAGGCGATGAATCACGTCGTACAAAATATGAACTTCTTTTTCTGTCAGGCTGCTCGTCGGTTCATCCAAAACCAGAACTTTCGCGCCCAAAGAAACGCCGCGCGCAATCGCCACCATTTGCCGCATTGCAATATTTAGGCTGCCCAAAACGGCTTTCGGATTGATGTTCAAACCCAACCGCTCTAAAATTTCGCCCGCCTGTTTGTTCATTTTCCCCCAATCGAGAAAACCGAAACGGCGCGGCTCGCGATTTAAGAAAATGTTTTCGGCGACGGTGCGAAACATCAGCAAATTGACTTCCTGATAAACCGCGACGACTCCGGCGTGCTGCGCGTCTTCGGGCGAGCGAAAATTGACCGCCGCGCCTTCCAAAAACATCTCGCCGCCGTCGCGTTTATACGCTCCGGTCATCACTTTAATCAGGGTAGATTTGCCCGCGCCGTTTTCGCCGACAAGCGAATGAACTTCGCCGCGCGCAAGCGTCAAATTAACGTCGTCGAGCGCAACCACGCCGGAGAAAACTTTTCTGATGTTCTGCATCCGCAAAAGCGGTTCGTTCGTTGTTCGTTGTTCGTCGTTCGTTGTCATTAGCTTTAAATCGCCGTTTATTCGCGTCCGATTCCGAGCGCATCTGCGACGCGATTGATGTAATTAAACCAGGACGCAATCAGCGTAATCTGCAAAATCGCCGTATCGTCAAAACCGACTGCGCGCAGTTTTTCGTGAAAAACGGGCGTTATTTTAACTGCGTCTTGCGTCAACTGCACGACATAATCGCACATCACTCGCTCGGCTTCCGAAATCGGGGCGGTTCGATAATCCGCTTTCAGCCGCTCAATCAGTTCTTCGTCCAAAGTTACCCGACGCAGAAACTCTGCGTGAGAAACCAGTCAGTAATGACAGCGGTTCGTGATTGAAACCATTGTTGCAATCATCTCGTGCTGCCGTCTTTCGAGCGGCAAATCCGGCGACATCAGCGCGCCGAAAGTCGAAAAAGCGTGAAACAGCGCGTCGGGAATCAAAGTGTGCGATTCGACGATTGATTCGCCCGAACTGCTCGCGCCCGGCGCTGGCGTAGCGTATTCCGGCGGATACAATCCGCGCTGTTTCGACAAAAGCTCAAGCAGTTTGCCATCGGCTTCGCGCAGCGGAATCGTTTTTATCCAAGCCATAATTTTTAATACGCTTCGGCGACGAATTGGGCGGCGTTGCCGGGTTCATAAAATTTATCTTCGAGAATAATTTTCGGCTGAAGCTGCTCGCGGCGCAGAAATTTTTCATAAGTGTCAAAAGCAATCGGACCGAAACGCGGATTGCTCTCGACCGTGATGTTCAAATCGCCAGCCATAATCGCTTCGAGCGCGCTCTTTTGCCCGTCAACCGAAACGACTTTAACGTCTTTGCCCGGATTCATATTGGCGGCTTTTAAGGCTTGAATTGCACCGAGCGCCATTTCGTCGTTATGCGTGTAAACAGCGGTGATGTTTTTGCCGTGCGCCTGAATCAGATTTTCCATCACCTTTTGCCCTTCGGCGCGCGAAAAATTTGCGGGCTGCGAAGCAAGTATTTTCATATCGGGATATTTCCCGATTGCGTTTCTAAAACCTTGCGCGCGGTCAATTGCGACCGAAGCTCCGGCTGTTCCCTGAAGCTCGATAATTCCGGCTTTGCCGCCCGTATTTTTGGCGAGCCATTCGCCGACGCGCTCGCCCTGCTGAACAAAATTCGAGCCGATAAACGTGACATAATCTTCGCCGACTTTTCCGGCGGCTTCGCGGTCAATCAAAAACACGGGGATCTTCGCTTCTTTCGCGGCGGCAAGCGCCGGAGCGAGTCCTTCAAACTCGCGCGGAGCTAGAAAAATCGCCGAAACGCCGCGCGCTACCAAATCTTCCACGTCCGAAATTTGTTTTGAAGTTTGTTTCTGCGCGTCCGTAATAATCAGCTCGTAACCGCGTTTGGCGGCTTCTTCGCGCATTGATTTGGTTTCGGCGATGCGCCACGGTCCGTCGTTTTCCATTTGCGAAAAACCGACGATTTTTTTCTTGTCGCCGCCTCCGCCGCCCGTGCCTTGTCCGCCCGAACGATTGCAGCCCGCCAACACGAGCGCGAATGCGAAAATCAGCAGCGCGCTCAAAACGTTTTTGTTAATCAACAATTTCATCTTTTTTTCCCTAATTTCAAAGGTTTTTATCTTCTAATCGCTTTCGGCTCGATTCTCAAAAATCCGAAACGCGCCATCGCGTTTTCCACTCCGCCGACGGTCAGTGCAACGCGCACGCCTCTGTCCCACGGCGGCAGATAATCGCCGTTTTGTTCGCTGCCGACGTTTCGGAAATTGCGCCCGTCGGAGCTGACGGCAAAGCTGTAGAAAAGCCCGTCGCGCGCATTTAATCGCAGGTGAAGTTGATTTCCCTGCGGCGCGTCGTGCGTTGAAAGCGTTCGGTGATTATTTTTTTCGCGTCTCCAAACAACGATTCTGCCGTTTTGCAGACCGAAACCGAGCGCGTTTTCGCCGTCGCCGTATGCCGAAATTCCGGCAATCGCTCCGCGTCTGATGCTGGCGACATCAATCATCGTCGTCGCAGTGTAATCTCCGACGGTCGTGTAATACGCCATAATTCCGCCAATCGGATTTCTTTCCTGATTTTCGTTCGGCGACAACTCTAAAAAGCCGTTGTTAATGCGATAAACCGGAATGCTGTTGTTGAGCCATTGCCAGCCGAAACGCAGAGTCGGCGATGTAAATTCGTCAACAAACCGATATTCTTCTTCGCGTTCGGCGATGCCGAGCGGCGCGACGGCTTGTTTGCTCGGACCGTTTCCGTTATTGATTTTCAGCCAGCCGTCCGGCGTCCACTGTATCTCGTCCAAAAGCACTTGTCGCCCGACGTAACTCGTGTCTTTCGGGTGATAAGCGTGATACATAAAATACGTTCGCCCTGTTTCGGTCGTGACAGCCGTCCCGTGTCCGGGACAATTCCAATTTTCATTGCCTTTGAGAATCGGATTTTGGTCGTATTTCACCCAATTACCTAAAATCGTTTTAGATCTCGCCACCCCCGTCGCGTAATTGCAGCCGCGACCGCAGCAGGCGTTTGCGGCGTAAATCATATAAAAATAATCGTTGTGGCGCATAATAAACGGACCTTCGATCAGGTGTCCTTCCCAGGTCGTCGGGTCGTTTCGCATAATTTCCCGGCGATTCCCGACAAGTCTCATTCGCCTTTCGTCGAACTCCTGCGCCCAAAGCGCCGTCGGTTCACCGACGCTATTGCTGTCTTCTTTCCACACAACCATCAGCTTTCCGTTTTCGTCACGAATCGGAAAAGCGTCAATCGAGCCGACTTTTTGACATTCGAGCGCACCGTGATCCGTATAAGGTCCGGTCGGTTTATTCGCCGTCGCAACCGCGATGCAGAGCGGTCCGTCTTTGCGGCGCGCGACGTACCAAATGTAAAACTTGCCGTTTTCCTGCCAGATTTCCGGCGCCCAGTAATTTCCGACCGACCAATCGGGTCTTTTGGGAAAAACGACGCCGACGATGTTCCAATTCACCAGATCGCGCGAATGCAGGATCGGAAATTCCGGTCCCCATTCAGAAGAAGTCGCCGTCGCGTAATAATCTTTCCCGACGCGAATCACAGACGGGTCTGGATAATCGCCAGCCTGAACAGGATTCGTGTAAGTCGCGCGCTGCCCGAAAACGCAGATTGCGCAGAACAAAACAACGAGTAGAATTTGTGAAAATCTCGAATATTTTTTGGTTAAATGCATAAATCTTTTGATTAACTTTTCACGCGAACGGCTTTTCGCGCGTGTTTCGTGCCGTCGGGCGACAAACGAGCAGGCGCGGTCGAAGCGCGAACGATAAAATGCGTTGGAATCGTGATTTCAATGCCTTGCTGGTCTGGATTTGACAGCGTTTCCATCAAAGCCTCGACTGCGTGCTTCCCCAATTCGCCGAGCGGCAGATTGACGGTCGTCAAAGCCGGTTCGGAAAGCGCGGCGAAAGCGATGTCGTCAAAACCAACAACGGAAACGTCGCGGGGGACTTGAACGCCCGCCGCCCGAAATTCGCTGATTGCGCCGAGCGCCATTAAATCATTCGCCGCCATTACGGCAGTGGGCAATTTCCCGCCCGCCAAAATCTCGCTCGCGGCGCGGCGTCCGCCTTCGATTTTAAAATCACCGAAATAAACGCCGTCCGCCGCATCTGGAAACAATCGCTGTTTTGCGCTCCGAAAAGCTTCGAGCCGTCGCCGCGCCGAACGCAGATGCGGCGGTCCGCCGATGAACGAAATCTCCCGGTGTCCGAGCGAGACGAGATGTAAAATCGCTTCCTCGATTCCGGTTTCGTAATCAACACGCAAATTGCTCATATGCAAACCGGCTTCGCCGACATCGAGAAAAACCACCGGAACTTCGCGCCGCGCCAGTTCTTCGATCAACTTTTTATCAAGCTCCGAGGTCAGTAAAGCCACACCAGCGACTTTTCGTTCGATAAACCGCCGGACATAATGTGAAGCGCGGTCAGCGTCGTAATTAGTATTTGAAAGAACAACATCGTAACCGCGCTCAAATGCCGCCGTTTCCACCGCTTTGACGAGTTCGGGGAAAAACGGATTGGCAATGTCCGAAATAACCAAACCCAAAATTCGGCTGTTTCCCGACGCCAGAGAACGAGCGTGAGCATTCGGATAATAACGACACGCTTCGATTGCGCGCTCGACCCGCGAGCGAACTTCGTCGGAAACAAACCGCGTATTGTTAACGACGTGCGAGACGGTCGCCGTTGAAACTCCGGCTTCGCGCGCAACGTCTTTTATGCTGCTCATTCGATTTTAGCGATTTTAGATTTCGGATGTTAGATTTTTAACGATTCAATAAAACCTCTCACCGATTAAAAATCGCCAATCAAAAATCTAAAATTTATTCAAAAAAATCAAGCATCAGTTGTTTGAAATTAATTTCAAACTTGCATTCGGATTACGCCAATTTACGAAGGGCGCAACCCTTGTTTCCATTGTCGGCGCTCCGCCTTCCGCCCGCACCCAGCCGTCGCTGCCGTAAACCAGCCGGTTCATCAGCATCACGCGCCCGCGAGCGCGATTTTCAGAATGATAAGCGTGATAAACAATCCAATCGGTCGAGCGGTCGTCCCTGATAACCGAATTATGTCCGGGTCCCAGCCATTTATCGTTTCCTCTGATAATCACGCCATCGTTTTCCGGGAAAATCGTAAAAGGTCCGGTTGCGCTTGCTGAACGCGCAACCATCACGGCGTAATGCGCAATGGTGCAGCAATCGTCGCCGGAAAAAAACAAATAATAAAACCCGTTGCGATACGTTATCCAAGCGCCTTCGACCAAATCCCGATAACTGTTCGGATTCGGATCGCTGACGGGAAAAATCAGATTTACGGCTTGCGAACCGGGCGCGAAATTAATCCGGTCGGCGGCAAGCTCCTGGACTTTTATCGGCTGAAAACCGCTGCCCCAATAAATCAGGCGTTTTCCGGTTTGCGGATCGTCAAAAGTCATCGGATCAATATTGACGAATCCGCTCCCGCAGAGCATCGGCGCGCCTTTGTCGGTAAAAGGTCCCGCCGGATTTGTCGCCGTCGCAACCGCGAGACAAAGCCCTGTGCGCGAATTCGGGTCTGCCGAATAATACATAAAATATTTGCCGTCCGAGTATTGGACGTGCGGCGCCCAGAAATCCTGCGTTTGATTCGCCCAACTTGGTTTGACCGGCAAAGCGTCGCCCAATCTTTGCCAATTGACCAAATCGGTCGAACGTGCGACTTGAATGTTTATCCAGCTTCCGTTGACGATTGTTTGAGTTGCGTAAGCATAAAAATAACCGTCAGAGGCGCGAATTACGGTCGGGTCTGGAAAATCGAAATCAAAAATCGGGTTTTGATAAAGCGCCGTTTTTCTGTTCAGCCCCGTCGAATTTTGGGCAAGACTGGATGAATTGAACAGCAAAACCGCAATCACCAAAATCAAAATCCGAAATTTGTTTTCGTAAAACATAAACTGTCAGACCGCAGAAACTATTTCGCTACTACAACTCGCGCGTTGTTCCAGTTGTTTTCCGACGAGCCGAAACCGTAAAGCATTACGCGAAAAGATTTCGGCATATTTTTCACGTTTGTTTTCAATCCGATTTGCGCGTCTTCCGGTTTTCCGTCCGGGCTGTTGAGGACGAATAAAAACTCGTCGCCGCGCCGAACGATTGATAAAACCGGATTTTTCATTTTCGTTCCGAGCTTGCGGTTATCCAACCGTTCGGTTCGCCCGTCCACGGCAGACCACGCCTCGAACGTGCCTTCGCTCGTCAAAATCCATTCAATCCGGTTGCGTCCCGAACCGTCGAATAAAATCGTCAGCGCGGCGAATCCGAGCGGCTGCCCGCTTGACCCCGGTTCGGGCTGCTGCGCGCCGACTTTGGCGACTTGCGCTTCGGCAATCCAACGGTCGCCGGAAAATTCTTTTTTAGAGCGGATTCCGGCGCGCGTTTTACTCATGCTGCGAATGCGAACCTCGCCGTCTTTGACTTCGAGCCTGCCGCCCGAACCGCCTTCAAACGTATATTTTTCCCACTTTTCTTCGTCGAGCTTGTCTTGATTAAAATCGTCGCTCCATTCTTCAAACTGCGGCTTTTGTTGTGTTTGAGCGGTTGATGAGCTTTGCGTTTGTTGGGCATAAACTGGGATTAAAATACCCGACGATAGAACGATTGCGGCTGTAATTATAAGTTTTCTCATCATTTTTCACCTAAAAACGCACGCTCGCCAGACGGCGCACCAGCTCACGGCGATCAATATCCTTTTGCTCTGTTTTCAAATCATTCAATTGCTTAAATTTAGCTAAAGTCCTCTGCGATTCCTCATTGCGCTTGAGCCGGGCGTAAACCCGTCCGAGCTGGTAAAGAGCCTCGATCAATTCGGGTTTAAGCTTAACGGCGCTTTCCAATGAACCGAGCGCTTCGACCAGACGGTTTTGACGAACATAGAGCCGACCGAGAGCTAAATGCGCCGAAGCCAATCCGGCGTCGAGCGTAACTGATCGTTTAAGCGCTTTTTCGATTCGGATTAAGTCCGGGTTTGTAGATTTCAACAAAGTATCAGCCAGAAGGTAATGCAGAACAGCGTTTTTCTCGTCGAGAGAAAGCGCGCGCTCATAAATCTTCGCGGCTTCTTCGTATTTTGCTTCCTCGGAAAAGCTCATCGCCAAATACGCCAGAGCCGGTACCAGTTTTGGATCAATCGCCAGCGCTTTTTCAAATGCCGACCGCGCTTCGATGGTTTTGTTGTCGTCTGTATAAGCGATGCCGAGAGCGAGCCATAACCGCGCGGAAGTTGGAAATTCCTTGACGGCTTCATCCAGTCGAATCACAGCCGCCGCAGGAGCTTTCGCATCAACCAGCAGCAAACCATAGCGAGCGCGGTACAGTTCATTATTCGGCTCTTTTTTAATCGCTAAACGCATTGCCGGAATCGCGTTTTCAAAGCGATTGAAAGCTTGATAAACGTCGGCGAGCGCTGCATATATCCGAGCGTCATCTATCCCGCGAGCCACCGCTGCTTCCAGCGTCCGCCCGGCTGCCTGAATATCTTTTCGCGCCAGTTGCACGCGGGCGAGTTGGACCAAAGCCTCAACGTTTGACGGTTCGAGCGCGGCGACCGCTTCAAATTCCTGTCGGGCTTCATCAAGCAAATTGTTCTCGCGCAATAACGCGCCGAGCTGTAGTCGCTGTTTGATTTTTTGTGAAGAATCAATATTTGTCGAGCCGCCCGCGAGCGCGAAGTATTGACGATAATATTCCGCCGCTTCCGTATTTTCGTTGAGCCGAAGCGCTGTAATCACGAGTGCCCGCGCGACTTCCGCATCGGGAGCCAGCTTTTGCGCTTTGTGAAATAAATCTTTCGCACTTCGAAAAGCTTCCGGCGTTCCCTCATTAAAATGAATCTGCCCTAAGTTGACGAGCGCGCTTTGTTGATTTGGATTTAATTGTAAAGACGTTGTAAATTCGCGCTTTGCATTTGCCAGGCGATTTTGCTTGAGCAGAATGGCTCCGTAATTATTGTGCGTTTCGGGCGTTTGCGGAGAGAGCTTGACTGCGGAGGCGAAATGACGTTCTGCTATCTGCAAATTGTTCTCGCGGTCGGCGAGAATGCCCGCTAATGTGTGCGCCTTGACGTTATCCGGTGATGCGGCGAGAGCGCGCTGCACAAGAGTTTTTGCGTTTGCTGTATTTCCGTTTTCTAATGCATGGACAGCCTCGCTGATTAAGCCTTCAGCTTGATTCCCGCCGGCAGAGGCTCGTATTTGCGCTGTTCCGGTTGCCGCGAAAGCTCCGGTCAGCACGAGAGCTAATGCTAAACAACAGCAATGTTGAACCCCAAAAAGCTTCATTAAAATCATTCAAGATAGTTGCTTGCGGCTTTGTCCTCTCGCTTTTTAAAGCTGCACCGATTGTCTGCGAAATTTTTGTTACTCTTCTTTTAATTCATAAGCGACGCGATAAAGTTTTTATCGCGTCGCTTATGAAAAAATCCAACGTTAACTAAAATATAAGTCTCAGTCCAATTTGAATTGAACGAGGGGCGAAAACGTTGTAGTCATTGACAACACTGGAGAAACCGAAATTTCCGCTTTCCAGATTATTGTCGGGTCCGTTGTAGCGATGTCTATTGAAGACATTGAAGACCTCGGCGCGGGCTTCAAAGATAACCGTTTCCGTGATGCGGGTTTTCTTTAATAAACTTAAGTTTTCGCTTAAGAAAGGTAATCCGCGGGCATCAGCCAGAACCGGCGGCGCATTACCGAAGAATTTTAACGGGTCTGCATAGTAACTGCTATAAGCCGGGTTAAGCGTGCCATTCGGATTCAAGAACGCCGGAGCCGCTCCGTAATCTGGCGGTTGAGAGAAAGCAGCCGGATTAACCTGCTGAAATCCTAGTCCTCGCGCGTCGTTATTGGTAAGAATCGGCTGACCCGTCAAATTCGGACGAAGCTGCGGTTCAGCATTCAAACTGCCGATGTTAAAAATGTCGTTCAAAAAGCCGACATTGCGTCTGGTGAAGATTGCCAGCGGCGCGCCGGATTGATAGCGATGAATACCGCTGATCTGCCAGCCGCCGACAATTCTATCGAGAATTCCGCCCTTATTCAAAAAGCGTCTACCTTTACCGAACGGCAGTTCGGCAATATAGCTGATGACAAAAACATGCGGAATACTACCGGCAGATTCCGTTTTTAAAGAGCTTCTGTCGTACGGATTCTGCAAAACCTGACCGAGCGGGCTTCCGCCGAACAAATCTTCGGATGCATCTGTTATAAGCCTTGAAAAAGTGTACGAAGCATTAAACTGAACGCCCTGCGCAAATCGCCGTTCCAGCTTAACCTGCAAAGCGTTGTACTCGCTCGTTCCCTGACTTTCGAGCGCATTATTAATGCGATTGTATTGCGGGAAAGGTCTCAATGCTACGCGCACGGGACCATCGAACCCCGGAAAAACCGCATCTCGCGAAGTCGGAAGCGTGACGCCCACCGTTTGGGCATAAGCGCGTGCGGCATTCGCAAACGCAACATCCGCGGCGTTCGCCGGATTTGTAATTCTTCCCAGCGGCGCATTCAAGATTTCAGGTCCAAGCTTCAAAGCATTGAGCGGGAGCGCGTTAACGCGCTCAAAGTTTGAGCGCAGGCGATCTGCCCGGTGTCCGATATAGCCGATTGACGCGACAAAGTTGTACGGCAATTCACGCTGGACATCAAAGCTGTATTGAAGAGTTCGCCCCGCTTTGAAGTTCGGGTCGAAATATGTAACGTCGCCTCCGATAAATTGATTATTCGGGTCTGTTGAAGGACGAGCCGGAAAACTACTCAGGTAAATATTCGAATCGAAACCGCCCTGCGGATAAACCGTAAAAGTGTTATATCCTTCAGCGCCTTCGGTGATAATGTTGCTGCCGCCGATACCGTAAAGCACGGGAGAGTAGTACAATCCGATGCCGCCTCGCAAAACCGTTTTATTATTAAGCGCATAAGCGGCGCCGACGCGCGGTCCGATTGCCGATTTATCTCCGGGAGCGATTCCCGGATGCTCGGCTTTCAGCCCGCCCTGACCGTTAGCGGCAACAAGCGCTCCCGGTCGCCCGACAGCCGGATTAATAGCATCAGGATCGAAGCTGCGGAGGCGTCCTTGGGCTTCGGTTCGTGGATTGATGATTTCGTAGCGAATACCCAAATTCAGGGTTAATTTTTGTGTTGCTTTGAAATCGTCCTGGACAAACACCGCCGGGTAAAAGTAACGATATTCAGGCTCGATTGTTTTGCTGCTGTTAAAAGCAAACTCGGTCGAACCTGTAATCAAACTGGCAATAGGCCACCCTTGGTCGTCGTTATTATTAGCCGTTTGGTTATGGCGAAAGTTGAACCAGCCGCCGGGCGCGAGTACCTGATTAGGCTTGAAAACCTGAAAACGCAAATCGCCGCCGATTCTTAAAGTATGACGTCCGAAAACCGAGGTCACGAAATCGGAGAATTGATGAGTGTTGTCTGCGAAAGGCAAATCGTTGAAAAAGGTTGATCCGATGCCCTGGTATGAGCGAAGCGATTGTTTATTAACTATCGGGTCTGTTTGATCTCCATATCCCGGAAAATCAACTGCCGGAAAAGCGCCGCCGAGCAGCGAGCCGGTCGGAATACCGAGCGAGAATGGATCAAATCCAATCGTTGTGTTCGCATTTACAACATTGTAGCGCGTGAACCCGTAGTTAAAGTGATTAACAAAATTCGGGGTAATGTTGTAATCATGCTGGACGCGGGCAAGATGCGATGTAAAAACCTGATCCCAGCGTCCAAAGGCAACAAAAGGACTTGGGAAACGCGGAAAGCCGCCTTGGAGCGTGCCGAGCTGACGATACGAATAGCTGACCGAAACCCGCTGATCATTATTGATGTTATGGTCAATTTTGAACACCGAGTTATTCATCGAGGTCGGAACCGTACTCGAAGCGGTGTAGTTACGAAAAACGCCAGCTCTTGTCGGACGCGGGAACATTTGCAGAATACGGAAGCCAGCCGGATCAATTGCCGATTGCGGAATGATGTTGTTTAAAAAGGGCGTTTTGTTTCCGGGCGATCCGCTGCGTGGATTAAATATCTGAACACCGCCGGGGAACGCGCTCAGAACAGCAGGATCTGTTAACAACTCGCCGAAATCACCTAGCCGCATACGCTCCGTTGGCACAGAAACGTTAACCGTTTCGGAGCGGGTAAATCGATACCCTTCATAATTGAAAAAGAAGAAGGTTCTGTTTCTCAATATGTTCAAATACGGGGTGCCTTCTCCGAAGCCCGGAAGCACGACGGGACCTCCAATGTTAAAACCGAAATCGTGCTGTGTGTCCTGCGGACGCATAATTCCTTCTGCATTGTTTCGAAAACTGTTCGCATTTAATTTTGCGTTGCGGTAAAGCTCGTAAACTTCTCCGTGAAAATCGTTGGTGCCGGATTTGAGTCTGAAGTTAACGACTCCGCCCGACGTATTACCGAATTCTGCGGAAAAGGTGCTGGTGCTGATTGTAAACTCCTGAAAAGCGTTCGGACCCGGCGCGACTTCTGAGAAGAACGTGCCGTTTTGCGCGCGCCGTGTGGCTGCGCCGTCTATGAGAATTTCAGTCCCGAGCGCCTGACCGCCACTGACTCGAAAACGAGAAGCATTTGCCGCCCGGTCGCCGGTATTTGCCCCTTCACCAGTAGATGTCACATTGCTGTCGAGGAAGATAAAGGCAAGCGGTGTTCGCCCACCCGCTTCTGCCGAGACTTGGAGCGGCAATTCTTTGACTTGCCGTTCGGTAACATTTGTTTGCCGCACCGGAGTTTCTGTTTGCAGAGTTTCGCCTTCGGCTTGAATTGTAACCTCGGTGGACACGGCTCCAAGCTGAAGCTCGATATTAGCCGTATGCGTTGTTTGCACAGAGACTTTAAAATTTTCCAGAGTGGTTCGTTGAAAGCCTTGCGCTTCAACAGTGATTTGATAAACCGCCGGACGGAGTTCGGGAAAAGTGTAAAACCCGTCTTCGCTGGTGGTTGTTTCGCGTGTTTCGCCGGTCTCCAGACCGTTTATCACGACTCTTGCGTTGGGAACAATTGCGCCGTTCGGATCGGTCACGGTCCCGCGAATCGTTCCGCGGTCGCTCTGCGCGAAAACCGTCGCGGCGTTTCCGACAATCAGCAGCAGGAGGGCGATTGTCCAAAATCTCAGGGTCTTCATATCTAATTCCTTCACTTTCACGTGATTGTTTAGAGAAATTTAATTGCAGCTTTCGTCTTCATCCGACCGAAAGCACATATTTTAATTATCAAGGGAAATGTAAAATTGCCGGTTTTGCCGATTAAATTATAAAGCCCGCGCGTTATGCAGAATCGTCGCTGCAACAGTGCTAACTTCGGCTGAATCGTTACGGCGCAAAATAATTTTCGCTTTAATTGGTTTCCGCAACAAAACAGTTAAAAACAACAAACCGTGGGATGTCGAGCAACTTCCGTTTTTCAAGCAACCGGCAAATCGCATTCGGATCAAACCGCCTCCTTTAACTAACTTTCAACGAATCATTGAAAAGCTGATTTTTCAAGCGGTTAAACCTTTACGCAAACGTTTTACAAAGACGATAAATTCATAACAGAGTCTTCTATTTTTGTCAATAAATTCTTGAGAAATCGAGAAATAAACTTTTCCGATTTGACGAGCGGGCGAAACCGTCCGAAACTGAAAAAAGCAAAACCGTCACAGGCGCTAACATCAAACGTCTCAAATATGAAATTTTACAGAAGTTTCAGAACAGCCGCTTTTCTCATAATCGGCTTTGTTTCCGCCGCATTGGCTCAACAACCGGCACCGACTGTCGCCGGGAAGTCTTACAGCACGAGCGAGATTCAGCGTCCGACGACGACTGCGCCGCAGTTCCCCTCGCCCGTAACGTTCAGCGACACTACCGCCGCAGCCAAAATCAATTTTAAACACGCCGCTTCGCCGACCGCGCAGAAATATTTGCTCGAAACAATGGGTGCGGGCGTCGCTCTGTTTGACTTTGACAACGACGGCAGACTCGATTTGTATTTCACCAACGGCGCGGCAATCGGCGACCCGATGCCGAAAGGCAAAATGCCCGAAAAGAGCGACTCAAAATTCTGGAATCGTCTTTTCAGGCAAAAACCGGACGGCACTTTTGAAGACGCGACCGAAAAAGCCGGACTTAAAGGCGAGGGCTACAGCTTCGGAGTCGCAGCGGGCGACTATAACCGCGACGGCTTGACGGATTTGTTCGTCACGCGCTACGGCGGCGCGAGTCTTTATCAGAACAACGGCGACGGGACTTTTTCCGACGTGACAAAAAAACTTGGAATCAGCGTTGAAGGTTGGGCGACAAGCGCCGGTTTTTTCGATTACGACCGAGACGGAAAACTCGATTTGTTCGTCGCGCGTTATCTAATTTGGGATTTTGAAAAAGGCTCGCTCGTCTGCGGCGACGCGCGACCGGGTTATCGCGCGTATTGTCACCCGGATAATTTCAAACCCGCGACATCGCTGCTTTTTCATCAAAAACCGGACGGCACGTTTGAAGACGTTTCCGAAAAATCGGGAATCGCCGCATCAAAAGGCAAAGCATTGGGCGCTGCGTTCGCAGATTTTGACGACGACGGCTGGATTGACGTTTTTGTTGCAAACGACAACAGCGAACAGCAGCTTTTCCGAAACAAAGCGGACGGCACTTTTGAAGATTTGGCTTTGACGGCGGGCGCTGCTTTCGACGAAAAAGGCAGACGCTTTTCAGGGATGGGCGTTGATGCAGGTGATTATGACGGCGATGGGCGGCAAGACGTAATTATCACGACTCTCTCGAACGAAACTTATCCGCTTTACCGAAATTTGGGCGACAATGTTTTTGATTATGTCACGCAGTCTAGCGGCGTCGGGCAAATCTCGATTTTGGGCGCGGGCTGGGGAATCAAATTCGTGGACGCCGACAACGACGGGCGGCGCGACGCGTTTGTCGCGCAAAGTCACGTTCTCGACACGATTGAAAAAACCTCGTCGTTTTTGAAATACAAACAAGCTCCGCTTCTGATGCGCAACGCCGGTAAAGAATTTCAAAACGTTTCGTTTGCCGCCGGAAATGCTTTTAAAATTGATCTGTCGGCTCGCGGAATGGCTGTGGGAGATTTGGATAATGACGGCGATGCGGACGTTGTTATCGCGCAAACAGACGGTTCGCCAATCGTTTTAAAAAACAACGGCACAAAAAATCATTGGATTGGAATTGATTTGCGCGGCACAAAATCACCTGCTCGCGGCGAAGGCTCGCGCGTGATTGTGACCGATGCGAGCGGTAAAAAACAGATTTTCGACGTTTCGAGCGCGGGCAGTTATATTTCGGCAAACGATCCGCGAATTTTAGTCGGATTGGGCGAATCTTCCGCCGTTAAACAAATCGAGATTCGCTGGACGAGCGGAAAAATTCAAAAAATAGAAAATCCGGCAATTGACTGTTATCTCACGATCAAAGAGCAATGAAAAAGTTTTTATTTTTAGCCGTGTTATCGGCAATTACCTTAGATTCCGTTTTCGCCCAAACGCAGCAAATGGGCGGCGTTTCCACAGGCGAAGCCAAAACTTACGCCTCAAAACGCACCGTCGGGATTGTTGACGCGAACGCCCCGAAAATTTTTGAAGATGTGACGGCAACCACCGCGCTTAAAAATTTCCAATGTGTTTCGGGCGCGAAAGATAAAAACTACATCATCGAAACCGCCGCCTGCACAGTCGCGGTTTTTGATTATGACAACGACGGAAAGTCCGACATTTATTTTTTAAACGGTTCGACTATGAATGCCGAGCTTGGCAAAGAAAAACATCCGCGCTCGGCGCTTTTTCGCAATCTCGGCAATTGGAAGTTTGAAGACGTGACCGAAAAAGCTGGTGTTGCAAACGAGCGTTGGGGAATGGGCGTCGCTGTCGGCGATTATAACAATGACGGATTTTCCGATTTGTTTGTCGGCAATTACGGTACTTCGAGACTTTATAAAAACAACGGCGACGGCACTTTTACCGATGTGGCGGAAAAAGTCGGACTGGCAATTCGAGGCTGGCACACCGGCGCGGCTTTTGGCGACTATGACCGGGACGGGAAGCTCGATCTTTTCGTTCCGGCGTATATCGAATTCGATTTGAAAAATCTTCCGCCGAGTCCGGTTGATGCGGGAAAGGGCGGCAACTCGGCAGCCAATCCGTGTCAATTTCGCGGTCAGCCCGTGATGTGCGGTCCGCGCGGGCTGAAAGGCGCAAAAGATAAGCTCTTTCATCAAAAGCCGGACGGCACGTTTGAAGAAGTCGGCGATAAAATCGGAGTTAAAGACGAAGGCAATTATTACGGGTTTTCGTCGGTATTTGTTGATGTGAACGACGACCAGCGGCTTGATTTGCTGGTAGTCAACGATTCCACTCCGAAACAGCTTTATTTGAACAAAGGCGACGGCACATTTGAAGAAATAGGCTATCAATCAGGCGTCGCACTCAACGAAAACGGGCGCGAGCAAGCCGGAATGGGTTTGGCGGTCGGCGATTATGACAACGACTGGCGCGTTGATTTTCACATAACTAATTTTAGCGACGATTCAAATACGCTTTACCGAAACGACGGCGACGCGAATTTTAACGACGTGACGTTTCAAGCAGGGCTTGGCGAACCGACGATTCCGTTTCTCGGCTGGGGAACTTCATTTCTGGATTTCGATAACGACGGCTGGAAAGACATTCTCGTCGCAAACGGTCACGTTTATCCGGGCGTTGATAATTTTCAATGGGGAACGAGCTACGCGCAGCAATTGCTGCTTTTCAAAAACGTGCGAAACGGCAAACAAATCAGATTTGAACGAATTGCCGCCGCGCCGAACAGCGGTCTGGCGATTGCCGTTCCCGCGCGCGGTCTGGCGATTGCGGACTTTGACAATGACGGGCGTGAAGACGCTGTGGTCGCAAACGCCGGAACAACGCCGACTCTATTGCGAAACGTCGGCGAATCGAAAAATAATTGGCTCGCAGTCAAGCTCGTCGGCGATGTTTCCCAAAAAACGCCGAAAGACGCAATCGGCTCTACCGTTTTTGTGACGGCGGGGAATTTGAGCCAGCGTTTCGATTTAGTCAGCGGCGCAAGCTACGCTTCCCAAAATGAACAAATCGTTCATATCGGAATCGGAGAAAACGCCAAAATCGCTAACTTGGAAGTTGTCTGGTCAAACGGGCAAAAAGAAAAATTTTCGATTGATAAAATAAATACTCGAATCACTCTCAAGCAAAACACATCCGCTATCAAACAATAATGTTCAGTAAAATTATCTAAACCGAAATTGCGTCAGAAACGCCTAGCTATTGCAATAAGTTATAGTATTAGCAATACTATAACCAGCTCACAGTAAAGAGGTTTATTTTTATGACCACCTTATCCATCCACCGCAGGCATTATCTTTTACTCGCATCACTTGCAATTTTACTGATTCTCATAATTTCGGCAATCTTCGGCAATCTAAAATCTTACGCTCAATCGGACGAAAGCGCCGACAAAAAATCGGATGATTCATCCTCGGCGCGTTGGATGACTGTCAACGAAAAAGAGCTTCGGCACATTCAAAACGTTGTCCAAAATAAAGGCGACAATTTTGATTTGAAAGTTGTTGAAAGACGCGCGGGATTTTTGGTCGTCGCGGCTGAAGAGCGGCAAATGCTCGAATTGACCCGGAATATGCACGAAGAGTTTCAGAAATGCGGCGGTTTTACGTCACACGAAACGCCCGAAGCCGCTCGCCTTGCGGTTGAAGAGGCTTTGCAAGCGGAGTCGAATCAGCGAGTCGTCGAGTACACGATTAACAACCCGGCGCTTGTCAATTCCCTCCACGCCGAAGCTCAGGAGCCGCAGATTCGGGAAATAATCACCAGACTTTCGACTGATTTTATTAATCGCCGCTATAACTCGCCGAGCGGATTGGAATCGGCAAACTGGATAAAAAACAAATGGACGCAGCTTGCCGCCGGGCGCAGCGACGTAACGGTCGAGTTTTTTAATCATTCGCCGACTACATCGCCGCAGCCGTCAATTATTATGACCGTGCGCGGGACGACTTTTCCCGATGAAGTGGTCGTTGTCGGCGGACATCAGGATTCGATAAACCGCTATTCAGAGCTAGCGCCGGGTGCGGACGACGATGCTTCGGGCATTGCGAGTATGACCGAAGCGATCCGCGTCCTTTTCACCAAAAATTTTCATCCGCAGCGAACGATTAAGTTTATGGCTTACGCGGCGGAAGAAATCGGTCTGCGCGGTTCAAATGAAATAGCTACGGATTTTCAAGCGCGCGGAGTCAACGTCGTCGGCGTTTTGCAGCTCGATATGACGAATTATAAAACTAACCCGAACGTTGACATCGGCATCATTACCGATTACACAAACGCTGCGCAAAATCAGTTTCTCCGCGATTTAATTGCGACTTACCAGCCGACGCTCACCGTCCTAAATTCGACTTGCGGTTACGGCTGCTCCGATCACGCTTCCTGGTATTACAAAGGTTATCCGGCTTCTTTCCCGTTTGAATCACCTTTTCCCGGAAATCCGCACATTCATCAAACGACCGACACCATTTCTCAAAGCAACAACAACGCCGATCACGCCCTTAAATTCACCAGGCTCGCGCTTTCATATCTTGGCGAATTGGCAAAAGAAACAATCGGCGTTTCCGGCACGGTTTCCTATGGTACGACGCCGGCAAACGCCCCGCAAAAGTTTGTTTCCGGCGTATCGGCGGCAGCCGGTGGAACAACTCCGGCTTCGGCAACAACCGATTCTACGGGTTTTTACCTGCTTAAGAATTTAACTGCCAATGGCAGCTACTCGGTTACGCTGTCAAAGACGGGAGATGAAAACGGCATCAGCTCGTTTGACGCAACTATGGTTTTGCGTCACGTCGCCGGAGGCGAGCAAGGACCGAACGCTTTAAACACAAATCAACGATTGGCAGCCGATACGGATGGCAGCGGAACAATCACTCCATTCGATGCGACGCAAATCCTGCGTTATGTTGCCGCTAACGGACAATCAACGAGGAGCGGAGCAGCCGGACAATGGAAATTTGCGCCCCCTTCGCGCAGTTATTCCGCTTTAAGATTCGACCCGGACGAGAACTATACAGCCGTCTTAATCGGCGATGTCAACGGAAGCTGGACGCCTTCCGGCTTTACTGCCGGAACTGAAAAAACCCAGCCACAACAGCCTGAGAATTAATTTTCGGGGCGTTAATTCAGAAGCTAAAAAGCAGGTAACTAAACCTGCTTTTTAGCTTTCGGAATCAGCCTGACCGCGTTTTTCCGTACCTTCGCCGTCAAGCAGCTCATCTATTCTGGCGTATGAACCGATGCTTTCGACGGGTAAATTATCAGCTTTCCCGGAATCCGCCAGAGGAGACATATCCGTCGCGGATTCTTCCCGGTTTGAATCTTCCTCAGAAACATTTGTCGGATTTTCTACGGACTTGGAATCTTCTATTTTTTCTTCCTGTTTCATATATTCCTATCTGTATAATGTTATTTAAAGTCAATTATTAGCGCTTGTTCGCGGTAAATGTTTATTATACCTCATTGCCATTATAAGGAGACGCTTTAATCGCGCTGCCCAAATTCAGGAGAGAAGCCAAGAAAGCAATGATTGAAATCCGCGCTTTGGAAAATTTGAATCAGGCGGATTTGAGGCGGGTTGCGAGCGGCTATTCTTCACACGGAAAGTATGAAGTTGTGTTTACAGATTCTGGAAATCGCATTTCGATTGAGCTTCGATTTGTCGCCCTCAATCAACCTTATGTCAAAAAGTACGACCATTTTGACGATGAAACAACTCAACAATATAACCAAGTTCTTAAAGACGGTTATTCATTCGGAGCATTTGACGGCGATATGCTTGTCGGTTTGGCGATTGCAGAAGCCCGTTCGTGGAATCAAAGTTTGTGGGTGTACGAATTTCACGTTGCGGAAACGCATCGCAACCTCGGCATCGGCAAACGATTGATGGAAAGTGTCGCAGAGAAAACGAAAGAGACGGAACTGAGAACAATAGTTTGCGAGACGCAAAACACGAACGCAGCCGCTATTGAGGTTTATCGCAAGCTCGGTTTCAAAATCGAAGGAGTGGATATTTCATATTACTCCAACACCGATTATCCCGATGGAGAGATCGCGGTTTTTATGAAATGCAGATTAAAATAAATGCTCGTTCGCTAAGCCGTTAAAACCGGCGTTTCATTCATTTGTCAGCTTCAGCAAAAGCGGTTTGAAGAAGACAATGTTTACTCCTTTGTGTGATTAAACCTGTCACATTTAGTCATTACGCTTCGGCTTTAACCATCGGTTTTGTTTCGGCGTTCTGCAAATTCAATTTATTTTTTGAAACTCTGAAAAACCAAAACAGACCGGAAACCGCCGAGAGAATGCCGGAAATTGCTGTCAGCATTTGAGGCGAAATCGCATACAGAGACCAGCCGCCCGCCAGATTCGACAGACTGAAAACCGATATTTCCGCCGCGCGGTCGGTCGTCATCACGCGCCCGCGCAAATCGTCAGGGATTGCGCGCATCAACATCGTTTCCTGCACGGCGTATTCGACTCCGAGCAGCACGCGCGAAACAACTATCACTGCCATCACCAGCCATAAATTCGGCAAATATCCGGCAAAGGCGTATAAAACGCCCTGAAAAATCAGCATCCAGCCGATAAACGGAACGACGAGCTTTTGACGCTCGACAAAATCTCCGACTCTGCGCGCCAGCATCATTCCGACGAACAAACCGAAACCGCCAGCAGTGTAAATCGCCGCCACCGCGCCGTCTGCGCTCCAACCGTCTTTTCCGGCGAAAACAACGCCGCCCAAACGGTCGGCAATCAGATTTATCACTCCACCGCCGACAGCCCAGATGATGTTGACGCCGATAATCGTCAAAACGAGCGGATGCCCTTTGATAAAGCTCCAACCGTCTTTCATATCGCTGAAAACCGACCCGACGCGGTTCTCCAAATCAATTTGCGGTCTCTGCTTTTGGCTGTGCATCGCTTCGCCCGGAATCAGCCAAATCGAATAAGCCGAGACGACGAATGAAACGGCGTTAATAATAAACGCGATTTGATAACCGAAATAAGCCGAAGCCGCGCCGCCCAGAGCTGCGCCGACGCTCATCAGCAAAAATCTGGACGAAAACATCAATGCGTTGCCGGCGAGCAAACCTTCTTCGCCCGTGACGTTCGGCATTGCTGCGTTTTTCGCGGCTTCAAAAAACGCGGTCAAAAGCGACAAAATGACGGAACACAAATAAGCAATCCACAAATCTCCCGGCTCGTTGACAAACAGAAAACCGAGAGCGACGACTGCGCGCGCAAAATCCGTGACAAGCATTACAGTGCGCCGCGAGGCGCGGTCAACCAGCGCTCCGGCGAGCGGCATAAACAAGGCGAAAGGCGCGGTGCGAGCGACCAGAATAATGGCAGCCGCGTCCGGTGCTGCACCTGAAACAACGCGCACCAATCCTAAACCGGCGATAAAATTAAACCAGTTGCCAAGCTCGGAAACGACTTGTCCGAGCCATAAATTCCTAAAATCGCGCTTGCCGCTTATAAGCTGGGCGTAAGTTAAAGACATAAAAATCTGGTTCGTAGTTCGTTGTTCGTAGTTCGTTGCAAAGAAAAACAACGAACTACGAACAAATAAAAGAGCCGCTAGGCTTCGTCGCACTAGCGGCTCTGAGCCAAAAAATTAAATCAAATTTTCAATCACCTATAAAAATCGGTTTACGTTTCTCGAAAAATGCCGTGACGCCTTCTTTAAAATCAATTGATTTGCCGCTTTGGATTTGCGAATCGTGTTCCGCGTCAAGCTGCGTCGGCAAATCGTTTGTCCAGGTTGCCGCGAGCATCTGCTTGATTCGCCCGATTGCGGCGGTCGGCATCTGCGCCAGACGCCCTGCAAAATTAACGGCTTCGGTCATCAATTCGGCGTCGGCGACGACGCGATTTATCATTCCAATCTCTAACGCGCGTTTCGCGGTGATTGCGTCTCCCGTCATTAACATTTCGGCGGCAAGCTTTTCGCCGACAACGCGCGGCAGGAAATAGCTTCCTCCGCAATCGGGCGTTAAACCGATTTTCACAAAGCCTTGATTAAACGTTACGTTTTCAGCCGCGAAAACGATGTCGCAGGCAAGCGCAAAATTTGTTCCCGCTCCGGCGCAAACGCCGTTAACGGCGGCGACAAACGGAACGGGCGTTTGCCGAATCGTCAAAATGCAATCGTGCAGAGCTTTTAAAGGCTCTTCAAAAAACGCAGCCAGATTCCCGGTCTTCTCGGCAATCTGGCGCATCTCGCGCAAATCGCCGCCCGAACAAAAAGCGCGTCCCGCGCCCGTTAAAACAACCGCCCGCGCCCGCTGTTCGGAAACCCGCCGCAGCGCTTCGCGCAAATCTTTGACAAGCTGCAAGGAAAGCGCGTTGAGCGCGTCTGGACGATTTAAAGTCACGACCGCGACCGATTCGAGCAGCTCAAATTTGATTGTTTCAAAATCCATTCGTCATTTTAAATTAAACATTTATCATTTAATTTTCAAGCGCAAATCTGTCATGAATTGTTAAATGATAAATGCTGAATGAAGAAATGCTAAGCGGTTCGGACGCGCTGCCGGGTTGACGAATAACACTCGGAACACATCACCGAGCGACCGGTTTTCGGCGCAAAAGGCACGGTGTCTTTTCTGCCGCAGCGGTCGCAAACGATTTCATAACGATTATTGGAAGCGGCTCCGGTTTCCAGTTTTTTTCGCGTCGGGCGACATTGCAGACAACGCTGCGGCGGCGCCATATTCCGGCGATAAAACGCTTCCTGATCTTTTTCCGAAAACGAGAAAACTTCTTTACAATGGACGCATTGAATTTCCAAATCGGGCATTTTTGACTCCTTAATGAATTTAGAATTGAAAAGTTAGAATTATGAATCGAAGACAATTTAAATTCTAGCTTCTCAATTCAGAAACGTGCGCGCGGACGGTTTCGCCAAGCGTTTTGAGATTGTAGCCGCCTTCGAGACAGGAAACAACTTTTCCGCCGCACGCTTCTTTCGCCCAATTTTTGACGGTGCGCGTCAACGACACGAAATCTTCGTTTTCAAGCTGAAGCTGTCCTAGCGGGTCTGTTCGGTGCGCGTCGAAACCGGCTGAAACGATAATCAAATCGGGTTTGAATTGCCCGGCAATGTTTTCGATTGCTGCTTCAAACATCCGGCGCTGTTCTTTTGCGGGTGTTTGCGCTTTGACCGGAACGTTGAGCGTAAAACCGCGACCGCGACCGTGTCCGGTTTCTCCGCGCGAGCCGGTTCCCGGATACCACGGATATTGATGAATCGAAAAAAAGAAAACCGTCGGATCGTCGAAAAAAATGCCCTGCGTCCCGTTTCCGTGATGCACATCCCAATCAACAATGGCGACTCGTTCGATTTCCTTGTATTTCTGCTGCGCGTAACGCGCGGCAATCGCCGCATTATTGAACAAACAAAATCCCATCGCCGTTTCGCGCGTCGCGTGATGTCCGGGCGGGCGCATCGCCACGAAAGCATTGTCGGCTTCCCCGCTCATCACCGCGTCAACCGCTCGACACGCTGCGCCAGCGCCGTGCAAACCAACCTCAAACGATTGCAATGAAACAATAGTATCGGCGTCGAGATATTCAACGCCTTCTTCGGCGGCGTTTTCGATTCGCTTAAAATGCTGCGGCGTGTGACAAGCCAAAATGTTTCCGCGCGGCGCAGCCGGAGCTTCGATTTCAATCAAATTCTGCCACAAAGTTTCGTCGCCCGTGAGGGCGTCCATAACGACTGAGTAACGCGCGGCGTTTTCAGGGTGTCCTTCGCCGGTGTCGTGTTTTAAACAAATCGGGTGATGAACGAGTGCGGTTCGCATACAAAAATTATAGCGGAACTTAAACTGGATGATTCAAAATATTGACAAAGAAAACTCGAAACGAACAATTTAAACCACCATTTAATTTTAATTTTGCGCGGGAAAGCGTTGATAGCGAACAAATTGTTCAATTTCAAGATTGCTTTAACAATTCATTGTTCTTATAATGAATTAGAATAAAACATTCATTATTCCACCTTACGAAAAGAACTGCATTAGTAAAGCCACAAATAATTAGGAGAATTTCCGTAATGAAACAATTCACCCAAAACACACTATTCGTTTGTGTTTTGGAAATTTGCGCTTTCATTCTTTTTTCAGTCACTGCTCATGCGGCAACTTACACCGTGACTACCTCCGCTGACGACGGGGCGGGCAGTTTGCGAGCTGCGGTTGCGGCGGCAAACTCAACTGTTGATGACGACATAATAAACTTTTCGATTCCGTCAAGCGACCCAAATTGCACGGCGGACGGCGTTTGCACAATTACATTGATAAGCGGGCAGCTTGTCGTTAATTCGACTTCGACGGCAGGTAAGCTGATGATTGTAAATTCAACGGGAGCAAGCAATCTAAAGGTCTCCGGCAACAACGCGAGCCGTATATTTTTTGTAAACTCCGGCGGAGACCTAGCACTCAGCGGGGTAACAATAATGAACGGTTTGGGGGTTGACGGCGGCGGTATTTATAACAACGGCGCGATAACTTTGATAAACCTAATCATTACCGGAAATTTTGCGACGAATGCTGGCGTTGAAAACTTCCGAGGCGCTGGCGGAGGGATTTATAACCGCGGAAAGGCACAACTTATTAACTCGATTGTTAGTGGCAATACGTCAATGAATAATGGCGGCGGCATTAATAATGGAGGTGAGGCAGCACTATTAACTATAACTAATTCAACCATTAGCGATAACAAGGCATTGGGCAGCAATGGAGGCATTGGTGGCGGCATTATCAACTCAGGCACTTTGACGTTGACCAACTCCACCGTTAGCGGAAATACGGTAGGTGCTGTGGGCGGCGGCATTTACACTTTTAATAACGGAAGGGCGACGCTTATTAACTCAACGATTAGTGGTAACACAGCAATAAACTTTGGCGGCATAGTCAACTTTGGCTTAGAACTAACTATCACCAATTCAACCGTGACTGGTAATAAAGGAACAAGCAACTACAACGAGAATGTAGGCGGCGTTTACAGCCCTGGCGTCCCGGCTAATTTAAATAACACGATAATTGCCGGAAACACCGTTCCCAATGCTTCTGCATTCCCGGATTTCAGAGGTCAAATTTCGTCAGCAAGCGCCTATAACATTATCGGAAACGATCAAGGGATGTTCAATCAAAGAATCTTCAACAACACAAACGGCAATCAGGTCGGCACACCAGCCAATCCGATTGATCCGCGTCTGGCTCCGCTGGCAAATAATGGCGGCGCAACCCAAACACACGCTTTAATGCCAGATTCTCCGGCGATAGACAAAGGCAACACTTCCGACTTAAACACAGACCAGCGTGGTTTGGCTCGCCCGGTTGATCTTTTCAATTATCCGAATGCTGCTAATGGAGATGGCGCAGACATCGGAGCATTTGAATTGCAAACTGCCCCGACAGCCGCTTCGGTGACAATCAGCGGGCGAGCGATAACCTCAAATGGGCGCGGGCTTTTTAATGCTCTGGTTGCTTTGACGACTGAAAACGGTGAGACTCGTTATGCTCGCACCTCAATTAGCGGACGTTATCATTTTAATGATGTCACCGTCGGGAGCAGTGTGGTGATTACAGTCCTTAGCAAGCGTTACAGTTTTGCGCCGCAAGTTTTAATGGTAACGGGCGAAGCTCTCAATGTTGATTTCCTAGCGCAAGATGGATTATCTAAGCGCTAGCAAAAACAATTGCCCCGGAGTTAAAAGAAAAGACGCCCAAACGGCTGCAACCGGGCGTCTTTTCTTTTTATTTATGGTTTTGTGTTGAAAAGCGGTCGAAACAATTTGTTGATGACAACTTACATATTAGCAGGACGAATTCCAAAATCGAAGAATTTCGACCCAATCGCCCTGCTGGCATTTGAATTTCCCGAATTTAAAAGATAAAAAGCATATTCGCCGTTTTTGAGCGGAGCTTTCGGCGTTATTTTGTAAATTCCTTCACCTACTTTTTCAGATGTAAACTCCACTACGCTTTCATCCGAAATACCGCCTTTCGCGCCGTAAGCGTTGCTCTTTGCAATTGTCAATTCCCTGTTATCGTCGCGCACATTGAATTTGACAAGCACGAACTCGTTGGGCGTTGACGGAATTCCGCTTGAGGTATCCAAACCGCCGCTTCTCGAGTCGAGATAAAAATAGAAAACCGGCTGGCTTTGTTTAAGTTGAATTTTAGAAGCGGTTCCCGACAGATTGGCTTTGACCTTCAATTTTCCTAATCCGAATGGCGTGAATGCCCGGGTAACCTTTCCGCCCGTGCGATTTTGCGCCGAAACCGAAGGTTCAATTTGCGTCAATCTGCGCGCGCCCCCCGTTTCCTCAAAAAGATATACGCCGTAATTGTGCGG
Organism: Pyrinomonadaceae bacterium; assembly: GCA_036388995.1. Lineage (GTDB taxonomy): Bacteria > Acidobacteriota > Blastocatellia > Pyrinomonadales > Pyrinomonadaceae > JALZCH01. The sequence goes on along the minus strand of DASVQU010000149.1, from coordinate 46,365 downwards.
CGACAGCGGATCGTTAGGATCTGACGAAACAGCCGCCGGGCTTCCGCCTACGCCCATTGTGCGGTTATAAACTTCAATCATCGCCGCAACAATCTCGTCGTCAATACCCGCTTTTTTGAGCGCCATTAAAGAATCAATCGAAAGGTCGTATTTTCCCGCGCTGGATTTTACTTTTCCAATAATGACGGCTTTTCCAAATCCGGCGTTGACCATTTCAATGATTGTTTTATTATTTAGAACTTCCTGTGCGGAAACGTTAAAGCTCGCGGGCAAAGCAATTACAGCAAGCACGACCAGTGAAGATAATTTACTTTTCATATTAACTCCCTTTAAATTGTTTAATTTTCTTTGCCTGACGAAATGTAAGAATTGGACACACTTTAGATACAAAATCGTTGCAAGAGCAAGAAATTTTCGGTGGTGTTTCACAATTTATGCTCGGAAATCTCTGCATCTCTCTGTGACTTCTCCGTGAACTCTTGGTGAAATTTCGCTCGAGAAAAACTCACCACAGAGAACACAAAGAAGACACAGAGTGTTAACACAGAGCATAAAATTTGAGACAACACCGAATTTTCTTTGTTTAATCAATTGGTTTTGTCCGATTTAGCGTAACATCCGGAAATTATTTCGATTCGTTTGCCAAAACCTCGTTCAACCTTTTGATCAATTTGTCGGCGACGTTTCCGGCAAGCGCGCCGCCCATCGAAGTTACGCCCGAAGCGGCAATGGTTCTGCCTGTTTTAGCATCAACCACGCGGAAATTGTAATGAGTCAAAAACTCGCGCCCGATTTCCACAATCAAATCAGCCTCGAAACCGTTTTGCACAATCGTTAAATTGAAACTCTCCCAACGAGCGCGGCGCTCCTTGTTCATCAGAGAGCTTTCGACATCTTTGAGCGCCGGATAAACAGAGCTTTTCGAGAATGAAATTGTTTTTGCTTCTTTCAAAAGCTGCGCCGCAGTTTTGTTGGGGTCTTTTTTGGGCGGCGGGTTCGGGTTCGGCTCGACGAGAGTTCCGGCGTTTTGCTTGTTGACTTTGCTGCTGACCTCAAACATCGCGGCAATTATATCGTCATCAACGCCCGCTTTTTTTAAATTCACCAATTCATCGGTCGTCAGCTCAAACTTAGCGGTCGAAACCGAAATTTTTTGAATGATGACTTGCTTGCTCAAACCGGCTTGCGACATCCGCACGATTTCGGCGTTGGTCAGCGTCTCGGTTTGCGCGTTTATTGCTGAAAACGCGCCTAATATGAACGCGGTGAGAAACACAAATTTTATTGATTTTGAGATTTTCATTTGCTTTTTAAGCTTTCTACAAAAAAGAGAGTATTTTACGCGGAGTGCAAATCGTAATTTACTGCAATTGTGACACATTTTCAACTGTCCCAGCGCGTCGCGTAGTTTATTTATCGCAAAAGTCTGTTATAAGCGGATCGTATTTCAGTTGTGTGCAAAACGAGTAGTTCGAGCAGCTCTTTTTCGGAAATTTGAAGGCGGACGGCGACTTGATTTAAAAGCGGGTGCGACGACGAAGGAATTCTGGTCGCCCTTCCAGCCGCCAGCCGCAAAGCGTGGTCAACGCTGCGCAAAAAATCGTAACCGTTCGAGAGAGCCGTAAAATCTTCTTCATCGAGCGATCCGGCGGCGCGTAATCGTTCGAGCGTTGCGGCGGTCGAGCGATTTTCATTTTCATCCGGCACGCTGTCTCGCAACTGCAAAAATCTGACCGCAAAATAAACGTCAAGAAGCCCGCCTGCGCCGTATTTGATGTCAATTTCGCCGCGTCTTAAATTTTTCGTTTTTTCGCGTTCGAGCAATTCTCGCACTCTTTTTGTTTCGGCTTTTAATTCCGTTTTTTCAATCTCGCAGGCGCGTTCGTGAATGTTTTTTCTGGCGTTTTCTTCTACGCTTCGAGCAAAATCGAGATTTCCGGCAGCCGCCCGCAATTTGACGTAAGCCAGCCATTCCCAAACTGCGGCTCGCGCGCGGACATAATCCAAAAACGAGCTTGCACCCGAACAAACCGCGCCGTTTTTCCCATCCGGGCGCAGCCGCAAATCAACCCGATACAAAAAACCTTCGCGCGTTAAGCTCGAAAGCGAGCTGACAAAAATTTCAGCCGCATGCGCGTAAAATTCTGCGCTCGTCAATTTATCAACCGGAGATTCTTTTGAATCGTCATAAATCAAAATCAAATCCAAATCCGAACCGAAATCCATTCCGCCCGAACCGAGCTTCCCCAAACCTAAAACAGCCAAATCGTGTGCGGAATGCAGAGTGCGGAATGCGGAGTGAAATCTCCGGCTCATTTCCTTTTTGGAAATCAAAAGCGCGGCGTTTATTGCGGCTTCGGCTAATTCGGTTTGCAGGCGTTTCGATTCGGAAAGCGACAATTTTTCGGCGGCACCGAATTGCCGGATTTCTTCGTAAAATTTCCGCCATTTGACACGCAAAACCGCTAATTCGTCGTGAAAATTTTCGGCGTCGGCAACTGCTTTTTGTAAAATTTCAGAATATTTTTGCGGTTGAAATTCGGAATCATCCGTTGTTATCGTTGCATCAGCAACAATTTGCTCGTTTTGCGTTTCAATTGGTGTAATTAAATCTGCGTTTTCAATCCGCACTCCCGATTCCGCATTCCCCACTCGAAACACCTTTTCAAAAATTCGATTGACCGCCGCAGTGTGAATTGATAAGGATTCGTCGAAATTTTCGATCTCGGAAAAATTCATTCGGCAGGCAATAAGTCGGCGTTTTTCGCCGGCGTCTGGAACGGCGTGAGTTTGCAGCCCGTGTTCCATTTGCAGGCGGTGTTCAAGCCGCCGCAGAAAAACATAAGCGTCGGACAAAGCCGCCAGCTCGTTTTCCGCCAGATAAGCGCGGTCAGCCAAACGCCGCAGCGCAATCAAAGTATGCGGCGCGCGAAGCCAGGCGTCGCGCCCGCCGCGCGCAAGCTGCAAAGCCTGAGCAATAAATTCTATTTCCCTGATTCCGCCCGTTCCGAGCTTGACGTTAAAACCGTTTTCCGCCCGCTGTTCCTGATTAATTTTCTGTTTTGAAAGACGAACTGCGGCTAAAGCGTCCTCGACCGACACATCGGTTCTATAAACAAAGCTCTCGATTTCCGACCAAAACCGGCGAAAAAGCGGCGCGTCTCCAGCCGCTGCGCGAGAACGCAGCAAAACCTGCCGTTCCCAATCGCGCGCCGTTTGTTTGTAATAATTAGCGGCTTCTTGAATAGAAATTGCAAGCCCGCCGACACGCCCGTGCGGGCGAAGCCGCAAATCAACGCGATAAGCCGCACCTTCGTTCGATTGCGAGCCGACGATATTGGTTAATTTTTCAGCCAGCTTGACGAAATATTCGCGGTTGGAAACCGAGCCGCGCGCGCCCGTTCCGCTCGTCGTTCCGTCGCTCGAATAAAGAAACAGCAAATCAATGTCCGAAGCGTAATTCAATTCGCGCGAGCCTAGTTTTCCGAGCGCGACGACGCAAAATTCGGCGCGCCGCGCTTTTCCTTTTTCGTCCGATTCGAGCGGGACGCCGAAACGGTTGTCCAATTCCTGCCGGGCAACGTGCAGAGCGTGTTCCAAACAAGCATCAGCGAGATTTGAAAGCTCTTCGGTCGTTTCCGAAATTGTTACTAAATTGCGAATATCGTTGAGATAAATCCGCAAAAGCTCGCGGCGGCGAAAACGCGCGAGCAAAGTATGTGTATCGAGCGCGGAATTTGTCAGCGCAAAACGCGCCAGAGATTCGAGCAAATCTTCCGGCGTCCGATTTTGTTTTTCGCGTCTGTTTCGACCGAGCCAGACAATGTATTCAGGATGCTGAAGAAGTGTCGTTGCCAGAAAAGGACTCCATGCCGCGAGCGCCAAAACGTCGGAGAGCAAACCGCGATTCTGCTCTCGCAACAGTTTATTCGCTTCGTTCGGATGTTTTGATTCGAGTTCGGAGAAAAACCTTTTCGCGCTCTCGGCATCGGGCAAATCGGCGGTCAGATTTTCGATCTCCTCACTCACGAAAGTAAATTACCACAGAGTGGTAAGAAGAGGAGAAGAGGAAATAAGGAGATTAATATCCTTTACTCCTTTACTCCTCTTCTCCTCTTCCTTTTCTATTTGTGTTTCTGCGGTGAAATTCCTAACCTCGCAAAAGCGAATCCGCGCCGTCAATGTAAATTTCGGTTCCGGTAATGTGCGAAGCGGCATCGGAAGCCAGAAATAAAACAAGCTCGGCGACCTGTTCGGCAGTTCCGGGTTCGCCGTCCGTGAGCGGTGTCGTGCCTTCGGGAAATTCGACCGGCTCGCTCGCTTTTTCGATGTTTCGCTTTTCGGTACTTTCTTCGATGTTGGTTTCGATTGCGCCCGGACAAATGACGTTGACGCGGATTTTATGTTTTGCCAGTTCGAGCGCAGCCATTTTCGCAAACGCGACTTGCGCCGCTTTTGTGGAGGAATAAGCCGTCGCGCCGGCGTTTGAAAAAATTCGCGTGCCGTTAATCGAAGAAGTAATAATTATCGACCCGCCTCGTTTGCGCAGATGCGGAATCGCGTATTTTGCGGTCAAAAACGTGCCGCGCAGATTTGTTTCGATTGTTTTGTCCCATTCTTCCGGCTCCAATTCATCAATCGGCGCCCAAACGCCGTTAATTCCAGCATTGGCGAAAACAATGTCGAGCCGCCCGAAACTTTCGATTGTTTTTTCCAGCGCCCGCCGCATTTCTAATGCGGAAGAAATATCTGCAACAACCGCGACGGCTTCGCCGCCCGCTCGTTTGATTTTCGCCACAGTTTTCTGCAAATCGTCTTCGTCCCGTTCGAGCGCAGCGATTTTCGCGCCTTCTTTGGCAAATAAAAGCGCCGCCGCTTTTCCGATCCCAGAACCCGCACCCGTTATCAAAGCCGTTTTCCCCTTCAGTCGCATTTCACGTTTTCCTCACTTTTTAGTTAAATTCTAACAAGCCGGAAACGGCGGCAAAGTACGCTTTCAAACTGTTCAATCGAGTGCGGCAATTATTTCGATTTCAAGCTTCAACGGAAGACGCCGGAAAACGGCTCGATAAATTCGCGTTTGAAAATCTGAGCAAATACAGCCGGATGTTTCTCGCCGACTTGATTCGACAAAATCTGTGTTTCGTCAACGGCGAAACGCAGCCCGGCGGTTATCATTTGAAAACCGGCGACGCTGTCGAAATTTCGATTGATGCGGCGGCTAAAACCGCGATGACGCCGGAAAATATTCCGCTTGAAATTTTGTTTGAAGACGAGGAAATTCTCGTCGTCAACAAATCCGCCGGAATGCTCGTCCACCCGACAAACAGCGATAAATCAGGAACTCTGGCAAACGCTCTGGTTTTTCATCTCAATCCGAAATCCGAAATCGAAAATCCGAAATTGATTCGCCCCGGAATAGTTCATCGGCTCGATAAAGAAACTTCCGGTTTGCTCGTCATCGCCAAGACAGCGCGCTCTTTGCGGATTTTGGGTTCGCATTTTCAGCGCAAACTGGTCAAGAAAATTTACGCCGCTCTTGTCGAAGGCGTTGTTTCGGAAAACGAAGGGACAATTTCCGCGCCGATTGGCAGACTCGAAGAAAAACCTCACTGGCGAGTTTTGCAGGACGGTAAAGAATCCGAAACAAAATTTAAAGTTTTAGAGAGGCGTAGCGATACAACTTTGCTCGAACTAGAACCTGTTACGGGCAGAACCAACCAATTGCGAATTCACTGCGCCGAAATCAAACATCCGATTGTCGGCGACGCGCTTTACGGCGGGCGCGAATTCGCGCGTCTCTGCTTGCACGCCCAAAAATTGGGCTTTTTTCATCCAAACGGTGGCTGGCTCGAATTTGAAACGGCGTTGCCGAACGAAATGCAAAACGCTTTTACCAAGCTTTCGTAAAAGAATTTACTTTGGTGCGTTAAAATTTTACAATTGAACGCCATTTTGTGCTTCTCAAAATAAAAAAATAATCGGTATGTTGATCAAATCAATTGTCACATCTTTGTTCGTTTTGCTTTTTGGCGTTTCCACCTTTTTACAGGCAAATCCAACGGCTGCGATTCGATGGCAAACCAATTTCAAGACCGCGCTCAAATCGGCGCAAAAATCGGGCAAGCCGGTTTTGATTAAATTCAATGCCGAATGGTGTCTGAACTGCGACACGATGGACAAAACTCTCTGGTCGAAACCGGAAATCTCTCGACTGTCCGAAGAATTTGTCACCGTTTCGGTTGATTACGCCCGCGACCGCGAAACGGTCGCGCATTTCGGCGTCTCCAGCATTCCGCACGTTATTGTGGCGGATTCGTGGGGAAATATGCTCGATTTTCATCACGGTTACGACAAACGCGCGACCGTAACGGCGATTCATCAAATGATGAAAAATGTTTGGAAAGATTTTTCCGAGATACAAGCGCCGAATCTAAAGTTGGAAACCGACAAAGACAACGCCGCCGCTTTGGTAAAAATCGCTGAGTTTTATCGCAAAATCAATGCGCTTTTCCTCAGCAATAAATATTTCAAATCGGCGCTCAAAACCAAACAAATAAAAACCGACGCGGCTTTGCGCGAGAAAGCTTTGATCGCAGCGGGCGACAATTACCTCAAATTGAGAGATTACGACGAAGCCGAAAGGTTTTTTAATGACTCTCTGTTGGAATTCCCGAACGGCGGACAAAATGAAACTGCGTTTTTCGGATTGATAACGATTAACATTCGCCGCCAACGGTTCACCGAAGCCGAAACGGTTTTTGACCGAATGAAATCAAAATATCCCAATTCGGAAACTACTCAGCAAGCAGCAGAGAATCTGCAAGAAGCGAAAGCTCAATCGAATTAACCGCTTTAGCTCAAATCGCGGCGATAAACAATTCGCCCGCCGACAATTGTCGCAATCGGCGCTCCGACGAATTGCCAATTGTCGAACGGCGTATTTTTCGATTTCGATTTCGACTCCGCCGCGCGAAAAGTCCATTCCAAATCGGGATCGAAAATCGTCACATCGGCAATCGAGCCGACTTTTAAAGTTCCTCTGTCTTGCAAATTAAAAATGCGCGCCGGATTAGTCGAAAACATTTCAACCATTCGCTGCAAACCGATAATTCCGTTGTGAACCAATTTTGTGCAAGCCAAACCGACGGCAGTTTCAAGACCGACAATTCCAAACGGCGCGTGATCGTATTCGAGCGACTTTTCATCGGCGTGATGCGGCGCGTGATCGGTCGCAATCGCGTCAATCGTGCCGTCTTTAATCGCTTCCAAAACCGCTTCCAAATGCTCCTGCGAACGAAGCGGCGGAGCCATTTTCGTATTCGTGTCGTAGCCTTCTACGCTCGCGTCAGTTAAAGTGAAATGATGCGGCGTAACTTCGCAGGTCACGTTTAGATTTTTCTCTTTCGCCCGCCGTACGGCTTCGATTGCGCCTTTTGTCGAAATATGAGCGATATGAATTCGCGCGCCAGTCATTTCCGCAAGCAGACAATCGCGCACAGCGTCCAACTCTTCAGCCTCTGCCGGAATTCCTTTTAAACCGAGCATCAAAGACATTCTGCCTTCGTGCATCGCTCCGCCCGCAGACAAAGATTTGTCCTCGCAATGGTCAACCACGCATAAATCAAAATCTTTCGCGTATTCGAGCGCGCGACGCATCATTCCGGCGTTCGGCACAGGGCGCCCGTCGTCCGAAACGGCAACCGCTCCGGCGGCTTTCATCTCGCCGATTTCAGCCAATTCACAGCCGTCCGAAGATTTCGTCACCGCGCCGATGGGAAAAACATTTGCCAGATTTGCCCGCCTCGCCTGCTCGATAATAAATCTGGTAATCGCGGCGTTGTCGTTGACAGGATTTGTGTTCGGCATACAGCAAACGGACGTAAAGCCGCCTGCCACCGCCGCCGCCGCGCCCGTCGCAATCGTTTCTTTGTATTCCTGTCCGGGTTCGCGCAAATGAACGTGAAGATCAATAAAACCGGGCGCGACAACCAATCCGGTCGCATCAAAAACTTCAACGTCTTCCGGCGGAACGTCCGATTCGTTCAGCCAAGCCGCAACGCGCCCGTTTTCAATTAAAACGTTTTTCCCGCTGTTCTCACCCGTCGCCGGATCAATCAAATTTCCGCCCGCTATTAAAAGTTTCATTTATACGTTTCTAAATTCTGCAATAACTTCGATTTTTCCAATAATATTATTGTTAAATTCTTCTAAATTTTCCGCTGGAATCCAATACTCTTGATGTTGTGAGCCGCCCACCGTTTGAATTTTATAGTTATCGAGGAATTCCGTTTTAACTTCAAATTTTGTAACATATCCGACCTTGCTTTTATTTAATTTCGCATTCCATTCGCGGGCAATCTGTACAGCATATTCTTCATTTAAAACCGGATAAAAAACCGGCTGTTCGGGAAGGCGAGGCGGAAATTTAGTGAAGCCGCTTTCAGCAATCAAATCAAGCTCTTTCTGCCCGATTGGACGATAAAGCGTTGTTGTTTCAATTTCGCTCATTTCTGTTCGCTTCCAACTGCTCCGCCCGTAACCAAATATAAAACAGCCATCCGAATCGCCAAACCGTTTTCGACTTGATTTAAAATAAATGCTCGCGAGCTGTCGGCGATGTCGGAAGAAATCTCAACGCCGCGATTCATCGGACCGGGATGTAAAACGATGGCGTCTTGTTTGGCGAGATTTAAACGAGCTTGCGTTAAGCCGTAATGAATCGAATATTCTTTCATCGAAGGGAAAAACGCCGAGTCCTGCCGCTCTTTTTGAATCCGCAAAATCATTACCACATCGGCATTTTCGAGCGCATTTTCCAAGCTCGAAGCGATTTCAAAATTGCTTTCGACCAAACCCAGAAATTCCGGCGGCAACAGCGTTCTCGGTCCGAAAACTTTGACTCGCGCGCCCAATTTCGTCAGCAAATAAAGATTCGACCGCGCCACGCGCGAGTGCAGAATATCGCCGATAATGGCGACGTTTAAATCCTCGATTCGCCCTTTTCGGTCGCGGATTGTCATCGCGTCCAAAAGTGCCTGCGTCGGATGTTCGTTTGCACCGTCGCCCGCGTTGACGACCGCCGCGTCAGAATGTTTGGCGAGAAGATGCGGCGCGCCCGCCGAACCGTGCCGAATGACAATCGCGTCGGGCTGCATAGCGTCGAGATTTTTCGCCGTGTCGAGCAGAGTTTCGCCTTTGGTGACGCTCGAAGTTGAAATTGAAATATTGATGGCGTCCGCCGAGAGACGTTTGGCGGCTAATTCAAATGATGTGCGCGTGCGCGTCGAAGCCTCGAAAAAAAGATTGATGACGGTTTTTCCGCGAAGCGTCGGAACTTTTTTGACTTCGCGGCGCGAAACGTCGCGGAAAGTTTCCGCCGTGTCCAAAATTTTCAGAATGTCGGCGACGGAAAGATGTCGGATTCCGAGCAAATCTTTTCGGCGAAACGGTTTTTGCATCGAATAAAATTACGTGGTCGGTCGCTCGTAAATCCCGACGCCTTCTTCGTTGTCGAATTCAGACAGCAAAACTTTGATGATCTCGCTTTTTTTGGTCGGAACGGTGCGACCGATATAGTCGGCTTGAATCGGCAGTTCGCGGTGTTCTTTGCCGCGATCAACCAAAACGGCGAGCATCACGCGGCGCGGGCGTCCGTAATCCATTAGTTGGTCGAGCGCGGCGCGAACCGTTCTGCCGGTGTAAAGAACGTCGTCAACCAGAATGATTTTGCGGTCTTCGATGTCGGCGTCGAGTTGCGTGCGGTTGACAATCGGGTTTGCGCCGACCGTTGATAAATCGTCGCGGTACAGCGTGATGTCGAGAATTCCGAGCGGCGGGCGCGCGCCTTCCAAATCCGCGATTTTATCAGCCAGACGCTCAGCGAGCGGAACGCCGCGCCGCTGAATGCCGACCAGATACAAATCTTTGACTCCCTGATTTTCTTCGACAATCTCCGAAGCCAGGCGAAACAAAGCGCGCTTGATTCGCGCTCCGTCCATTATTCTCGATTTTTCCACCAAATTTATTTCTGCCATCTTGCCAGAAATGGTAAAGCGTAAATTGTAAATTGTAAATTGCAGTGATTGATTTGCCGCCCGGAAATTTTATCCCTGACTTCACAAACGGCTGTTTACCAATTACGACGAACAATTTACCATTAACAACAATGTACGATTGGTTGCGTCCCTTGCTTTTTCGTCTGCCGCCGGAAACGGCTCACGAGCTAGCCGTCAAATTTTTAAAATCCGGTTTTGCCGAAAAATTTGTCCCGGATCAAAATCACTCGCCTTTCGGGGAAATCGAATGTTTCGGATTGAAATTCAAAAATCCAATCGGCGTCGCCGCGGGTTTTGATAAAAACGGCGTTGTCGCTTCGGAGCTTGCCCGGCTCGGCTTCGGTTTTGTCGAAGTCGGCACGACGACTTTTCACCCGCAGCCGGGAAATCCCAAACCGCGCCTTTTTCGTCTTCCGCAGGACAAAGCCTTGATTAACCGCGCCGGATTTAACAACGACGGAACGGCGGCTGTGGTCGAAAGATTAAAGAAAAATCGCCCGCCGTGCGTTTTGGGAATGAACATCGGCAAAAGCAAAATCGTTCCGAATGAAGCGGCGACCGAAGATTATTTAAAAAGTTTCGATCTCGTTCACCCGATTGCCGATTACATTGTCGTCAATGTTTCATCGCCCAACACACCGAATTTGCGCGAGCTGCAAAAAGCCGACGCTCTCGCCGAATTGCTTGCTGCGCTCCAACAAAGAAACCGTGAATTAAGCGCGGAAAAAAGAATCGTCCCGCTTTTGGTTAAAATCGCGCCGGATTTATCGGAAATGGAAATCGAAGCAATTGTCGGCGTCGCAATTGATTTAAAGCTCGCCGGAATTGTGGCGACAAACACGACAATCAATCGTGAAAATCTGAAAACGACGAAAACTGAAATCGAGCGCATCGGCGCGGGCGGTTTGAGCGGCAAACCGCTCGCCCGGCACTCGACCGAAATCGTCGAAAAAATCTTTCGCTTTTCCGGCGGCAAATTGCCGATAATCGGAGTCGGCGGTATTTTTACCGCTGAGGATGCTTTTGAAAAAATCGCCGCCGGAGCTTCGCTCGTTCAGCTTTATACGGGTTTTGTTTATCAAGGTTTGACGGTCGCACGTGACATCAGCGACGGATTGATTAAAATCTTGCAAGAAAAAGATTTTCGCTCGTTTCAAGAAGCAATTGGGAGTAATAAAAAATGAAAAACTTTTTAGCCTTTACATTGTTTCTGCTTGCGGCGAGTTTTACAACGGCTGAAGCTCAAAATATAAAACTTCCTGCGGAATGCAAAAAAATCTTGAAGGAGGAATTTCGCAGTTATCGTCCAGCGCAAGTTTCGCAGGAATTTCAAAATAATCATCAAGCCGGAAAACAATCTTACGAACCGAATCTAATCAAAGGCGATTGGAACGGCGACGGGAAAATTGATTACGCCGTTTTGATAGAGCGAAAACAAATTCTTGATGAAAACGCGCCGAAATCATTAACCGTTGCTTTTTTACGGAGTTCAAACGGTTACCATCATTATATTTTAGAAGGCGGCGATTATATTGATTTGATGAAAAAGGGCGAGAAAGATTACAGCTATGATTGGCAAAGAAATTTCAGGTATAAAAATGACGCAATTTTTGTCGGAATCGGAGAATGCTGCGGAAGCTCTTATGTTTGGCGTAACGGCAAATTTATTTCTACAGTCACAAGCGATTGATTTTTATGACGAAAAATAAAGAAAAACTTATTGTTGCTCTTGATGTTTCAACAACAGACGAGGCGCGAAAAATTGTAGACGAGCTAAAAGACGCAGTGGGCGGTTTTAAAATCGGTTTGCAGCTTTTTGTCGCAGAAGGTGCTGGTTTTGTCCGCGAATTAACCGAAGCCGGTGTGCGCGTTTTTCTCGATTTAAAATTCCACGATATTCCGAACACGGTCGCCGCCGCAGCGATAGAAGCCGCGCGACTCGGCGTTTGGATGTTTAATCTGCACGCCGCAGGCGGAAGCGAAATGATGGAACGAACCGCCTCGGCTGTGCGTGAAACCTGCGCGCGCGAGCAATTGCGGCAGCCGAAAATAATTGGCGTGACGGTTTTGACAAGCTCGAATCGAGAATCATTGAGCGAAGTAGGAATTGAAACCGATGTGCTTTCGCAAGTCGTAAAACTGGCGAAATTAACCGAATCTTGCGGTTTGGACGGTGTAGTCGCGTCGCCTCTTGAAATTGCCGCGATTCGCCAAACCGTCGGGAAAGATTTTTTGATCGTGACGCCCGGAATCAGACGCGAATCCGCAATTGCGGGCGATGACCAGAAGCGCGTTTTAACTGCGCGGGAAGCCGTTCGCGCGGGCGCGGATTATCTCGTGGTCGGCAGACCGATTTTGGGAGCCGAGAACCGCAGACGCGCGGCGGAAAATATTCTGGCTGAAATAGAATCTGTTAATGTGTAAGATTGTTGTTTTTTAAGTTTGATTTTTGTGCATCAAAAGTTTTGATGAAATTGCTTTTTTATTCTTTCGTTTTAATCATTTCGTTTTCATTTGCGTTTCCGGTCGAAGCGCAGAATGAACGTTTCCCGGTCGGCGAAAAGCTCACTTATCACGTGAGCTTTGCCAATTTTACCGACGCTGGTTTTGTCGAATTGCATACGGTCGCGCGCGAAAAAGTGGGACAGCAAGACGCAATTCATTTGCGCGCCCGGGTGAAAACTACCGGAATGGTCGAAGCGACTTTGCTCGCGCTCGATAATGAATACAACAGCTTTATCTCGCCCGAAACCGGGTTGCCGCTGAGAATAGAACGCACTTTGCGCGAATCAATCGCGCCGACCGACATCAAGCGCGATTTTGCCGAAAACCAAACGGCGGGCGCAAACAACGTGCGCGATTTAATTTCGGCAATTTATCAAGTCCGCACGCTGCCGCTCGCTTTGAATTCGACGTTTCCGCTGCGCGTCGTCGAAAACAATCAAATTTACGAGGTTGAATTAAAAGTCGTCAAAAAAATAACCGTTTCAACCGCCGTCGGCGCTTTCGGCGCATTTGTCGTTCAGTTTCAAATCGCCAATAACGAGAAATACAATCGCTTTCGCTTTCAAATGATCGTCAGCGACGATGAGCGGCGGCTGCCGATTTCATTTCAGGTCAGACATTCAAAAGGCGAGATTCGCGCCGAATTAGCAAGCGTTCAGATTCTGCTGCCGGAAATTCAGATTCCGACAATCGCAACGCCGCCGATAATTAACAACCCAAATGTGCCGCAGATTCCGACGACCGTTTCTCCCCCAAGACGAAACCCGATTCCGCCGCCGAAACCTTACGTCGAAAATCAACCGATTGCCGCCGATTTGCCGTTTGCGCTCAAAGAAAAAATGACTTTCGATGTTTTTCGGCAAAATAAAAAAATCGGCGCGATTCAATTTGAAATCGCCGACCGCAAGCTTTATTTCACGCGCGACGCCGTTAATTTAACCGCGAAAATCGTTCAATCGTCCGACCCGTTTCTCCCGATGGGAAGCACTTTTACTTCTTACATCAACCCGGAATCTCTGACGCCGTATCGCAGCGAAATGCGCGCGGGCGGCTCGCTCAGCCGCTTCGGTGATGTTTACAATTTCGATCAGGATCGCGGCGCCCTGACCACGGAAAAAGGGAAAGTCGTTGAAGTTCCGGTTGGCACTTATGATTTACTCTCGCTTGCTTATGCCTTGCGCGCGTTTAGATTTCAGTCCAAACCGGACACCAAAGCCGCCTTGTTCTTTGGAAACTCAGCCAAAATCGTCAGTTTCAATATCGCCAAAAGAGAAACCGTCGATATTGGCGGAAAAAAAATCAAAGCCGTGCAGCTCAATTTAACGCTCGGCGATCCGCGTTCGGACGCGCTCGGATTAAAGCTCTGGCTTTCGGATGATGCACAGCGTCGCCCGCTGCGTTTTTCGTTTAATTCCCCGCTCGGCGAAATTCGCGCCGAATTAGCAGGCTCTCCGACTCCATAATCTTAAACTTTTTCAATTTTGATTTCGTTTAAGCTAAGCGAAATTGAAAATCAATTTCAATTTAGTTATATTAGCTTTAACAATATTTCGTTTCTCTTTTTAACAATGAAATTAAAAAATCAAAATGAAAACCGCACTTTAGCCGAATTGGAAATCGGCGCAAACGCGCGAATTTTGTCAGTCGAAGGCGACGAAGCCGTTTCGCGCCGCCTGCTTGAAATGGGCGTCACGCCGGGCGCGCCGGTTCGAGTTGTAAAAAACGCGCCGTTCGGCTGCCCTTTGGAAATTCGCGTCCGAAATTCGCACCTTGCCATCCGTCGTTCGGAAGCCGGTTTGATTTTTATTGAACAGTAATAATCCGCAGATGATGATGAGACAGCGGATAGACCGGAGATAATTTTATTATTCAATCTCTGCTCTGAATCTGCTCGCTCCGCATCATCTGCTTTCTATTTCCTTTTTAAGTGCAAAACATAGCCGTCAAAGAACAAAAGCCGAAAACCAAAGACCAGATCACCGTCGCTTTGGCTGGAAATCCGAATGCCGGAAAAACGACGCTTTTTAACGCTTTGACGGGTTTGCGGCAAAAAGTCGCCAATTATCCGGGCGTCACGGTCGAGCGCAAAGAAGGCGTCTGGCGGATCGCGGATGAAAAAACGGCGACGCTGATTGATTTGCCCGGTCTTTACAGTCTCGACGCCAACTCGATTGACGAGCAGATTTCGAGAGACGTTTTGACCGGAAAAATCTCCGGTGTTAATTTGCCGGATGTCATAATCGCCGTCGTTGACGCGACGAATCTCGAACGCAATCTTTATCTCGTCACTCAGCTTCTCGAATACCGAATTCCGCTCGTCGTCGCTTTGACGATGATTGACGAAACCGAAAAAAGCGAAACAAAAATCAACGCCGAAATACTCTCCGAAGAACTCGGCGTTCCGGTCGTTCAGATTATCGCCGCGCAAAAACGCGGTATCGAAGAACTGCAAGCGGCAATTTTTCAGGTTTTGGAAAACAAAACGTCCCCCGCCTCTCTGCCCTTTTTCAAGCAAAACGGCAACGAAAACTCAAATATTATTCAGCGTTACGCCTGGATTTCGCGCATTGTCAGCGATGCGGTCGAAGAAAAACAAATTTTCGAAACAACCGTTTCCGAAAAAATTGACCGCATTTTAACTCACAGAGTCTTCGGTCTCGCAATTTTGACGGCAATTTTATTGCTGATCTTCCAAACAATTTTTTCGTGGGCGACGCTGCCGATGGATTTGCTCGACGCTGGTTTCGGCGCGCTCGGCGAAGCGGCAAAAAACAATTTGCCGCCCGGACTTTTCACCGATCTATTGACGGACGGAATTATTGCAGGAGTCGGCGGCGTTCTAGTGTTTTTGCCGCAAATCATTCTCCTGTTTTTCTTTATTTCGATTCTCGAAGATACAGGTTATATGGCTCGCGCCGCGTTTTTGATGGATCGCCTGATGCGCGGCGTCGGACTGCACGGCAAAGCGTTTGTCCCGCTTTTAAGTTCTTTCGCCTGCGCGATTCCCGGAATTATGGCGACGCGGACGATTGAGAATCCAAAAGACCGTCTCGCCACAATTTTAATCGCGCCGCTGATGAGCTGTTCGGCGCGACTGCCGGTTTACACTTTGATGATTGCGGCGTTTTTTAGCGGGCAATACGTTTTCGGTTTTCTGTCGCTCGGCGCAGTTTTGATCTTGGCGATGTATTTGCTCGGAATTGTCACGGCAGTCGTCATCGCTTTCGTTTTAAAACGAACTGTTCTGAAAGCTCCCGCGCCGCCGCTCGTAATGGAATTGCCTCGGTATCGCCTGCCGAATTGGAAAAATGTTTTTCTCAACGTTTTTCAACGCGCTGGAATGTTCGTCAAACGCGCCGGAACCGTAATTCTGGCAATCTCAATCATTCTCTGGGCTTTAACGACGTTTCCAAGAACCGAAAATCCCGAACCCGAAATCCAAACTCAGAATTCGGAAATTGCAGAGAACGACGAACAACGAACAACGAACGAAGCTGCGGAGCAGCTTAAAAACAGCTTTGCCGGACGTATCGGACACGCAATTGAGCCTGTTATCGCGCCGCTCGGTTTTGATTGGAAAATGGGCGTTGCGCTGATTTCTTCTTTCGCAGCGCGCGAAGTTCTGGTTTCGACTTTAAGCATAATTTACAACGTCGGCAAAGACGCAGACGCCGAATCGGATTCGCTGATTTCAGCGGTGCGCGAGGCGAAAAAAGACGACGGCTCGCTTGCCTGGACTCCTTTGACGGCGGTGACGATGATGGTTTTCTTTGTGCTGGCGATGCAATGTATGTCAACAATCGCCGTCGTCCGCCGCGAAACCAATTCGTGGCGCTGGACGCTGTTTATGATCGGTTATATGACCGCGCTGGCTTACGCCGCGTCTTTTTTAACTTTTCAAATCGGCAGGATTTTGGGATTTTAAAGATTCAAACTCAATGATGCTCGATTGGCAAACAATTCTGGTTTTTCTGATTATTTTCGCGGCGTCGCTTTTCGCGGGACACCGCATTTGGCTCAAACTTCGCGGATTGTCTGATTCGAGCTGCGCCACAGGCTGCGGAAAATGCGGTGAGGAAAATTCCACGTCCGCAAAACTTTTACAAATCAAACGTCGTTGAAAATTCAAGCGGAAATAATTTTCCGGCTTGACGTTATTTTGAACATCAAAGATAATAACTGTTGAAAATGGTATTCACTTTCAACATCATTTTTATAATTATTTTCAAACAATGCAATCAAATCTAAAATTCAAATCGCTGCCGATTGAAAACGACAATCAAAAAATCGAAGTCCAGCTCGACTCCGAAAATCAAGTTACTCTTAAACTCTCGACTTGGACGGAAGGTTTGGGCTGGTGCGCGCAAAAAACTTTGAGCTTTGATTCAGACGTTTTGGACGATTTACAGCGAGCGCTGATTGTCGCCCGCAACAAAATCAACCGCGAGCGCAATGAATCGAGCGAAGAAACTCAAACCGCAAAAATTATCAGATTGCCGTTTGCGGCGTAAGATTTACCACCAAAAACAAAAAGGCACAGAGAATTATTACTTTTCTCTGTGCCTTTTTGTTTTTCGCTTTAGATTTATCTTCTGCGCAAATCTTCGGTATAAAGCTCTCGATAAACACGATAATTGGTGAGAACTTTAAAAACGTAGTCTTTGGTTTCGGCGAAACCGACCTCAGAAGTAAAAATAAAAGGCTCTTTGGAATCGGCGCGTTTGAGCCAGCGGGCGGCGTTGTCTTCGCCGCCGTTGTACGAAGCGGCGACTGCTTCGAGCAGATTGGGAAACTCCTTTTGCAGCTCGGCGATATAAACGCTGCCGAGCGCGATGTTGACGCCGGGTTTGTATAAATCTTCCGGCTGCAAACCGTTTAATTTGGCTTGCCTCGTATATCTCGCCGCCGTGTCAACCGTCATTTGCAGCAAACCGCGCGCGGCAGCCGGAGATTTGGCGTTTGTTTTAAAGCTCGATTCCTGTTTCATAATCGCCAGCAGAAAACGCGGATCAACGCGGCGCGGCGCGGCTTCGCGTATTAAATCCGCCTGGAAAGGCGCCGGATATTGATTTAAAACCGAAACTGCCGCCGCTCTGATGCTCGCCTGCCGATTAGAAATCGTTGAACGCCGCGCATCTCCGTCTTTCACCAAGCTTTGTAAACGCTCGGTCGCCAAAGCGCCGTAATAGGAATTCAGGTTGTCCGGGATCATCAAATACCAGTTCACCGCTTCGTCTTTTCTGCCGGACTTTTCGAGCGCGTAGGCTTTCAAAAAGGTGGCTTCGTCCACATTTGTCATGACGCCTTTGACGAAACGTAACCGCCGTAATTCATCGGCTGTATTTGCGGCTTGCTGCCAGTTTTTTTGACCGATTTGCAAACGAAGCTGGGCGAAAACGGCGTTGGTTTCAGTCGCGGTGCTCGGAAATTTTTGTCGAATTTTTGCCACCCAGGCGAGCGCGTCTTTGTCTTTTCCGCCTTCGCGGTATGCGTCAATAATATTTAAATAAGAAGATTCGACGCGCTCGCCGTTCGGATACATCACGACGTATTGCTCGTAAGCGCGAGCGCCTTCGACGGATTTTCCAAGCCGGACGAGACACGCGCCTTTAAAAGCGAGAGCTTCGCGCCCGTCTTTCGTGCCGGGAAATTTCCGCGCCGCTTCATCCAGAAACGTAACCGCCAAATCGTATTGCCGCTCCCACATAAACGAGCGCCCGAGAATAAACGTCGCGCGCTGTACGGCTGGATCGTTCGGATAACTTTCCAGAATTTTCGCAGCGTGTTCGCGCACTTCGGGAAAAGCGCGGTTAGAGAAATAAACTTCGGCGCGATAGAGATGTTCGGCTGGCGCAAGCGCGGGCAATTTGCCGCCGACTCGCGCAGTCGAGTCTTGTTGCCGAACCCGGCTGAGCGTTGCATCGTTGTAAACCTGCGCTTTGGCGACAAAGCAAAAAAGCGAAAGCAAAAGAAAGATTTTTAGGAAATGTGACATTGAAAATTTTCTTGGCGAATTTATGAAAACAAGTTTCGGGGAGACAGATTAACAAAATTTCAGACGCGATGGAAAACCGAAAGGTTGGCGAAAGGTATTGTCAATGCTTTTGTAAAAGCGTAAAATTTTGCGAGTTTACAAACAAAAGCAAATTATTGGGAGAATCGAATGTTCGTCCGACGCTGTTTTATTTTTGCGCTGATTGCGCTTTTCTCGATTGGCGCGTTTGCTCAATCGAAATCTAAACCCTCTGATAAATTTCGCCAGCTCGAAGAAGATTTGCCGACGCCGAACGAATATCGCACGGCTTCGGGCGCGCCCGGTCGCGGTTACTGGCAAAACACTGCGGATTATCAGATTGACGTGACGCTCGACGACGTTAATCAGCGTATTTCGGGGCGCGAAACAGTCACTTATAAAAACAATTCGCCCGATGCGCTCGAATATCTCTGGCTGCAATTGGACAACAACATTTTCGCCAAAGATTCGCTCGCGCAGAAAACACAGACCGCACCGGAATTTAAAAACGTGCCGCTTACTGCCGTCGAACAGCTCGTTCAGCGCGAATTCGACGGTCGTGTCAACATTACGGAAGTCACGGATGCGAAAAACAATCGCCTGCGCCACACAATCAATGAAACGATGATGCGCATTGATCTGCCGACGCCGCTCGCGCCGGGCGGAACTTTTGTTTTTAACGTCACGTGGAATTACGCGATTAACAATCAGCGGATTTACGGCGGGCGAACCGGTTACGAATATTTTCCGCAGGACGGAAATTATCTTTACGAAATCGCCCACTGGTTTCCGCGAATGGCTGCGTATTACGACGTTTACGGCTGGCAGCACAAACAATTTTTGGGCGCTGGTGAATTCACTCTGGAATTCGGCAATTACACCGTCAGAATCACCACGCCGAACGATCACATTGTTTCCGCAACCGGCGTTTTGCAGAACCCGGCACAGGTTTTAACCGCTGCTCAACGCCAACGCTTGCAGCAAGCGGCAACAGCAACACAGCCGATTAAAATCGTCACGCAGGAAGAAGCTACGGCGAACGAAAAATCAAAACCGACCGGGACAAAAACATGGACTTTTAAAGCCGATAATGTCCGCGATTTTGCTTTTGCGTCTTCGCGAAAATTCATTTGGGACGCGCAAGGTCACAACGTCGGCGGCAACCGCGTGATGGCGATGTCTTTTTATCCGAAAGAAGGCAATCCGCTCTGGGAAAAATATTCGACCGCCTCGATTATCCACACTTTAAACATTTATTCGCGCTACACATTTACATATCCGTATCCGGTCGCGCAGAGCGTCAATGGTCCGGTCGGCGGAATGGAATATCCGATGATTTGTTTTAACGGTCCGCGCCCCGAGCCCGACGGAACTTATTCAGCCGGAACGAAATACGGTTTGATTTCGGTCGTCATTCACGAAGTCGGACACAATTATTTTCCGATGATTGTTAATTCGGACGAGCGGCAATGGACATGGATGGACGAGGGATTAAATTCTTTTCTGCAATTTATAGCCGAATCGGAATGGGAGCGAAATTACCCTTCGCGGCGGGGCGAACCGCAAAGAATTGTTGATTATATGGCGAGCGAAGAGCAAGTTCCGATTATGACGCAATCGGATTCGCTCCTTCAGTTCGGCGCGAACGCTTACGGAAAACCGGCGACGGCGCTCAATATTTTGCGCGAAACCGTAATGGGACGCGAGCTTTTCGATCACGCTTTTAAAACATTTGCGCAGCGCTGGAAATTTAAACGTCCCGCACCGGCTGATTTTTTCCGCACAATGGAAGATGCCAGCGGAACCGATTTGGACTGGTTCTGGCGCGGGTGGTTTTACACGACCGACAATGTTGATATTTCAATCGAAAACGTCCGGCTTTATCAGGTTGACACGAGAAACCCGGATGTCGAAAAAGGCATTCAACGCCAGGAGAGTGAAAGCAGGCGTCAAACTCTTTCCAATCAGCGTTACGAATCCGTTCCCAAGCTGGTTGATCAAAATCCGAGCCTGAGGGATTTTTATAACGAATACGACCCGCTCAATGTGACCGAATCCGAACGGCAGGCTTATCAACAATTTCTTGCGACGCTTTCCGAAAAGGAAAGACAATTATTGAGCGGCGGTTATTATTTTTACGTCGTTGATTTGAAAAACGTCGGCGGACTCGTGATGCCCTTGATTTTACGAGTCGAATACACCGACGGCACGGGCGAAGAAATCCGCACGCCCGTCGAAATCTGGCGTTTTAACAATTTCAATGTTTCAAAATTAATCGTCACGAAAAAAGAAGCCCGGAGCATCGTGCTTGACCCGAATTTTGAAACGGCAGACATTAATCTGGAAAACAATTATTTCCCGCGCCGCCCGATAAAATCGCGTTTTCAGGTCTTCAAACAAGCCCAGCAGCAGGAGCGCCCGACAAACCCGATGCGCGAAGCGACAAGGCAAAAAACGCAATCCGAAACCGGCACGAGACCGCAATAAAAGGGCAAAGGCAAAAGGCTTTTTTTATATATTTCGAACGAGAGGTTTTATTTTCTATGAGAAATTTAATTGCGAAATTTTTAATTTTGCCTTTTGCCTTTTGCCTTTTGCCTACGTTCGCAGCGGCGCATACTTTTCACACGAGCTTGACGCGAATGGATTACAACGCGGATGAAAAAACGGTGGAAATCACGATTCAGGTTTTCGCGCACGATTTGGAAACCGCGATTGAAAAACGCGCCGGAAAGCGCGTGAATCTCGAAAAATCGCCCGACGCGACGAAATTTATTCTCGATTATTTGAACGAAAGGTTTGCGCTTAAAAACAAAAACGGCGAAACGCAAAAGCTCGCGTGGGTCGGGAAAGAACAATCGGCTGATTCGATTTGGATTTACGCGGAAACCAAAGCGCCCGAAGGTTTGGAAAACGCCTCGCTCGAAAATCGTCTTTTCTTTGAGCTGCACAAAGATCAGGTAAATCTTGTAACCTGCCGAATTTCGGGCAATAAGCAGGATTTTGCTTTTAAACCCGGCGACGGCGCAAAAAAAATAGCTTTAAGCGTAAAAAAATGATTTTTTCGCTTTAATCCTTATTTCAAAATTTCTTCAGAAAAATTTCATAACTTCCTAAATATTTCCGCTCCGCCATTCGGTTAAATTCCAAACTGTCAGCTCGTCGTGCATTTATAAAGCGAGCCGCGAATCATTTTTTTGAGGTGAAAAAATATGTCAGTCATACATGAATTTAATCGAGAAAAAGCTAACTTGTTTGTGGAAAAACTTTTAGGAGTTCTAAACAACGGCGCATTATCGCTGATGCTCAGCATCGGACACAGAACCGGATTGTTTGACGCGCTCGGAAAACTTGAAAACGCCGCAACGTCCGCAGAAATCGCCGCAGCCGCCGATTTAAACGAGCGTTACGTCCGCGAATGGCTCGGCGCGATGGTCACGGGACAAATCGTTGAATACAACCCGAAAAACTCGACTTATCAGCTTCCGCCCGAACACGCGGCGTTTTTGACGCGCGCCGCTTCGCCAAACAATGTGGCGGTCACGTCGCAATGGATTCCGTTGCTGGCGTCGGTCGAAGACCAAATCATCGAATGTTTTCGTCAAGGCGGCGGAGTTCCTTATTCCGCTTACTCGCGTTTTCACGAAGTGATGGCTGAGGAAAGCGATCAAACAACGCGCTCGGCTCTGGTCAATTCGATTTTGCCGATTGTTCCCGGTTTAAACGAAAAACTCAAAAACGGCATTGACGTTTTGGAAATCGGGTGCGGCAGCGGTCGGGCGCTTAATCTGCTGGCAAACGCTTTTCCGAACAGCCGTTTTTCGGGTTACGATTTTTCGGAACAAGCCGTTGAAGCTGCGCGCCGCGAAGCCGCGGAAAACGGCGCGACAAATGTGAATTTTGAAGCCAAAGACGCGGCAATGCTCGGCGAAATCGAACGCTACGATCTCGTGCTGGCTTTCGACGCGATTCACGATCAGGCGAAACCCGCCGTCGTTCTGCAAAATCTTTGCGCCGCTCTAAAACCGGATGGAACGTTTTTGATGCAGGACATCGCCGGTTCGAGCCACGTTGACAAAAACATCGAGCATCCGGTCGGCACGTTCGGTTACACGGTCTCGTGTCTGCATTGTATGACCGTTTCGCTTTCCAACAACGGCGAAGGCTTGGGCGCGATGTGGGGCGAGGAAAAAGCCATACAAATGCTCAAAGAAGCGGGCTTTACGAAAACCGAAGTACATCGCCTGCCGCACGACATTTTGAATTATTACTACGTTAACAGCAAAAATTAAAAATTGCTGTTTTCGATTTACGATCCCTTTCTTTCCTTATTTACGCATCGGATTTTATTGAAATCCGGTGCATTTTTTTGCTGAAACGCTTTTTCGCATTTTGGTTTAAGATATGTTAGATTTTCGTTTTTCTTATTTCACAAAATTTAAGACAAATTAAAATATGAAAATTGCTTTAAACGGCGCGACGACAATGCGCGCCGATTTGATTACGGACATTCTCGCCGCGCGCGACGCCGGTTACGATTGCATCGAAATCTGGGCGGCAAAGCTCCGCGAGTTTTTAAAGAAAAGCACCGTAGCGCACCTTCGCCGGTTACTCGAAGATGCCAATCTCGAACCGTGGAGCATCAATTCAATCGAACACATCACATTTCGCACGGCGGAAGATTACGAAAAAATCAAAGCCGAATGCGAAGAGCTTTGCGCCGTCGCAGAAGCGATTGACTGCCCGTTTGTCGTCGTCGTTCCGGGGAAAATGCCGGAAAACGCTTCGCGCGATGAAATCATTTCCGAATCGGTGCGGGTGTTGAATGATTTGGCAGACATTGCCGCAAAACACAACGTCGCGCTCGCGTTCGAGTTTTTGGGACAAACCGATTGCTCCGTGCAAACGCTTGAGCTTTGCAATGAAATCGTCGAACAAACAAGTCGTCCGAATGTCGGGCTGGTGATTGACACTTTTCATTTTTACGCGGGTGGTTCGACGTTTGATTCAATCGAAAACGTGCAGCCGGGAAACATCTGCATTTTTCATATCAACGACGCCGAAGATCTGCCGCGCGAGTCATTAACCGATGCGCACCGGCTTTATCCGGGCGAAGGCATTTTGCCGATTCGTGAAATCAAACGCGAGCTTGATAAAATCGGCTACGACCGCGTGGTCAGCATCGAGATTTTCCGACCGGAATATTGGGAACAAGACCCGTTTGAAGTCGCCCTAAAAGCGCGCGAAGCTACAATAAGAGCACTTAATTTAAATTAGATTAAACCGCCGAGACGCAGAGACGCAGAGTTCTTTAAAACAGAGTTTTCAAGAGTTTTTAATCTCTCTTTATTTTTTTTCTCGGCGTCTCTGCGTCTCGGCGGTGAAAAATAGTGGATAAAATTAAAATCGGAATAATCGGAACAGGTTATATGGGCGGCACGCACGCGCAGATTTTTGCGCGCGACGAACGCTGCGAAGTCGCCGCGCTGTTTGATATTCGCCCCGAACGAATGCAGCGCGTGGCGCGTTTGACCGGCGCGCGAACGATGGAAAACGCCGAACAGGTTTTCGAATCATCCGATGCGATTGTCATTACGACGCCGAACACGCGGCACGTCGAATTGGCAATTGCGGCGGCAAAGGCGGGAAAACACGTTCTCTGCGAAAAACCGATGGCAACGAAATTGGAAGACGCGAGACGGGTTTTGGAAGCGGCGAACAATTCCGGCGCGGTTTTTCAGGTCGGACATAATCGCCGCTATGCGCCGGTTTATCAAAAGCTCAAAGAATTGCTCGGCGAAGACCGCCCGCATTCGGCTCATATCAAGATGAATCGCGGCGAGCTGCAAAATCCCGAATGGACGAGCGATGTTTCCGTTACGGGCGGTTTTTTGTACGAGACGACGATTCATTTGTTTGATATGATGCGGTTTCAATTCGGCGAAATTGCGGAGATGATTGCCTTTGGAAGCCGGCAAACTTACAATGAAATTGATAATTTTTCGGTTTTATTAAAATTCAAAAGCGGCTTGCACGCCACATTTTGCTCGGCTGCCGATGCAAGCTGGAATTTTCCTTTTGAACGAGTCGAAGTTTTTTGCGAGCATCGCACTATTTTGACACAGGAAATGGAAAACATATCGGATAATCGCGGAACGGCGCCGAATTCCGAGCATTTTTCATATCATCTCGCGCAGAAAGAAGAACGCTGGGGTTACGTGCAGGAAGACGCAGCGTTTGTCGATGCGATTTTAAACGGAACAGAACCGCCCGTGACAGCGTTAGACGGTTATAAATCAGTCGAGCTGGTCGAGGGCTGTTATGAAGCGGTGAGAACCGGCGAAAAGGTGATTTTCTAAATTATGATTTGCGGAAAATGCGGACAATTTAATGAAAGCGGGCTAAATTATTGTCGTTATTGCGGTGCGGCGCTGACACAAACCCAAACGAAAACCCAGGCTCCGCCGCGCCCTTACAGTTGGGCGAGTCCAAGCTCGCCGCTGCACGATGTTGCCGGTTTCGGCGAGCCGCAGCAGGTTCAGCCGCTCGTCCAAACTCCGCCGCCTGTTCCGCAGCCGCAGGTTTCCGGCTTTCATTGCCCGCGCTGTGGAACAACCGCCCCGCCGCAGATAAATAAAAAAGTTTCGACCGCCGGTTGGGTTGTTTTCGTGGCGCTGCTGTTTGCTTGTCTCCCGCTTTTCTGGATCGGGTTGTTGATTAAGGAAGAAGAGCGAGTTTGCTCGATGTGTTTTACGAGACTGGGATAAAAAAAACTCGCTCAATTTTGAGCGAGTTTTTTTTATTTTTCCCGGTTATCTCGGATTTACACCTTTCGGATATTCGATGACGACTTCGCGGCTGTCGCTTGTTATTTCAATCCGGCGAAAGCGATTGTCTTTTTCGGTTGAAAGATAAGTTAAAGCGAATTGTCGCGTCAGACTTGCGCCGAGTTCGCGCAAAAAAGGCGAGAAGCTGACCGGAGTGTTGAAACCGGAGAAAAAGGCGCGCCCGCCGGTTTCATCCGCAAGACGCAGGAGCGAGCCTTGACCGTAGGAAACGAGCCGGGAATTACCGCTGGCGGTTGACGATGTTTGGGCGTAAATCGTGTAAATCGCGATGCCGTTTCTTTGCGCTTTTAAAATCGCGCGGTCTAAATCGACACTTTGCGCGGGCGAAGCCGAATCAATTCCGCGACCGACATCCAAACCGTCCGAAACAACCAGCATCGCGCGTCTGCCGAGCGGCAGATTTTCAAAACGCTCGACCGCTTCCATCACGCCGACATACGGATTAAACGGCGCGGCTGATGAACCTCCCAAAATGCGGAGAGATTTGGCGGCTTTTTCCAAATCTTCGGTAAATTTCTGTCTGATTTGAATCGACCCCCCGCGCAAATAGGCGACCATCACGCGTGAGCCTTTCGGCAGACGGCGAATGAAATTGCCGATGCCTTCAAGCTCCAGATTAACCGAAGATTCAACGTCCTCCTGAATCAAAACGGCGAAATGCATCGGCGACTCCGAAGTTTTTCTCAGACTCAAAATCGTCCGTTCCTCGCCGTTTTCTTTGACGGTCAAATTTCCGGCTTCGATAACTTCGCCGCGCGTTTCGGAAACTTTGACGTTTCCGGCGCGCACCGAAATCGGAATCGTAATCGGGCGCGCAGTTTGACCCTTTTTCCGGTTTCCGCCGGTTTCCTGCGCGTAAATGGTTGAGAAGCAGACAAAAGCGAAAAAGAACGTCGTTGATAAAAGCCAAAAATTTCGCCGCATTTTTTTAATCTCCGAAATATCCAGCTAGCATCTTAATATGAATTAGGGACAAATTAAAGCGGCGTTTGCCGTAAGCCGCGACAAACGATTATATTTTCTGTGAACCGGAAAAGAACGAAACAGACATAATTGATGAACAAGCTCGAACGCTACGAATTGACCAGACGCGATTATTTGAAAAATCGCTCGCTCGTGTGGAGCGCAAGCTTGTCGCCCGTTCTTTTGGCGCTGCCGCCGTTCGCTTTGTTTTTGATTTTGTTTTTGTTTTCCGGTTCGACTTCGAGCGCCGCGCTTTATTTTTTTCTCGCTTTCGTCGGTCTCGGCGTCGGTTTTGTTCTCGGCATATTGCTGATGATCGCGCTTTTCGTTTATCGCAACAGTTGGCTCAAAAACTTGCGCGAGCGGCTCGCCGTTGACGGAATCAAACCTTCGGAAGTTGATTGGTTTAAAAACGAATTGACGACCGCCGAGCGCCAATCTCTGAAAGAACTCGAAAGCTCGAATCGGATGCTCGCCGAAGCCTATCGAGAAACTCTGGCTTCGCGCCTAACGGGTTCGAGAATCTTAAAAAGCACCAAACAGGAATTGCAGCTCGTTTCTCGTCGGCAAAATAAGCTCAAATATTTGAAAAACGAAAACTCGAAATCGCTGCATGACGAACTAAATGCCGACAAAGAACGGCTCGAAAAAGTCAGAAAAGAAGCCGACGAGCTTCTGACCGAAAGCAAAACCCGGCTGGAAATGATCGAAGCGGCAGCGCGGCGCGGCAGCAATTTAATCGGCAACGAACAAGCTCTCGAACGCCTGCTCGCGCGCACTGAGGAATTGCCGCTCGCCTTGCAAGCGGCGAGAATCGAAGAAGAAGTCCGCCGCGAGATGGAAAACGAACAAACTCAATCGTGAGAAGGAATATTCAATTCCTTTAACCGAAAAACGCCTTTTTCAACTTGTCTCGCAATAGCGTCCTGAACCAGCAGCAAAAATCCGAGATTCGCTTCGAGCGGTGAAACGCCGATTAATCTGGCAAACTCTTTCGATGAAACTTCGCCCGCCGCGTTTAAAAACGCTTTGGCAATTTCTTTAACGGCGGTTTCCCCGCTTATTTTTTGTTTCAATTCTTCCGGGAAACGCGCTTCGGCGGGCGTCCAGACGTAAGTAAATTTCGGCTCGTAAACGACTTCGCACGGCACGACTTTCATTCTCGCCTGTAATTCGTCGAGCGCTTTGTTGAAGATTTTGCGGTCGGCGATTCCGGCTTCGGCGCGCAAATCAGCCGATGCCTGTTCCCAATCCCGCCGCAAAACTTCCAGTATTTTTCTGGCATTGAGCGAAAGTTTTTCTTTTTCTTCGGCTTTCGGAACGCCGAACAAACAATTGAAAGCGGGAACGAGACGCGGGGCGACAAACATTGATTTCGCTTTGGCGAGCTTGGCGTAAAACACGCGCCCCCGCCGCAAAACGTCGTCTTTTAAAGTCCAAGCCAGGCTCGTTTCATAATCTTTCTGCACATTGCGCGGCACAAACGCTTCGCGTCTGCCGCAGACCGCAATGTACAGCGAAGGCAGCGGCGTTCGGACATCGGTTAAACCGCCGCAAAATCCGACTTCTTCGATGAACCGTTCGGCATCGGCGACGGTTTCGATTTTCAGTTCTTCTTCGCGCCGCCATTTCCGGTCGCGGTGATTTTCGATTTCTTCCGACAGCATTTCCCGGAAAGATTAACCGAAATCGGCGAAAATAAAAACGGGAAAGAAATTTTCATTAATTCCCTTCCCGTTCGATTTCCACTTTCAAGCTATTTTATTTGGCAACTTGCAGGAAAACATCCCACGCCCAGCGACCTACTTTTGATTTATGCGCGTCTCTGACTTTTGCTCTGTATCTAAACCAATTTCCGTATTCGTCTTTGCGGCGTGATTCGTGATAATCAAGCTCGATAACTGTTACATCAGATTCGGATAATTTTTGTAATTCCCTTGCTTCCGACTCTCCGTTATGATTCGAGTCGCGTCAGAGCTTCAATTTGGAAAATACCGCGTCATTTGAATCTATTTGATTATCGTTGTTTCCGCCTCTATCGGATTTGTCATAGATAGCTAAAGCGCGAAAACCGTGCTTCGTTTCGCCTTCTTGCAGAACCGGCTGCAAAGTGCTGCTCCCGAACAACTCTCGACCGTTGTCAATCACACCGTTTTGGTTTCTGTCGAGAACAAGAAAAGCGTCATCCGTATTTGCAGCCGTCCAGGACAAGCGTTCTTTAATGCCGTCGTTCATCAGATCGAATAACACTCCGTTGACGGCATTTGTCAGATCGAATCCGTTTCCCGTTGTATCTATTATAATCGGAGAATAGCAACTACAAGTTGTTTCGTCCCAATACCCTCCGCCGCTATAACAAGCCAACCGATCATCACCCGAACAACAACTTTCCGAGCGCATTAGATTAGCGGATTGTTCCCCGTCTGCGGGTGCAAAACCGTTGCACATTCCGCCGCCGCTATCGGAGCAGCACATACCTGAACCATAATCATAAGCTGTTCCGGGCGGACAACTTCCGTCCCAACCGGGTGTCGTGCAATCTCCACCACTAGCAATCAGACATCGTCTCCTATTCCATTCGCAGTAGGTTGTATCCCAAACCGCACGACTGCACGGTCTTGGCGAGTCTGGTGTTGGACAGTATTTAGTACACGAAACGGGACAAATAATGGAAGCCACTTCTGTTCCTGAAGGTGGGTCTAGGTCATCATCGCACGCCCATGCATAGCTAGCATTCTTATTATCAACACAAGCATTCCGAGCTATAAATCTACAATTTCTTCGTCCTGAAGGAAATAATTCAAGAAGCGCTCTATGCTGAAGTTCGGGATGAGTTGGAGTACATTCTCGCTCACCGGAATAAGTACCGAACGTACAATCCAAATGCGCAGTCCGCCTACCGCTTGGTTCCTCAATTGTTATTGAGCAAACAGGTGTTCGCTATATCTTCCCTTGGTCTTTGACGTTGAGAATAGACTATAACGCCGACCGTTAATGTAGAAAGAAAAGTAAAGCAAATTACGGATGCAAGTAATAATACTCGATACTTCATTTACTTTTCCTCCTTTTTTATTATCTTTTCAATTTCTCTAAGTTTTAAGAAAACTCCTTCCTGACCTTGTTTTTCATAAGCCATTTGTAATCTTGTTAAAACAGTTCTATACCCGTTCTTAAATCCTCTATGCCATTTATCGGTTTTCTCATTATTGGTAACGAGTGAATCCATTTCGGTCTCTGGTTGGCGTAAAAACTCAATAACTGCATCTTTATTTTGGTGAATTAACAAATTAAACTTATTAACAGCAGCTTTTTGCCCTTCATTTTGCCCCGCAATATACTCAGATTGCTTTTGAGTATCCTTTCCCCAAACACTTCCATCATCAAATTCAACGTAATCCAAGGATAAAAATAATTTACCATCCTTTTTAATGTTCACCCTTTCCTCAGAAAATGTATCTTGCGTGATTTGTCCAGGGGTAAATCTTTCTAAAAAACTGATACTTGTTTTACCAGCCCCGGACTTATCATTATGGAGAATTACATAAGCTCTAATTTTTTTAGGGCTTATGTTTTGAATAGAAAAGTTCACAGCTTGAAATGACTGTTGGGAGTTATCAACGTTTATAACAGTTAAGCGCACAGGACTGTCTTCTTGAGTTACAACTTCAACTTTAAGCGGTGGCTGCTCTTTAAAACGGTTTTCATTGATCTGAGCAAAAGAGATTTGCAACAGATAAACTGCCAACATAACATTTAATACTGTAACGAAAACGAAAGCCGTTAAATATGTCCGGTTTTTTTTTGTCTTCATTTCTTGATTTTGCATATTTTCTCCGCGATGTTTCCTGTTCGGAATGTTGATTGTTAGAAGTGGAAAAGACCAGCTCAATGGAACTTGACCAGCCGAATTGTTTGCGAAAGCCAAAAGCCGAGAACCGAGAGTGTGCGACGCAAAGATAATAAATTGATAACAAATATTTGTCAACAAAAATTTGGAAAATCTCCAAATAAAAGAGCGAGGCGATATTCTAATCGCCTCGCTCTTTTATTTTATTTTTACTGAGTTTTTATCTGTTATTGCGATTCGGCGCGCTGGCTCGAATGGTGATTTCCGAGCCGCTCGCCAGATTTAAATCGTCGCGTCCTTCAATATAAACCGAGCCTGCGCCCGCGCCACCGCCGATTATTGCGCCGATTGCCGCGCCTTTGCCGCCGCCAGCGATTGCGCCGATAATTGCGCCGACTCCGGCTCCGATTGCGCCGCGCGTGGCGGTTGTTTTGCCTTGATTACCGCCTTGCGCAGAGCCTTCGTTATCAACTTTCACCGTCTCGCCGTTCGCGGTGCGAATCGCTTCGACAAATCCGGCGAAATTGCTGATTTTGCCGTCGCGCGTTCTGATGGTTTCAAAATTAAACGTCAACTGCGAGCGCCCCGTGACTTTGCCCGAACGCGCGATGCCCGAAATATAACCTTCGATAATCGCGCCGCGAAACTCCGAAGGGCTTTCTACGGTCATCGAAAAACGGTCGCGGTCTTTGGCTTCATTGGTCGAAATCGTTTCGTTTAAAGTCGCCGACAAAACCGTGCCGTTGTTGACGACATAATCCGAGTTTGGCGTTGTCGTTCCGATTGTTCTATCGCTCGGAACATTGCCCGGTCGCTCGTAAACGTCGAGCTGGGCGACATCGGAATTTTTCGTGTAGAAACTTTGCACTACGACCGGCTGGCGCAGAAAATCTGCGGAAAGACGACGTTCGACGCGCAGAGTTCGCCCGTTGTCGAGCGGTTCAAAGGTGACGATGTAATCGTTTCCGCGCTGTTCGCCGGAGGTTTGAATTTCAAGCCGTTCGCCCGCCAAAGTCGCTCGCACGCGAAGTCTTGTGCCGTTGTCAGCAGTTTCATATTTGTCGCGCCCGTCGGCTTCAAAAGAAAAACGCGGAGCGCGCGTCGAAGCGATGGTTATTGCCCGCCCGCGTTGTTCGATGGCTATCCGGTCGGGAGCTTCGAGCCGCTGTTCCAATGTTTGTCGTGATGAATCGCGTTCCGCTTGCGGCAAACTGGCAACGGCGCGTTCGGCGGCTTCGGTCGGACTGTCGCTGCGGGCAAAATCAAGCTGATAAGTTCCGTTCAAACGCGAGCTAACACCGGAATTGTTCGGATAATTTGAATTGTTTGGAGGATAATTTTGACTGCTGCTCGGAGAATTCGCGCCGTCAAAATCGGCGTTCAGATTGTATTCTCGCGCCAGTTCGCCGAGCGAGCCGCGCAAAGCCGTCCAATCGCGATTAACGCGGGTTCCGAGTCTTGTGTTTTGCAAAAACCGATTGATGTCACGAGCTTCGTCGAAAACGGTTTGCGCGTCGGCGCTGGTCGCGTCGCGCCCGTTAAAACGGGTTTCAAAACTGGTCAAAGCTCGTTGAAAATCTTCAATGTCCCGATGAATATTGTCGGCATCGGTTCCGCGCAGGCGGACGTT
Source organism: Pyrinomonadaceae bacterium (assembly GCA_036388995.1). Classification (GTDB taxonomy): domain Bacteria; phylum Acidobacteriota; class Blastocatellia; order Pyrinomonadales; family Pyrinomonadaceae; genus JALZCH01. Next base: position 14,501 of record DASVQU010000149.1, on the reverse strand, counting down.
TTGAATTGATTCGTCAAAGCTGTTTTTAAAATTATCGGCTTGCACGCGAATTTTTTGAATCAATGCGCGCATCTGTCGCTCGCTCGTCGTCCGTCGAGTAGTTTGCGCCGATGTGCTTTGAACAGCTCCGCCAATCATAAGCGCACAAACCAGCGCCATAAAAATAAAATTCTGCAATCGTCTCATCTTTTTGCTCCTTTTAACTTGCCTCATTTCACAATGACCGCTTTTTTGATGCAGCATTTTTTATGCCGAACGTTTTAAGTTTAGATTTTAAATTCGCGGCAAAACAAAAACTCTTCCGTTTGGAAAGTTTATGCTTGCTTTTCGTTGCCAAATTCCGCGCTTGGAGTTATTTTTATTTCGCTGTAGTTTTTCTTCGCAAATTCGAGCAGCCGGCTGCGTTCTGCTATTCGCGGAATTTCGCATTTATAGCAAATTATGGAAAACAAAGATTTCAAAGCCAGCGTTTATCACGCCGGAAACGAGTTTTACATCGGCGTTTCACCGAGCAATCACGCCGTCTCGATTGACACAAACCACGAACGCAACGCCGCTCCGACGCCGGTCGAATTGCTGATGATTGCGGTCGGTGCTTGTACGGCGGTGGATGTGGTTTCGATTTTAAAAAAGAAACGGCAGGATGTAACCGATTATCGAGTTGAAGTTAAGGGGATGCGCCGTGAAGAACATCCGCGCGCTTTCACAAAACTTGAAGTTCACCATATCGTGCGCGGGCGTGCGGTTTCGTCGGAAGCGGTCGAGCGAGCCGTCAAGCTTTCCGACGAAAAATATTGCTCAGTCGCGGCGACGGTGCGCCCTGCGGCTGAAATTGTAACGACGTTTGAAATCCTTGAAGAAGGAGACGAATAATGAAGAATTACGAATTACGAATTACGAATTACGGGTTTGTGCTTGTGCTTTTACTGCTCACTGCTCACTGCTCACTGCTCACTTTGAAAGCGCAGGATAATTTAAAAAAGTGGGAAACTTTTGATTTCGCCGCAAAGAAATTGACGGCGACGCAAATCAAAAATCTCGATTTGGAAGAATTAGGGCGTTTGCGCGGAATCGTTTTCGGAAAACACGGGCGCGTTTTTAAAGAAAAATCAATTCAGGAATATCTCGAAAAACGCGCCTGGTACAAACCGAATCCGCGTTTTAGAAATGCCGAACTAAACGCAACCGAACGCCAGAACCTCGATTTAATTCGGCTTGCAGAAGCCGAAAAACACGATTTTGTCCAGCCGGGCGATTTGCGTTTGTGGCAGAAAAAGCCGATTCCCGAAGATAAAATCTACGCCAATTCAGCCGCCGATTGGCGGATTATGATTGCCGAAATCGAAGCGATTCACGGCAAAACTTTTCCCGAAGAGCCTTGGCTGCAAAAATATTTTGAAGAGCGTTACTGGTACAAAGCCAACCCGAATTATGTCGCGTCAGCTCTTTCGACAACCGAACGCAAAAACATCGAAGCGATCAACAAAAAGCGCGACGAGCAGCGCAAAGTCGCCGTTTCGTTCGGCGATATGGAAAAATTTCAAAACGTGCCGCTGACCGAAAAAATGCTCGAAGGCGTAACGCTCGGCGAGCTTCGGATGATGCGAAACGAATTTTGGGCGCGGCGCGGGAAATCTTTCAATGTTCCCGGTATCCGGGTGCAGTTTGAATGGCAGGATTGGTATCGTCCTGCGAAAGACCAGAAAACCGTCAAGCTCAACGCAATCGAAGAACAAAACGTCAAGCTGCTCGAAACGATGGAGGCGAATCTGCGCAATAAAATCGCCACTGAGCCGGTTTCGGTCGAGTTGTTTGAGGGAATGTTTACGGAAGATTTGCGGGTTTTGCGAAACGAGATTTACGCGCGGCGCGGCAAGGTTTTTAAATCAAAAGATTTAAAAGAATATTTCGCGGCGCAAAGCTGGTACAAGCCCGATCCAAATTTTCAGGACGAAATGCTTTCGGAAGTTGAAAAGAAAAATCTGGCTGTCATCAAAGAAGCCGAAGATATGGCAATCAGCAAATTCTCCGAAGCCGAAGGCTGATAAAGCCAAATTAAAATTCCGCGTGTCGGAATCCCAAGACAGCAAAAAAGAGAAGGCTAATCAGCCTTCTCTTTTTTGTACTAATGCTTTAGCGTTAAAAATCAGAACAAATTATCACAAGCGTAAGAACTACTGTTGTTGTAAAAATGCCGGAGTCGGTCTATCGGTAGAATTCCCAAATTGCATTGCGGCAAATCCCGCCGTACTTCTTTGCAGATACCAGGTTCCTGCCGAAGGACGGAATACCGCAATATCTGCTTTTCTATCTCCATCATAATCTGCCGGAACCGGTTTATCTTCTGAAATTCCGAATTGCTGAGCAAAGAACTGATTTGCCGAGCTATTGATTCGATACCAACTTCCGGCAGAAGGTCTGTAAACGGAAATGTCTGTTTTCCCATCTCCGTCGTAATCTGCTGCCGTCGGAACATCTTCCTGTATCCCGAAGTTAACTCTGGAGAATGAATTATCTGAGCTTTTCAAGATGTACCAGGCTCCCAACAACGGACGAAATACCGCATGATCGCTACGCCCGTCTGCATCAAAATCACCTGGTTGCGGTTTATCTCCTATTGTTCCGAATTGAACCGCAACCATCTGATTATTTGAACTGTTTATTCTGTACCAGGTTCCGTCAGAAGGGCGGAAAACAGCAATGTCTGCTCGTCCATCTCCGTCATAATCGGCGGGTACGGGAATATCGCCGGGAGAACCGAATTGCAATCCGACAAATTGATTGGTAGAGCTATTCAATCTGTACCAGAATCCCTGTCTAAACACTGAAATATCCGTTCGTCTATCTCCGTCATAATCAGCCGGAACAATCAAATCACCCGATTGTCCGAAATGTGTTCCTGAGAAAGCACTGTTAGAACTGTTTGAGACGTACCAAGTTCCATTAGAAGGGCGAAAGACGGAAACGTCAGCTCGTCCATCTCCATCGTAATCAAACAAGGTGCGAATAATAAAAGCAATTGTGTTGTCCGTGCCGGTAGAAGCATAATTTGAATTTCCGGCGAGATCCTCTACTGCGGTATCTCTAACGCTGGCACGAATCAATCCGTCAGCGGTGATATTTTTGATTGCTACATTATAAGTTGCCTGGCTACCGGTCACTTCAATAGTTGCGCTCGAAACACCAGCCGTCGAACCGGTCAATAAAACATCATCCGAATTAAATCCAATAACAGGCTCGCTAAAAACAACCGAGAAATTAACCGGTTGTACCGCAGTCGGATCAGCTTGCATATTTGCCTGATTAATCGTGACTGTTGCCGGTATATTATCAATAGTTACTAAAAGAGCAGCACTTTGTAAGCTAACGGTGTTATTGATAATTTGTCTCGCGGTATAAAGAAATGTCCCATTACCAGGAAGGTTATAATCGCCTATGGTTACTCTGTTGCCGGTAGCAGTTGTTTCGGCAATTTTTACGCCATCTCGGAAAAGCTCAACCTTGCCGCCGCTTGTTACATTGCTTATATCAAATGATAAATTACGGTTTCTTGTAATATTATCCGAATCACTTACACCGGTATCATAAACGGCGCGTAAGTCGGGCATATTCGGAGCAGTTAAGATCTCCGAAGCAGTCGCTTCATAAGCGCCAATATCAACGGTTGCCACGCCATTGCCGTCCCCGTCTTGCGGTCGGGCAATTCCGCGTAAATCAGTCGTGATATTCTGTTCCAGACAACCACCGTTTTCCGGATTATTCAGCACACAATTATTACCTTTATCTATCGCAGGACTGGTCGCCCGCAGTGCATGTGTCGGAATTGCGCCGCCATTAGTTCTCAACTGCGGGTCAAGTTGTGGGTCTACGTTTAGCTGATCACCGGTTGTATCCCCATAAATTCTATTTACGGTAGGTGAATAGCTCCCTATAATATTATACCCGAGCGAATTGATAGGACCGTTTAGGTCTGGATCAAATCCACCACCTGTGGAATTATTCGCAATTATTGTGTTACGCGCAATAAGTGTTGGGTAATGAAAGAAACAAATACCACCGCCGTGCGTAGTTCCCTCTAAAGAACGATTAAAACTGATAGTGCAATTAATTGCTGTAAGAGTTCCCCAAATCAACAAGCCCGCCCCCCCGCTTAGAGCGGTATTATCACTTATTGTGGAATTTATAATAGTTAAAGAAGAATAAGATTGCTGGTAAACGCCGCCACCTGAAAAAGCCGTATTGTTTGCAATTGTTGAATTAACAATTGTTGTATTCCCCCCTAAGAGAAAGATTCCACCACCGTTTAAAGAAACTCTATTACCGCTCACTATTGAGTTGGCAAGCGATAGCGATGCATAACCATACCCCGCTATAGCCCCGCCAGAACTACTAAAAAGTCTTCCAACCCCATTTCCGTCAACCATTTTAATATTATTAATGGTTGCCTTTGCATCTCCATCAATATAAAAGATTCGGCTTTGATTATTACCGCTAATTGTTAACAGATTTGCTCCTGTGCCATTAATAGTTAACATTTTTGATGTAGCGGCTGAATTGTCAGGAGAAATAACAAGTTCGCCGCCAGTTAAAGTTATAGTTTGCGGAGTACTAAAGACTGTTGAATCAAAGACAATTGTGTCTTCCTGATTGTTATTGTTTGCATCAAGAATTGCTTGCCGGAGGCTGCCGGCGCCGCTATCATTTGTATTTGTAATGATAAAAGTGGCAGCTTGTACTTTCTCTGCCGTTATCCAGCCATATACAAATAGCATAATTGTGAGTGTAAGAAGTAGTCGTTTCATTTTTGGGTTTCCTGAATATTGTCCAGAAGATTAAGAGATCGGCGACAGCCCTGAAAGTTACATTCGAAGAAGAGCTTTATGCGCTCGTGTGGCTTGGAAAATATAGCACATTTTGGAAATCGTTTTCTACATTTCAATTTTGTTATAAAGCCACTTTAAAGGCAGACCGCTGCTATAAGGCTCCGGCGAAGCTATGAGTCCAGGGGAAAGCAATTCGCCTGAAAGTTGCAGAGCGACTTAAACAGCCTGACTGAAATAATTTATGATGTGACTTGCTCTTCGCCTTTTTTCCTTTTAACCTTTTAGTTGATGAATTTACTTTCGCCTGAAGAAATCGAACTCAACAAAAAGCTGCAAGTTTTGCGGCGTCTGGAAAACAGGCTCGCCGAACGGGAAGAATCGCTCGTCGGTTTCCGTGAGGAATTAAAGATTTTCGAGGCTCGCTACAGTCAGGAAGTCGCCCGGCTTTACGCCGAATTGGATAAAATCGAAGCCGAGATTGCCGAAGAAGAAGCGCGTTTAGCTCCCGACGATGCCGAAATTCAGCGCCGCGCCGAAGAAGCACGTGAAAGAGCCGCCGAATCCGCCGCAGCCGCAGCCGACGAAGAAAACTGGCAGGCTTGCAGCCATAAATTTTATCCTTCGCCCGAAATGAAACGCGCTTATTACAAGCTCGCCAAATTGATTCACCCGGATTTAGCAGTTGAACGCGAAGAACAGGAGCGGCGGCATCAATTGATGGCAAAACTTAACGACGCTTACGCGGCGGGCGACGCGAAATTAATGGACGCGCTCGTCGAAGAACACCGGGACAGCCCGCAATTAATCAAAGGCGATTCAATCGGCGATCAATTGATCCGTGCAATTCGCCAGATTTATCAGGTAAAACGGCGCTTGCAGGCATTAAGAACCGAAAGCATCGAACTCGAAGAATCGGAAAACAATCAGCTTCGGTTAAAAGTCGAAGCCGAAATGCAAGCCGGCAGAAATCTTTTGTCGCAAATGGCTGAACGAACGAAAACTCAAATCAAACGCGCCGAGCGAAAGCTCAATCATTTACGCCAAGTTACGGAAATCGAGGCGGACGAGCGATTTGGTTTAAACGTTTCGATGTTTCGCTAAAAACAAATTGATCTGGCAACTCGTTCTCAGTTTGAGTATTCTACAAACCAAACAGAAGGAGACGAAAATGGCGGTTAAAGGAAGCAAAAACACCAAACAGCGCGGCACGAAAACCAAAGCCGAAATGATGGGAAAAGATTCCGCGGGGAAAGATTCAAACCAAAACGCCGAATCGGAAGCATCTGAAAATTTACCCAAAATGAGCAAACGGAAATCTACCGAACGGGACGGTGACAAGCCTGTGCATTAATCGCTCAGAGCATAATTTTAAAAGCCGTCTCCAAAATCTTTTGCGTCCTAAATCCAGACCGAAAGACGACGATTGTTTTACGGTTTATGGGAAACTCTCTGAACACGATTGAGATTGATTTCCTGCACCGTTCCGTCGCGCATTACAAAACGCAGAGTTCCGCTTACGGGTAAGCAATCTTCTGAAAAACCGCCCGCCGAGTTTTTGCGCGCGGGCGTGTCATCCGGTTCAAAATCAACCGCGCCTTCGAGCCGGATCAGATAGCTTCCGTTATAGCTTCCGGTTGAAGCGAGCTTCATCATCACCGTTTGCCGTTTGTCCAAATTAAACGACTCGACTTCGCGCGTGCTGCCGCGATGCGTCGCCAGCGGCATAACCAATAAATCTGCGGATTTTGCGCCTAAAAAATTCAGCGTCATACTCGCCACGCCTTCGGTGGCTTTAATGTCAACCGTGACCGTAACTTTGCCGGGACCGGCAACGAAAGAATAATAAAATTCCTTGTCCGCGCCGCCCAGGCTCCCTTTCAACTCGCCGCTCGAAAGCAGAGTCGGATTGTCAGGGTTTCTTGATTGAGCCGAATTTTAATTGATTAATGCCGCGAACATCAAAAACATCATCAATGCAAATGCTTTCCAATTTTTTCTCATTTTATCTTCAAACCTCCCTTTTCAGCCTCGAAGCAACATTAAGATACTAGGAATTGCCTCTAAATGCTAGAAATCGCTTCTAAATACTAGCTTTCGCTTGTTAGCACCTGTTGACAAATAAGTTAAAGGCAAGATACTGTGATTCCGCTACAAAACGGTTGATTAGCAGATAGTCAAAAGCAGGCGCTTTGTAAATCTCAATATACGTTCACAAAATCTGTTGATTTACTTCAAGTTAAGTATCCTTTTAACTTTTTTTGGACAGATGTATGCAAACAAGAAGTTATAAAGAAAAATTAGAATTAATAACGAACATTGCTGTTCTTGTAATGGTAATGGTTTTATTTGGTGTTTTTGGCTATAAATTTCTATTCCAACAAAAACAAGATCACTCAGGACTTCGAAAAGGAGCTATCCTATCAAATCTTGAAGGCGTGGATGTTAAAAGTCACGAAAAAACTTTACTTTTAGCATTAAGCACGGAATGCAGTTATTGCACTCAAAGCTTGGAGTTTTATAAAAAGCTAGTTGGTTCAATTAATCAGAACTCGAAGAAATTACAAGTATTAGCGTTATTTTCTCAATCTCCAACTCAGGTAGATAATTATTTGTCAAAGCACCAGTTTTCTGGCATCAGCACAATCTCGAATGTTAATTATCAAAAGTTAGAGATACCGGTTACACCTGCAATAATCCTCCTTGATAGTAATAATGAAATTATTAACTCATGGACTGGAGTTTTAAAGGAAAACCGCGAAAAGGATGTACTGCTGACTGTTAATGATATTTTCGCAGACAGTCCTAGCTTAGCTACAACTGACGTTGGGATTAAAACAATTGATATTTTTAATGAAAACGGCTCAATAATGAGTATTTCACCTCAACTGAAAAATGATAATCGTCCAAGTTTTATTAATTATTTAGATGTTGATGCAAAGGAGAATATCTATTTTACTGCGTATGATTCACTTTACAAATACGATTCTACAGGGAAATTCATCAAAAATACTAAAATCGCCGTAGACTCCAAAGGATTGTTTTGTGTAGATAAAAACGGGAACGTATATCTCTCGGTTTTTGATAAATTATTGGTTTATGATACCAATTTAACCCTTTTTCGTGAAATACAATTAGATTTGCCATTAACTAAAGAATCACAAGTCTTAAAAATGGTGATTGATAATACAAGCAATTTGTATATTCAGACCCTGAGTCAGAACCCGCTTAATCAAACTCTTTATAAAGTAAATTTAACAACAAATCAAGCCACTATTATTCATAGATTAGAAAAACCGGTTCCATTTACTCCAACTTATGCGCCGGGAGCGTTTGATTTTGCAATTAGTGAAAAACATATATTTGTGTCTGACATTTATGAATACAAAATATATGTTTACAACTCAATAAATGGTTCTCAATTGAAAACTTTTAGAAGAAACTATTCAGCAGATGAAATCCTTCCGTCACATGGAATTCTACCAATCAGAAAAATGACGATTGGAAATTTGACCGACGATAATAAGTTAAAAAAATATCCTCCAATAGCGCACTTAAATATCTCTAATTCGGGAGATTTACTTGTTTGGACTTTTCGCAGAGCCGACAAATTCCGAAATGTAGTTCATATATATGATTCCGATTTCAACCTAAAAGGCGCTGATTTAAAGTACATGCACCCTGCTGTTAGTAATTATAAATTTATAAATAACAAGGTATATGTCCCTGACTTCGGCTTCGGAAGAGCGATAAATACCAGTGATGTTTCGCCGCTTGAAATACCAAGCAAGCCTTATTCAATAAAGGTGTTTGATGAGATAAACGCTCATCAAATAAATCAACTAAATTCAAAATAAGCTAGGAAAGGATGAATGGTTATGAAGAGAGTGATGATGTTTCTGAAAGTCACGTTTTTAGTTATCAGCTTTATGCTAGTAGTGGGTGAGTTATCTCCAAATCAAATTGTTCAGGCTCAAATTGAGTTTGGCAATGGTGATAATGTATGTCCTACAACCGCAAATTGTGATCCTGACAGACAAGGCTGCAAGTGTTCGTATACCGATTGTCGCGGGTGTTTTCTTCCGAATGGACAAACCGGGTGCGGAAAATGTTCAACTGGCAATTGACAAAAATAATTATGTCAATTTAAAACCTGTCCAATTGAAGATGCCCGTTTAATTAGAAAATATCTTAACGAGCATCTTCAATCAACGCAAAAATTAAAAGGTTTGTCTAGTCAACAAACCTTTTATAGAATTAGGGGAGGACTTTATGCTAATTCAATCATTTATATTATCTAAAAGATTCTTTCCTATTCTCATTTTCGCTTCATTATTTTTAATTCAACCATTCTTTGAACCTTCTCACGCACAAGACAAACCACAAGGCAACAAATCTAAAGAAGTAAATATTGATTCAAAAACAAAATCTCAGACAAAGAAGCTAGATAAGCTGGGAGACGAAGAACGAAAAACTCTAATTCAACAAGCTTTACAAACATTAAAGGACATCTCTATAGAGTCACGTAACATAGATAATTTGCAACAAAGGGTTCAAATCATTTCAAATGTTTCTGATCTGTTATGGAATAATGAACAAAATTTTACCGGTGAATTACTAAGAAACTCAATATTTGCTCTTACTAACGATTTACAGGAAGTTTTTAGCGACAAAAAAAGAAGAAATGAAGCAAAGCCTTTAATTAAAGCAATTAACACTTTAATAAATACTTTGGCTCAGAAAGATTTGAAATTAGCAAGAGACTTACAAGAAAAGTACCAAAAGGTAAAGGAAGATGCACTGCTTGAAAACACAGAAAACAAACGCAATTTAGACGAAAGATTTGAATTAGCTTCAGAAGGATTAACTTCTGATCCAGAGCATTCCGCAACATTAGTTTCTCAAATAATTCAACAAGGTATTCCCATTACTTTTGTTCAGTATTTATTTGACTTAAAAAAAGAGAACGGTGCTCTTGCAGACAATTTATATCGCCTTGCCTTACAAAATCTGGTAACTAAATCTTCATATACTTCTAGAGATTCGGTTCTGTTATCTGCGTATGCCTTTAATGAAGCTGTGGTTTTATTACCTACTCAGCAGCGCATCTCAGATAATCAATTGGAATTTGGAGTCTTTACTTTTCAACTAACGCCGCCCAAAGCAAAACCCGACATGAGACAGGTGGCTATGTACATAAATGCCTGTAAGCAATTTATTTCAACGTATATAGCTAGAATTTACGCAGATACGGCAGTATCCGCAAAAGATATAGCGGCATTTTATTTTCTTATAAATAAATTAAAGGCTTATGAGAGTTTCTATGGCTCGTCTGCTCAACAAATCAGTTGGGGAAACATTGAACAACAGGTTATTGCATTATCCCAAAATTCTGGTATGACTTCTCAAGATTTAGAAGTTTTATCCGGTTATGCAATAAGAGCAGCTACAAACAATAAAATCTTTCTTTTTGATGCCGGCTCAGCCTTTGAAAAAGCTGAAAACTCAACAAATGAACATGAAAAGCTAGGCTACCTTATTCAAGGGATTATTTTGTTGATACAAGATAGACGATTTATTGAAGCAGAACAAAAGATTTTCAAAATTACAGATTTAAGCGCCACCAATGAATTAAAACTTTTTTTGAATACTAAAGCTGCGATCAATGCAATAGAGGCGCGAGATTGGAATGAATTAAATAAAAGAGTTGAAAAAGTTGATGACAAAAAGATTAAGGCTTTTCTTTTAATTAAAGCAGCTAATTCAATGATTGCTAATCGCAGCTTTAAGCTCGAAGCCTTGGAATATTTACGTCAAGCCAAAAGGCATTTGGAAAATATTGAAGATAAGCTCTATAAAACAAAGGCTTTTATCTATATTTCCAGCTTAGAATTAACATCTGAACCAATCAGCGGGTTTGCGACATTAATAGAAGCTAAAGATTTAATTAATAATGTCCCGGAGTATGCAGGAGAAGCATTGGAAATAGTTGTTCCAATAACATCATCAAGAAATTTCTTTAATTTCAGTTTAAACGAAAAACCTTTTGAAGCGAGTTTTACACGCGCTGCCAAGTCGGATTGGTTCACAACACAATCATTGATTTCACAAGTTAAATCGCAGTATCTGCGATCTCTTGCACAAATAGCAGCGACAAAAGCTATTTTGGCAAATAAGAATTAATGCTCAAAAATCATCGGCTTCCAAATTTATTGCGCATGATAAATATGCAGTTTGCTTTGTGTGTGACTTAAAGAATTAAACAAAACAACTCTTTTATCTAATCGCGTTTATTAAGATTCGACCTTTTTAAGGACTTTGCGCTTACCAAAAACGTCATAATTTTGACTGTAGTGCCTAATATAATTTATTAGCTTTTTACGGCGGAAAAAAGTAAAGCAAACGAACGTTTTTGAGAATTATAAGTTTACAGCGCCATAAGATTAGGACGCTACCATTTTGAGATAATTCTTGACAAAAACTTTTGCTCAAAATGTTTCAGACATATTGCCCGGCGGCGAACGCGGAAGCCCAAGCCCATTGAAAATTATAGCCGCCGAGCCAGCCGGTCACGTCCACGACTTCGCCGATAAAATACAGATTTTTGACGCGCTTGGCTTCCATCGTTTTTGAAGACATTTCGCCGGTCGAAACGCCGCCGAGTGTGACTTCGGCTTTGTGATAACCTTCCGTTTCATCGAAACGAATCCTCCAATTGTGCAAAATGTCTGCGATTCGTTCGATTTCTTTCGGGGAAAATTGGTTCAGAGGTTTTGAAGGCGCAAATTCGGCGCAAAACTTTTCGGCGAAACGCGCGGGAAGATGCTGGCTCAGAAAATTGACCAATTCCTGTCGGCTGTTTCTCGATTCGCCCAATAACTCAAACGCATTTTTGCCTGCAAGCAAATCAAAAGAAATCTGCTCTTTCGGTTGCCAGTAATTTGAAATCTGCAAAATTGCCGGTCCCGACAACCCGCGATGCGTGAACAGAATGTTTTCCCGAAAAGCCGCATCGCCAAAGCTCGCCGCTGTTTCTAAAGAAACGCCCGCCAGAGTGCCGAATTCTTTCAAACGGTTTGCGCCGAAAACGAGCGGCACTAGAGCGGGACGAGTAGTTTCGATTTTTAAATCGAATTGCCGCGCGATTCTGTAACCTAAATCCGTCGCTCCGACTTTTGGAAAAGACAAACCGCCGCACGCGACGACTAAGCTTTCCGATTCAAAGCTGCCGAGATTCGTTTCGACGACAAAAGTCTCATCCGTTTTTCGGACGCTTTTAATCTCGCAATGCGTTTTGATTTGCGCGCCGCCAGCCGCGCATTCGTCGAGCAGCATTTGGACGATTCGCCGCGAAGTGTCGCGGCAGAAAAGCTGTCCGAGCTTTTTTTCGTAATACTCGATGCCGTGTTTTTCGACTAATTTAATAAAATCCTGTGGCGTATAGCGGGCGAGCGCGGATTTGGCGAAATGCGGATTGTTTGAGACGTAATTCGCGGCGGAGACTTCGCGGTTGGTAAAATTGCAGCGACCGCCGCCGGAAATCAAAATCTTTTTCCCGACTTTTTCCGCGCGTTCCAAAACCAGCGTGCTGCGCCCGCGTTTTCCGGCTTCCGCAGCGCAAAACAACCCGGCTGCGCCGCCGCCGATGATAATCACATCCGTTTTCATCCCTTATTTATTCGCCGCGCTATCCGATGTATTTGTTTTTGATTCGGATGTCGCGCCCGGCAAACATATCGGTTTCAAAGTCGTGTAAATAAATTTCAACCTGATTGCGGTCAAACATTTTCGTGACTTCTCGAAAATCCTGATTAACGCGGCATAACTCGGCAAAAATGAGATCGCGCAATTCTTCGCCGACGGGCAAATCGTTTTTCGGCAGCCGCACTTTTTCCAGATGAATTTTTAAGGTGCGTTTTAAATCGGGGCTTTCGTCCGATTTGATTTGAAAAGAATTGATGCGTCCGACGAGCGCGGGATTGGTGTTGATAATTTCTTCCAAATCGTGCGGAAAAATTTTCGCGCCGTAAAACGGCACGCTCAAATCGTTGCGCCCGTGAACGAACAGAATCGGAAACGCGCTTTGCCTTTCGGCAAGCTCGGCAATTTCAAATCCTTCCGATTTTAAAAGTGCCGACAAGTCTTCGTAAACATAACAGCCGCCCGAATCGCGCAGATTATAACGAATCTTCGGCGCCGCGCCTTCAAATCGGGTGATGGTAAATATCAATTCTCCTTCTGCGTTGGTTTCAATGATGTAATCGGCAGCGTTGTATTGAAAAATCATCGGCGGCGTTTCGCGACCAAAAAGTTTTTCGCTCAAACTTCGATTTTGAAAACAGAGGCGGCGCAGCGCAATCGTCAATTCGGTTTCGACTCCAATGTTGATTTCCAAATCCGACGCGCCGTAACTCGAAACCACGCTGTTAAAAAATTTCAAAAAGTGCGAACGCAAACCTTCGCTCATTCCTTCGCCGCCGACCACCGCGTCAATGCGGTAAAGCGACAAATCAAGCTCGGTTTCATCGAGCCACGCTTTTAGAAATGGCGGGTAACCGAAAATCAAATAACGATATTTCGCCCCGAAAAGCCGCAAAGTGTTTTCGAGTTTTTTGGCTTCGGGTCCGATTGATTTTAAAATACCGACATCCGCCAGCGACATCGAAACGTTCATTCCGGTCGCCCACGGTCCGAGCGCGAAACAGTTGAGCAAAATGCAGCTTTTATCGTTGTAAATTATTTCGTAATTTAATTGCAGAACGCGCTTTACGTCTTTTCTTTCTGACGCGCTTCGCACCCAGTTGTTCGGCACGCCGGACGAGCCGCTCGATTCGTCAATCACAGCGCCGGGCGCCGGAATCGCGCCGCCGTAGCACCGTTCTTCGAGCGTGTATTTTTTAACGTAATTCTCTTTCGTCATCACCGGCACATTTTCCAACCGCCAGCCGTTTTCCGACTGGTAATTTTCGGCTTTTAAAAACTCTCGATAAGCCGGACACTCGCGGCGCGCCCGCTCAAAAGCCGCAAATGCGCGAACGCGCCCGACAAAAGCCAAAAACGGCTGCAAGCGCGGCGCAAATAAAACCAGATAAGTTCTGCCGTCAGCACCGAGCGCCCAACGGATGAGCCATAAGAAGTAAATGGAAATGCGTGCAAGCGCGTATTTATACATAATTTTCACCGCCGAGACGCGGGGACGCAGAGAAAATCAGGAAAAGTTTTTTAACGTGTTTTTGCCTCTGCGTCTCCGCGTCTCGGCGGTTTAATTTTCTTCAATCAAAATCCTCTCTAAAGGTAAACGATAGCTTTTCGGCGGTTCTTCCGAATAACCGATTTTAAAAATCAGCCACGTTTCTGGAATCCTGATGTTTTCATTCCACCAGCGAGCGGCTTCCGGGTTTGTCACCAGATTTCCGTAAGGGTGAATGTAGAGATTGTGTTTCGCGGTTTCGAGCCAGAAACGCATCAAACAGCGTCCGGCTTGAAATGCTTCCGCCGGATTCCAAAAACCGCCCGCGAGCGCTCCGACCGTCGGAACCGTGCCGAGCTGCCGCCGGTATTCGCGCCGCAATATTTGCCGAAAAACCGGCAATTTTAAAAGTCCGGGCGCGCTTGCCGAAAGGCGAAAATTAAAACGCGAGACGTTCATACAGCGATAATCCAAACCGTCCAGCTTTGCCT
>DASVQU010000148.1:0-5901 GCA_036388995.1 Pyrinomonadaceae bacterium | reverse complement strand
AATGTAGCTCCATATTTCCGTTAAAGCGCTAAACTAACTGCGGCTAACCGTTCCTTCTATATTGACAGAGAAGGAATGGTACATTTAAATTGTTTAGCGATGATAAGGGAGAATTAGAATCACTTCCTAAATTGGTAAAGTCGCTTGCTATTAAATAAAGCAAATATTAAAAGCAACGCCCCACCGAACAAATCAATTAACGTAAGGGCGAAAAAGCGATATTCTTAAAAACATCGTTTTTTCTCTAAGGGGCTGGTTTCGCACCACGGCTTATCAACCGTCCGGCGCTTCGCGTTTTAGGTAACAATTCTTCATCGTTGCATTTTTAATGCATTTATTTATAAATGATATGTATGTGGAATGAAAGATATAGTGAACAGGGTTTTGCTTACGGCACAAAACCAAATGATTTTCTTCAGGCAAACATTAACAGTTTGACCAAAGGCAAAACTTTGTGTCTGGCTGAGGGCGAAGGACGCAACGCTGTTTTTTTGGCGATGCACGGTTCTGACGTTACAGCCGTAGATTTATCATCTGTCGGTCTCGAAAAAGCTCAACGTTTAGCAGATGAAAACGGTGTCGCCATAAAAACGATTGTTGCTGATTTATCAGATTTTGAAATCGAAGAAAATTCCTGGGACACGATTGTCTCCATTTGGGCGCACGTTCCTGCTATCGTGCGACGATCACTTCACACGAAAGTTGTTGCGGGATTGAAACCAAAAGGAACATTTTTGCTTGAAGCCTACACACCAAAGCAGGTTGAATTCGGAACGGGCGGACCGAAAATTGATTTAACAATGTCACTGGAAATGCTCCGCCAGGAATTAAGCCCTTTAAGATTTGAAATTTCCCAGGAAATAGAACGGGAAGTTCAAGAAGGCAAATATCACAACGGACATAGCGCAGTCGTTCAAATTCTGGCTGTTCGGTAAAAAAGTTTTATTGGAAACCTCCAGCCGAACAATTCAATGGACGCGAGCGCGAAAAAGTTTGCCATTTAAATACGTTGCATGTAAAACCTAAAGTTGTCGCCGGCGGTTTCGCGTCGCGTCATCTCAAGCGTTATGCCTTGAATGTATATATCTCAATGATTTTTTAAAAATGTTTGCAAAATCTGCCCAATACTATGATCTCATTTATTCTTCGTTTAAGGATTACCCAAGCGAAGCGGGAAAAATTGCCCGCCTAATTCAGAAGCTGAATCCGAACGCTCTGACAATACTCGACGCTGCCTGCGGAACGGCAGAACACGCAAAGTTTCTAAATGAGAATTACAACTACAATGTGGACGGTATTGATCTCGATGAAGATTTGTTGGCGATAGCGCGCCGGAAGATACCAACTGCGAGATTTGAAGCAGCCGATATGACCAATTTCCATCTCGGACAACAATACGATGTCGTGATGTGTCTGTTTAGCTCGATTGGTTATGTGCGGAGGTTGGAAAACGTTCGAAAAACACTCGGTTGTTTTAAAAATCATTTATCTCCGGGCGGATTGATAATCATTGAACCCTGGTTTACTCCTGACTCTTGGACGCCGGGACGGATTGATATGAAAACTGTAGAGTCGGAAAATCTTAAAATATGCCGCCTCAGTTTGACTGACCGCGAAGGCAGTTTATCGAAGATTCGTTTTGAATATCTAATCGGCACAGCGGAAGAAATCCATCATGAAATAGAGAATCACGAGCTTGGACTTTTTACAGTAGAAGAAATGACACAATGCTTCCAAGAGGTTGGGCTTGAATCCAGCTACGATCCAGATGGAATTTTTGGAAGAGGTTTATATGTCGCAAGGGCTAAGACATAGCAAATCATTGGACGCAAGGCGAAAACACATACTTTGATTAATTTTTAGTTGTGTCCATCCGCGTCAACTCAGCAACGTCAAACACTTTTCAGTTAAAATCATCATTCAAAAACGAAAGGCAATAATTTTATGCAGCTTCGTTTTTTCTGTTATTATTCCGGCAAAACAATCTTTACTGGGTTCCATTCGAGCCTAAATAATTTGATTTCTCTGGTGGAAAAATATGAAAAACAGTTTTCTAAAATCGTTTGTTTTCGTTTTGCTCTTTGCCGCTTCGAGCGGTTTCGCGCTTGCCGCTGATTGCAAGCTGTCACCGGAACAGGAGAAAAACGAGCTTGCTCGATACATAGCCGAAAACTACACCAAGCGTGAGGTTTCGATTCCGGTGCGTGACGGCGTAAAACTTTTTACTTCTATTTATGAGCCGAAGGATAAATCGCAAAAGTATCCGATTTTGCTCAACCGCACGCCTTACACCGTTCAGCCTTACGGCGAGGATAAATGCAAAACTTCGCTCGGACCGGACTCGCTGTTTGCGCGGGAAGGCTATATTTTCGCTTATCAGGACGTGCGCGGGCGCTGGATGAGCGAAGGAAAATTTGAGGACGTGCGCCCGGATATTGACAATCGCACGGCGCAGCAAATTGATGAATCAACCGACACTTACGACACCGTCGAATGGCTCGTCAAAAACGTCGCCAATAACAACGGTCGCATCGGTATGTACGGCATTTCTTATCCGGGTTTTTACACATCCGCCGGAATTATTGATACGCATCCGGCGATCAAAGCCGCCAGCCCGCAAGCGCCAATCGGAGACTGGTTTCAAGGCGATGATATGCATCATAACGGCGCGCTTTTTCTCGCGCAAAATTACGCCTTCTTTTCCAGTTTCGGGCAGCCGCGCCCTGCTCCGACTTCAAGCAATGCTTATTTAACGCAGTGGAAAGGACGCCAGACGCCCGATGGTTACAATTACTTTTTGGAGCTTGGCGGTTTGAAAGAAGTCGCCGACAATTACGAAAAAGCTCTGGGTTTTCGCATCCCGTTTTGGGACGAGATGATGGCGCACCCGACTTACGATCAATATTGGAAAGACCGCAACATTCTGCCGAAGCTGAAAAACATCAAAACGGCGGTGATGACCGTCGGCGGTTGGTACGACAATGAAGATTTATTCGGCGCATTGCGGACGTATCAACATATCGAGAAACAAAATCCCGGTATTTTCAATGTTCTCGTTGTCGGACCGTGGGATCACGGCGGCTGGACGCGCGCCGACGGCGATTGGCTCGGCACGGCTTATTTCACGCAGAAAACCGGGGAATATTACCGCCAAAATATCGAAGTGCCGTTTTTCAATCATTTTTTGAAAGACAAAGGCGACATTTCCAAGATCAAAGAAGTCAATCTGTTTGACACCGGTTCGCACGAATGGCAGAGCTTTGAGCAATACGAACCGACCGCCGGAACAAATACGTCATTGTATTTGACTGCGAACGGCGGGCTTTCGTTTCAAATGCCGAACGCGCAAAACGGTTTTGACGAATACGTTTCCGATCCCGCGAATCCGGTTCCCTACACCCAAAAAATCACTCTCAATTACCCGCGCGATTTTATGACCGAAGACCAGCGTTTTGTTTCGACCAGACCGGACGTTTTGGTTTATCAAACCGAGCCTCTGGCGGAAGACGTGACAATTGCGGGCGACATTAAGCCTTCTTTATTTGTTTCTTCAACCGGGACGGATTCGGATTTTATCGTCAAATTGATTGACGTTTTCCCGGACAATTATCAATTCCCGACCACCGGAAAAACACTGCCCAACGGACAGCCGGAAAGAATCAAACCGCCGGACAATTATGCTTCAAGCGTCTTTCAGCCGGGCGGTTATCAAATGCTGCTGCGCGGCGAACCGATGCCCGCGCGTTTTCGCAACGGTTTTGAAAAAGCCGAGCCTCTGACGCCGAATGTTCCCTCGAAAATCGGATTTACGATGCCCGGCATTGCTCACACTTTCAAAAAAGGACACCGGATAATGGTGCAGATTCAAAGCACCTGGTTTCCGCTCGTCGCGCGAAATCCGCAGAAATTTATGCCCAATTACAAGCTCGCCACGGCTGCCGATTTTCAAAAAGCGACCGAGCGCGTTTATTTCGGCGGCAAAAACGCTTCGATGATTGTTTTGCCGGTTGTCAAAAAATAGAACCGCATTTCAAATAACAAAAGGCAAAAGGAAAATAATCCTTTTGCCTTTTTCGTTTGAACTTTTGTTAAATTTAAAAATCGTCTGTGACGCGAATTAAATCCTTATCTTCGACCAAATCGCCGTTTGCCGGTTTAAAATCGTCTGTCGGTTTGAATTCGTTAACGGTCTTGAAACGCTCGACCGGCTCGATTCGCGGCGGCTCGACGTAAGCGTCTTCGGAAACCGGCGGCGGCTGTGTCGGCTGCGTGTTGTCGGCAATAACATACGGAATCGGCTGCTCGTCGTAGCGCATTCCCGAAGAAAAATCTTTCCGCACCTTGTCGCCTATTTCGCCCAAATCAATAAAATAATCCGCTACGTCAATCAATTTCGGGGCGGTATTTGACCGAAAACCGGCGACTTCGACGCGACAGCCTTTGTAAGCGACGGCGTTGACGGCGTAAACGAAATCTTCGTCGCCCGAAACCAGCACCGCCGTATCATATCTGCCAGCCAGCGAAAGCATATCAACGGCGATCTCTACATCGAGATTCGCTTTGCGCGTTCCGTCGTAAAAGGTTTTCAGCTCTTTTTGTACGACGCGAAAACCGTTTCTCCGCATCCAGAGCAGAAATCCCTGCTGCCGTTCCGCTCCGGCGTCAACTCCGGTGTAGAAAAACGCGCGCAGAAGTCGCCCGTCGCCCAAGAGAAACCGCAGAAGCTTGTTGTAATCAATATCAATGTTGTGAAATCGTGCGGCGTGAAAAAGATTGTTTCCGTCAATAAAAACCGCAACCAAACCGCGATGACCAAGCTGCCAGGAATTTTGCGCCTGCGTAATATCAAAATTCATTGTCAAATAAACTCCTTAAAAATTAGATTCTGATAAAAGATTTGTTAAAAAAAGACCGCTAATACATTTCTTAGGATGCCGTTTGACCGCCTTCCGGTCAAGTATCTTTTTTATTGATTTATATCGAAAAAACTGCTGCGTTCGGCTTATAATGCACGTCGGGAGGCGTAACCTCAATGGAAAAAAAAGATTCGCTTGAAATTCACGAACCCGACTGGCTCAAAGATTTTACCGATTCGCAACACGAAAGTTTGCAGCGTTTTGCCCCCGAACAAATGGTCGAATGCAATGCTTGCCGACGACCGAATGCGCCGACTCGTCTAAATTGTTTTTATTGCGGCGCGCGGCTCGAAATCAGCGAGAAAAACGAAAAGATCATTCGTCCGGTTTTCAGAAAGCTCGAAAATTGGGAAAAAGGTTTTAATGTCGTCTGTTTTTCATCATCGCCAAACGAATTGAGCCATTCCGATTTGAAAGCGGTTTCTGCGTTTTTAGGTTTTCAGCCGGACGCTCTTAAAAACTTGCTCGAATTTGGATTTCCCTTGCCTGTCTCGCGCGTCGAAACTGTTGAGGAAGCCGGAATTGTTGAAAATCGTTTGAAAGATTTCAATTTAAACGCATTTATTGTCGCTGACGAAGATTTATCGCCCGAAAAAGTGCCGCAAAGAGTTCGCGGTTTGGAGTTTTCGGAAAATCTGACCATTCGTTTTACCGGAAACGACAATATTGAAACCTTGAATTGGGAGGATTTATCGGTTTTTGTCGAAGGTAGAATTTTTGAAAGCAAGCGCGAGGCGTTAGAACAACGCAAAAAGGGCGAAGCGAAGGAAATCGGTGAAGCCAGCGAATTCAGCGCCGATGAGCGTGTGCTCGATTTTTACGACTCGAAAAATCTTTTGGGCTATCGGATTTCAGCGAAAAGCTTTGATTTTTCGTGTCTGGGAGCGAAAAAAAGTTTGCTGGCAAGTAAGAACTTTGAGATTTTGGTTGACGAATTTAAGCATCACGTCCCGAATGCGGTTTTTGACGGAAATTATAAAATGGT
>DASVQU010000147.1:0-26900 GCA_036388995.1 Pyrinomonadaceae bacterium | reverse complement strand
CTCTCTTCATCTTGTATTACATCTAAATGCCCTGTTCCTGTTTGGGCATTTATCCTTCGGACGGCTTCAACATTGACATCTAAAAAGCCGAAAATAGGTCTTGTGAACCTTTTTCCGGCTTCTTGTTTATCGAAAAAGAGCGAAACTCCGTTGATGTCTAAATTTTCTCTAGGTTGGAAAGCAACATAATGGGGCTTGCCTTCAACTACCCAGTCTTTCGCCAAGATTGTGCGTAGCAGAGGCTGTTCCGGCGAGATTGAAGTAAAATTCCCTGGAGCATCGGTTGAATCTAGCGCTTTCTCTAGTGACATAATCAGCGGAAATAACCTCGTAAGTAGTGAGTTCAGAAAGAAGTTCCTCTAAGTTAACCTCATTAAAATCAACGGTGTCTTGTTGGGTACTTATTCTGAAAAAAATAGTATCCATTTCACTGTCAGATTCGTCAAAATTAACCGAAACAAAATTACCACCTGCTTGCCACTCAATTATTACACCACCGTCCCCGCTTACTATGACATAAGGCACAGAAAGGTCTGTAAATCTATTTCTAACCCAATTAACCCAACTTTTCGCAACATTATAAGCTCTTTCAGAAGTAGGTTGCAGCAATGGGTTTAGTTTATCTGCATCTCGCGCATCCTCTAATTCCCTTGAAACTCTGTCTTGTATTGGAGGTGGAGGCTCAATAAGTTCTCCACTTCCAAACCAGTGGTTTTGTAAAGCTTCGGAAGGGGTTGAGTCAGTTAAAAAGAATGCCTTTAAAGCTGTACGATTTATTATATGCATATTTACCCTTCTCCGCGTCTGCCTTCTTTCTCTTTCTCGATTTCTTCTTTTAAGTCAATATCAAAAGTTCTCTCAAATTGCCTAACTTTGTTCATTAGCCAATTCGCAATGGTTATTGCGACTACTGGATGTAGGCTGATTGTTACTTCTACTTCTCTGATAATACCTTCGGTATTAGTATAGTGCTGTACCCGCCTACCAACTGAACCGTCTTCTGAAATTTCGTGTTCATCGTATTCTGGTATGGGCAGCCTCTCAGTAAAGATAGACATAAGAATATCGCCTCGCGGTGATATTCCGCCCCACGCACCATCAGCCCTAATGACCCGTAAGTCCTTTCCTTTGCGATAGTTGAACCTAATAGTAGGCGTTTGACTTTCGTTATCCACTTCGCTATTGTCCGTTCCATTAGACGGATTTACACCTTCTTCCTCATTTAGGTTCTCGTCCATTTCAACAATTTGGATGCTCGCTAGTCTCTCAATTACTGCCAAAAAACAGGGTGCAAAACCCCGTTTAACCAGTCAATCTTAACGACCTATCAACCAACCGTCAATAAGTTATTTCTGCGACATACTAAAAACGACATCTTTGCACAAATATTTTTTATGTGCAAGAAATATTCAAAATTTGAATGGTCAAGAGTCGACCCTTCAAATTTTGTCTGACGCGTCATACAGAATACTGACCCTGAAACTTTCTGACCCAAAATTCCAAATGACCCTTTGTCTCAAAACTACTTAAAGTTTTTTCGTCTGCCTCAAAGTTCGTCTCAAAACCGACTTATGACACAAAGCCTAAATTGTCGAACAATGTAAAACTGACAATTGAGAGTTGACAATTTTATTCCGCTCGAAATATTGCCGTAAGCGCTGCTTGTCTCAATTAGTCAGTAAATTTATGATTACGCTATGAAAATTAAACGTTTTGTTCTTTTTTCCCTGTTTTCAATCTTTTCTTTAATCAATGTTTTTGCTCAGGAAAGCTCTCTCTCGCTGTCGCAGGAAAAACGTTTACGCAACGTCAAACAACTGACTTTCGGCGGCGAAAACGCCGAAGCGTATTTTTCTTTTGACGGCAAACGATTGATTTTTCAATCGAAACGCGAGCCTTATCAATGCGACCAGATTTTTACGATGAACATTGACGGCTCAAACATCCGCCGCGTTTCAAACGGCGAAGGGCGAACGACCTGCTCGTATTTTTTCAAAAACGGCAAGCGCGTCCTTTTCGCTTCGACACACGCGGGCGGAAAAGAGTGTCCGCCGCCGGTTGATTATTCCAAAGGCTACGCCTGGGCGATTTATCCGAGCTATGACATTTTCACGGCAAGATCGGACGGTTCGGATTTAAAAGCCCTCACAAATGCGCCGGGTTACGATGCCGAAGCGACCGTTTCGCCAAACGGCAGGCAAATCGTTTTTACCTCGACGCGCGACGGCGATTTGGATTTGTACGCGATGGACGCCAACGGCAAAAACGTCCGGCGTTTGACGACCGAATTAGGCTACGACGGCGGCGCGTTTTTTTCGCCCGACGGGAAACAAATCGTTTATCGCTCTTATCACCCGAAAACGCCCGAACAAATTGCACGTTATAAACAAAAGCTGGCGGAAAATCTCATTGAGCCGAACAATTTTGAATTGTGGGTGATGAACGCCGACGGCAGCAATAAGCGTCAAGTTACAAAATTTGGCGCGGCGTCGTTTGCGCCGTTTTTCACGGCGGACGGAAAACGAATCATCTTTTCGTCAAATCTGGAAAATCCGAAAGGGCGAAATTTCGATTTGTATCTCGTTAACACGGACGGCACAAATCTCGAACGCATCACTTACAGCGAACAATTCGACGGTTTCCCGATGTTTTCGCCCGACGGCAAAAAGCTGGTTTTCGCTTCAAACCGCAACGCCGCGCAACGCGGCGATACAAATATTTTCATTGCCGATTGGGTTGAATAAAAAGTATGAAAAATACTTGCTTAACTTTGGCTTGCGTTCTTTCATTTGCTTTATTAACTTTTGCACAAGTCAAAGAAGCACGAAAAATTGATGAATTCGGATTTTTGCAATGCGGTCATTTTATGGCACGCGCCGATGTTGCTTTTCAAGACTATGAGAGAGTACCGAATTCTAAACTTTACGTCATTTACTATGAAGGTAAAGGGCGCCAGATAAGTGTTTGGAATAAGAAACTCAGAGATTATGAAACAAAATGGCAGAATCCGAGACGCGGCAGTGCGTTAAATCGTGCAAAGGAAATTGTAATTTACCTAAAGAATGCGCGTAATTTGGATGAGAAAAACATAATCCTGATTGACGGCGGTTACAGAGAGGAATTTTCTCAAGAGATTTGGATTGTTCCTGATGGAGCAAAAACGCCCGCGCCAACTCCGACTCTGGAAGAAAAAGATATAACATTTGAAAAAGGCAAATCGCGTCATTCTCGTGATTGCTCAAAAGCTTATGATGGTTATTAAACAAAAAACCTTTTGTAGTGTTTTCCATATAACAAAAAGGACGAGAATAATTTCTCGTCCTTTTTTATTTTCTTAGCTTTATAATTACCAACGGTCTCCGCCACCGCCGCGACCGCCTCCGCCGCCGTAGCCTCCGCGACCTCCACCGCCGCCTCCGCCGCCACGGTTTCCACCGCGACCGCCTCCGCCGCCAAATCCGCCGCGATCACCGCCGCGACCGCCTCCGCCGCCTTCTTCGCGCGGGCGGGCTTCGTTGACGACCAGACTGCGACCGTCTAATTCTTGTCCGTTAAACATCGTAACCGCCGATGCCGCTTCTTCGTCCGATGACATTTCGACAAAAGCGAAACCGCGCGAAAAACCCGAATCGCGGTCTGTAATTACATTTGCAGACTGTACTGTTCCGGCTTGTCCGAAATATTCCTGCAAATCTTCGCTGGTTGTGCGGAAAGACAGATTTCCGACGTAAAGTTTTGTACCCATTTTCTTTCTTTCTTACTTTCTTTCTAGTTTATCTCAAAAAACGAAGAAGCGAAGCGGACGTTTTTGAAGCCACTTAACCATTAGATATTACTTTGTTTAGGTTTTTGACCAGATGCGACGCGCCCGTTCATCCCGACTAATATTCCGACTAATATATTGCCAACTTCTTCCTTACCGCCACTATCCTACTCTCTGCCCAACTGAACCGATGTCGTCGCAACTGTCGTTGGTGTTTCTGCCGCGAGAGACACGAGAGCCTTAACTGTATGCAGTATGCCTCAAATTAAGTTTAGAGTCTAGAGTTTAGAGACTATTTTTTCCTTTCGGTTTTTGATTCGTGCAGCGCAGATTCGGCAATGTTCGCCAGCCACCAGAAAGAGCCTTTTAAACCGAGATGTTCAAACATTCGGCGAAAAACAATCGGGTGAATTGCTGCCGTTTTTTTAAGCAGAGTTTTAAAAGAGGCAAAAGAAATCCGGTCTTTAAATAAATCGCGGCGCACGTTTTCATCCAGATTTTCGAGCGCCGCCATTACTGCGTTCATCGTTTCGTTGACAACCGCCGGATTGCTTTTTTCGGTCGGGCGCATAAATTCCGCCAGACTCGCCATTTGCGCCACGCGTGGCTCGTAAGCGTTGATTTCCGACAAAGCCGCCGCGTCAAGCGAATCATCCCTCAATGCAGCTTCGGTTAATTCGGTCAAACGCCGCAGATTTCTGACGTGCGAGCCGAAACCGCAAAACGTGAGCGGGCTGGAAAGTCCGGCGGCGTCGCCGACGAGCAAAACACGTTCGGCTGCCGTCTGTTTTTGATTTTGCCAGCCGTGATGATGAAAGCTCGGAATATAGCCGAAAACAGGTTTGACGACTCGCCATCCGGCGGTTTGACGTTTATATGTCGGCAATTTTTCAAAATAGGCTTCAAATAAAGCAAGCAGAGATTTATCGGCTTTGGACTCGACCGAATCGTAAAAAAACAGATAAGTCGTATATTCGTCTTGACGCGGATTGCCCGGAAAACCTTCCCAGATAAGCTGCCGATGATCGCTCGCGTCTTCGGTGCTGACTAAAATCTCGCCGACATTGAAATCAACTTCGTCCTTTGCCGCGCCGCGTCGAAACCCGCGCGCCACCGTTCCGACGGTCGGGCAAACGTGCGTGATCGAGCGATTATTGTTGATTTGTCTGGATGCGGGCGAGTTTGTCCCGGTCGCATCTACAAAAAGGCGGGCGGCGAAAATTCGGCGTTTTCCGGTTTTCGCGTCTTCGGTTTCGACGAAAACTTTGTCCGGTTTGATGTAAGCGCGGACAAACCGAAGATTGTTGATTAAAACCGAATCTGTCGCAGAATTTTTGATTTTGTCGGCTGCAAGCTGCAATAGCTTGTCGGCTTCGACGGCGACATCCAAAACGCCCTCCATAAAAAGCGGCGGGGTTTTTAAACGCGAATGTTCATCATGAAATTTAACAAAGCCCGTGCGATAACGATTGACGATGGCGCGCTCGATTTCGTCTTTGGTAAACAGCCCGGCGCGCGTAAATTCCGCCAATTCTTCGTCGGAAACGTTCCAATCGCGATGCGTTTTGCCGACTGTGTGAGCGTCGAAAACCAAAACGCGGCGCCCGAATTTCGCCGTCATCACGGCTGCGTGAATCAAGCCTAAGCCGCCGCCGGCGTAAATGATTTCAAACTCAGCTTCGACTTCCAAATCGGCAGGCGGATTGCCGTCGGTTAAAACTTCACAGTTGTTTTTGTTTGAATTTTCGGCGAAAGATTCTCGCCAGCGCTCGTCAAGCTCGCCGATTCTCCGCAGCCACATTTCGCGGTTCGGCAGCGACGCAAAATTAGCCACAGTCGCCGGAAAACGGCGACGAAATTCGTTCAAATCAAAACCGGAGCTTTGAGCTTGTTTTTTTAAAACCGCAACCACAGGCGCACAAAATGAACTGCGTATTTCATTTTAAGTTTGCCTTGCGCCGCTGGCAAACGCTTCAAATAGAAATCGGAGAAAACTTTTGAACAAAGAAAAAGCGCGCCCCATTTGGACGCGCTTTTTCTTTGAAATAAATTTGAAATTTTTTATCGAACGGCGCTAACGACTGTTAAGTTCTCATCGTCTTCTGTGGTTGCAAGATAAACAACCGTGACGGCTACCGCGCCGAGAAGAATCGCAACGGGAATAAATGCTTCATGATCGGTGATATCATCGTTGGTTTGCCCGCCGGTTTGTTGTCCGCCCGTCTGCTGCCCGCTTTCGGTAACAACTTTGCCAGCCGTATCAACCGAAAAAACGTTTAATTGGGACGCTTCATTGGTGATTTCGCCCGCTTTAGTTGCTAATTTTACTTCTACACCCGGCGCGCTCGAAACTTTGACGCTGCCGTCGTTAATCGAACCGGAAATAGTTTTTTCATCGAAATTCAAGCTGAGGCTCGAATTCGGAGCCAGCTCGATTCTTCCGATTTTGCCGAGATTAATGATAGCGGTCGTCTCCGCCGAAGTAGCGACGACGCTTGAAGATGAGATGCTGCGTCCCGTCGCGGCGCGTTCGCCGTTGACACTGGCTGCGGAAGCTCCCGTAACTGTTAATTCACCCATCAATTGGCGGTCGGGCGTTGCCAATGCAACCATTGATGAAGTGGTAAGTACTGCAATCGCCAAACCGGTGGCGACAAAATTGCGAATCCGTTGGGGGTAGATGTTGTTTTTCATTGGCTTTTCAATTCCTTGTTCTTCGATTTATAAAACAATCGCGTTTGTTACAATAATTAACGCCGCGCCGGAAGTCAATAAAAATTTGAACTTTTAACAAAAAATTCTCAAGATTCACGCGCCGATAAATTTTTTGCCTCGTTCCAGAGCCTGTCCATTTCTTCGAGCGTCGTTTCCGCCAGAGCTTTGTTTCGCCGCTTTAATTCGTTTTCGATAAAAGAAAAACGCTGCCGAAATTTGCGATTCGTCAGTTTTAGAGCCGTTTCCGCGTCAGCGTCTAAATGTCTGGCGAGGTTAACGATAACAAACAGCAAATCGCCGATTTCTTCCTGAATTTCAGTTTCCTTTTTTTCTTTGATCGCGGTCTTCAGCTCGTCAATTTCCTCGTGCATCTTGTCGAAAATCTGTTCCGCCGCTTCCCAATCGAAACCGACTTTGGCTGCCTTTTTCGTCAGCTTTTGCGCTTCGAGCAGAGCGGGGAAATGAACCGTCACATCGTCTAAAATCGAATTTTTCGGCTTTTCTGCCTTACCGGAAGCCGCGCGTTCCGCGCGTTTTAATTCGTCCCAATTATTGACGACATCCGAGGCGGTTTCCAGCTTTTTCTCACCGAAAACGTGCGGATGCCGCAAAACTAACTTTTCCGCGACGCCGCGAATTACATCATCAATCGTAAAATCGCTCCGCTCTTCGGCAATCTGCGAATGAAAAACGACTTGGAGCAAAACATCGCCCAGTTCCTCGCGCAGATTTTCCGGTTTTCCCGCTTCGGCTTCGTAAATCGCGTCGAAAGTTTCATAAGTTTCTTCTAATAAATATTGCGCCAGCGAAGCGTAGGTTTGTTCTCTATCCCAGGGGCAGCCGCCCGGCGCGCGCAATCGCGCCATAATTGCAATTAATTCGTCAAAACTTTTCATAACAAAACGATTTTGAACTAGATTTCGGGAAAATGCTAAATTTGAGTTATCAAAAAATATTTTTAGAACGGAAATTCAATATGGCTGAAGAAAATTTAAACGAAGAACCTGTTTTCAAAATCGCCGACCGCCGAAAATTTAACGCCGACGGCTCACTGCGCGAAGGCGTTAATTTAGAAGCGGCGAAACCTCAAACCGAAGCTCCGGCAATGGCTGCGAGCGCGGCGCAAAGCGCACCGCAGGCAAAACCGACGGAAACACCGCAAATTATTACCGAAGAAATTCCTAAAATTGAGGAAGCGCCGGAAGCTGCGGGCGAAACGGAAGAAGATTTTGACGAAGCGGAAATTCCGGGCGCGGAAAACCCGGCGAGCTTTGCCAATTTCCTGCTCTCGCTTGCTTCGCAAGCCGCCGCCGCAATGGGATTGGCGGAAAATCCGATGACCGGCAAACGCTCCGCTGATTTGGAATTGTCGCGTTATTGGCTCGACGTTCTCGGAATGCTCCACGAAAAAACCAAAGGCAACCTCCATCCGCAGGAGCAAAAACTTTTTGACGGACTTTTGGGCGATTTGCGAATGCAGTTTGTCCAGCTTCGCCGAATGGCTGAAGCCAAAATGCGCCAACAGGAAGAAAACCTGATGAAACAAGCCGCGCAAAAATTTTCCGGCAAAGATATTCTTGGGAAATAGTTCGTTGTTCGTTGTTCGTTGTTCGTTGCAAATCGCTTTCTGCAACGAACAACGAACAACGAACAACGAACAACGTTAATGAAATTAACTTTCTTAGGGACAGGCACTTCGACCGGCGTTCCGTTTATCGGCTGCGATTGTGAGGTTTGCAGTTCGGAAGATCCGCGCGACAACCGTTTGCGGGTTTCGGTTTTGATCGAACACACGGGCAAACGCATTCTGGTTGATGCGTCGGCGGATTTCCGGCAACAGGCTTTGCGCCACCGCATTCGAAGGCTCGACGCGGTTTTGATTACGCACAGCCACGTTGACCATATTTTTGGAATGGATGATTTGCGCGCGCTAAATTTTCGTCACGGCGCGCTGGCGATTTATGCCAACGCTGACACCTGGAAGGATTTGCGTCGTGTTTATCAATACGTTTTTCAGCCCGTACACATTGGCGGCGGATTGCCGCAATTTCTGCCGCATACAATCGAATTCGGCGCTTCGTTCAGTTTCGCGCCGGGTTTCGAGGTCACGCCGCTCGAAGTCATTCACGGCAAATTGCCGGTCGTCGCTTATCGTTTTAACGATTTTGCTTATGCGACGGATTTAAATTTTATCCCCGAAGAAACAATGGAAGCGCTGCGAAATTTGGACGTTTTGGTGATTGATTGCGTCCGTTTCAAACCGCACGCCTCGCATTTCGGACTCGAACAAGCGCTCGCGCATATCGAAAAGTTAAAACCGAAACGCGCGTTTTTAACACATCTGAATCACGAATTTTTGTATAAACGCGATTCAAAATTGCTGCCTGACAATGTTCGGTTCGCATTCGACGGCTTGATTGTCAGCGATGAGGAGAAATAAATGGAAAATTTAAAAGTAATTGACAACAAAGAAAAAGAACGTTTTGAAATTGATTTGGACGGAAAAACCGCTTTGATTGATTACAGCGAACAAAACGGCGTCGTCGCGATGACGCACACCGAAGTCCCGCAGGAATTTGAAGGCAAAGGCGTCGGCAGCAAATTAGTAAAAGGCGCGCTAGATTTGGTCAAAAATGAAAACAAGCGTGTCCGCCCGCTCTGCACGTTTGTCGCCGCTTATATCAAACGTCATCCCGAATACGAATCGCTCGTCGTCTAAATTTTTATGTCGGAAAATCTTAATTTTCGCAGCGCAACAGTTGCCGATTTGCCGCAAGTCGTTGAAATGCTCGCCGACGATTTTCTCGGAAAACAGCGCGAACGCTTTGAATCGCCTTTGCCGGAAAGCTATTTGCGGGCGTTTGAGGAAATTTATCACGACGAAAACAATGAGCTTGTAGTCGTTGAACAAAACGGCGAAATCGTCGGAACGCTCCAATTAACTTTTATTCCTTCAATTTCTTTTCAGGGCGGAAAACGCGCGCAGATCGAATCGGTTCGTGTCGCCGCAAGCGTGCGCGGGCAGGGAATCGGCAAAAAAATGTTTGAATGGGCGATTGAACGAGCATGTGCGCGAAATTGTCGGATGATTCAGCTTTCGACGAACATCGACCGCGCCGACGCGCAAAGATTTTACGAAAATCTCGGTTTTAAGGCTTCGCACGTCGGGATGAAACTTTATTTATGACAATCTTTAGATAGATTTGAACCGCCGAGACGCCGAGACGCCGAGTAAGAGAATTGAAGTAAAACCAGAGAAAATATGAAAACAAATGTATTACTTTTTTTGTTTTTAATCTCGGCGTCTCGGCGTCTCGGCGGTAAAAGGTCTTTACCTGACTGAAGTTATATTTATGAAAATCTTTCACGGAACCGAAAACGCCGGAATTTTGCGTCCGACAATTCTGACGCTCGGTGTTTTTGACGGTCTGCATCTCGGTCATCAACAAATTATGGCGACCGTCGTCGAACGGGCAAAAACAATCAACGCCGTCCCGACCGCAATCACTTTCGATCCGCATCCGCGCGCCGTTTTACAGCCCGAAAACGCGCCGCCGCTTCTGCAAACACTCGATCAGCGGCTCGGCGCGTTAGAAGTTTTGGGAATCAAACAGACAATTATTATTCGTTTTTCGAGAGAATTTGCCGCTACAAACGCCGAAGATTTTTTGCGCGATATTATCCGCGAAAGATTGCAGGCGAAAGAAGTTTTTTTGGGAAGAGGTTTCGCATTCGGCAAAGGCAGAGCCGGAAACATTGGACTTTTGCGAGAGAAAAGCAAGGAACTGGGCTTTTTCGCAGATGAAGTCGAGGAAGTGCAATTGCGCGGTCAGCGCATCAGTTCGTCGCAGATTCGACAGCTTCTTACAGAAGGAAAAGTAAATCTGGCACGTCGAATGCTTGGCAGACCTTACGGCGTCGAAGGTCGTGTTGTTCACGGACAGCAGCGCGGGCGGACAATCGGTTTTCCGACGGCGAATTTGATGACGAACAACCGCGTGATTCCGCGCGCGGGCGTTTACGTGACGGCGACTTTGATTGAAGGCGCTTGGCGACGAAGCATTACAAACATCGGCGTCCGCCCGACGTTTGAACGAGAAGCGCAGCCGACAATCGAAACTTTCGTTCTCGATTGGAACGGCGATTTGTACGGCGATGTGATTCGCGTGCGATTTTTGCACCGCGTCCGCGATGAACGGAAATTTGACGGAATCGAAGAATTGAAAACGCAAATCGGCAGAGATTTGCGCCGCGCCGAAAGATATTTTGAACTTGAAGGAGTCGGGCGGAACTTGAATATTGTTTGAACCGAAACCGAAAATTTGAACCGAACGAATTATACGTTTTTTTCGTCAAAGATAGGTATTGAGTTGAATTTAATTTGTTTTTAAAAGCTGAATTTTATAATGCAAGATAATAAACAAGGGGTTTTAACTACAGAATTGCCGGAACGAAACGGCAATCATTTGTCCGATTCGAATTCAAATGCTCTGGTCAAAATTTCCGAAACGAACGGAAACGGCAAAATCGCTTTGCCCGCAAAAAGCAAAGTGACGATTCCGCGCGCCGATGCGAAGGCTTTTGCCGCATTGGAAGCTGCGGAAAACGCTTCGGCGAATACTTATCAAGGCTGGCGCGGCTGGTTTCGCCTGATGCTCGTCGGTTCGGTCGTTTGCAGACTCGCACTTTATCTTTATCTCGACCGCTACGATATTTCTTACAAATATTATCGAGCGCACGTCGAAAACCGTTTCGAGCGCGCCCGCGCGATGAATTGGTTTGCGGTTTTGGGCGAATACATTCTGGAAATTTATCGCTGGCTGTTCGATAAAATGATTCGGCTCGTCCGCTGGTGGGTTTTTCGCGGCGAATCAAACAAAGACCGGATTCAGGAAAAACAGGCAATTTGGCTCAAGAAAACAATTATCAAGCTCGGTCCGACGTTTATCAAAATCGGTCAGGCGCTGGGAACTCGCGCCGATCTTTTGCCGCTCTCGTATGTCAAAGAACTCGGCACGCTGCAAGACGACGTTCCGGCTTTTTCAAATGAAATTGCGTTTGCTCGCATTGAAAAAGAATTGGGCAAACCGATTCAAGAGTTGTACGGCGATTTTGATGTCGAGCCGGTCGCTGCGGCTTCGCTCGGACAGGTTTATCGGGCGCATCTTTTTTCGGGTGAAGAAGTCGCAGTCAAAGTTCAACGACCAAATCTGGCGGCTACGATTCGCGGCGACATTGACATTATGGCGAAAATTGCCAAATTCGCCGAGCGTTTTCCGTCTCTGAACGAAAACGCCGATTGGGCTGGAATGCTGCGAGAATTTGACGAAACGATTCACGAGGAAATGGATTATTCCTCGGAAGCCCATAATGCTGAACGTTTCAGCGAAAGTTTCAAAGATTGGATTGCAGTTCACGTTCCGAAAATTTACTGGACGCACACGACGCCGCGCGTTATGACGATGGAGTTTATTCGCGGCACAAAGGTTATCGAAGTCGAAGCGCTCAAAGCGCAGGGCATTTCGGCTGCGAAAGTCAATCGTTTGTTGATTCGAACTTATTTAAAACAGCTTCTCGAAGACGGCTTTTTCCACGCCGATCCGCATCCGGGAAATTTGCTCGTGATGCCGGATGGACGGCTCGCGTTTTTCGATTTCGGAATGGTCGGGCGGATTGACCGTCGTTTGCAATCGAAAATGGTTGACGCCTTTTTCCACGTCGTCTCGAAAGACCCGCAGGGAATCGCGCAGGATTTGATTGACCTCGATTTTATGAAGCCCGGCGGCGATCCCGAAAAGGTGCGCCCGATTGTCGAGAAAATGTTTTCGCTTCATCTCGATTTGAAATTAAAAGACGTTAAATTCAAAGAAATGACTTACGAGCTGGCGGATATTATGTACGATTATCCGTTTCGTCTGCCGTCGAATTTCACTTACATTATGCGCGCTCTGATGACGCTCGAAGGCATCGGTTATGTGATTGACCCGGAATTTAATTTCTTTGAAACCGCGCGCCCCTACGCCAAAGAGTTTATGCTGCGGCGCGAAAGCAAATATTTCCGGCAGATGATTTTCGACAAAATCACCGGGCGCGAATCGGAAAACGGTAAAATTGATTGGCAGAAAACCTGGAAACTGGCGAAAATGGCGGTCAAAGCGTATCTTCAAAAATGATGCAAACGGTTACAATCGAACAGATTGAATCAAAATTAAAACGATTGCCCGAAGACAAGCTCGCGGCGGTTTATCATTTCGTTTCATATTTGGCGGACGGCGAATTAGATATGTCGGAAGTCAGCGCCCGCGAATTGATGCTGGCGTCGGAATCTTTGATTGCCAAAGAATGGGACACGCCGGAAGAAGATCAAGCATGGGCGCATTTATAAAAGGTGATGTCGTCGTTTTACCGTTTCCTTTCTCGGATTTAACGGCGACGAAAAAGCGTCCCGCGTTTGTCATTGCGTCTTTGAGCGGAGATGATGTTGTTCTTTGTTTGATTACGAGCCAAAAGCCTAAAGATAGTTATGCCATCGCCATTTCAAACACGGATTTTATGAACGGCAGCTTAAAGCAAAACAGTTATGTCCGCTCAAATCGTTTGTTTACGGCTGATTCAAAGATCGTTCTTTATAAAGCCGGAGCTTTACAAGATAAAAAAGTTGAAGAAATTGTAAATAAAATAATTGAAATTATCAGCTAACCGAAATTTATTAGACATCACGCAGAATTGATTGGCAGAAAACCTGGAAGCTGGCGAAAATGGCGGACAAAGCGTATCTTCAAAAATAACGCAAACGATTACAATCGAATTAACTCCATCATAGGAATAACGAGACATTCCATGAAAAGAGAATGTCAGATTTAATCTCAATGCAGCCGATCTTGAACATACCCCTTTATCCGGTATTAGAAGAGGTTTCAGAATCTTGTGAAATTGAGGAGCTTTGAATATAAAACTCAGTCTTTAATAAATAATACTGACTGAATCATTTGACTTTATAAATCAATCATTTATACTCAAATTCACTGCAAACCGTCTCGATTCAAGCGGACGCTCCCTAATTCAAATTTTAGAAATCCGTTTGTTCTCGTATCTGAAATTATAAATTCTATGCTTCAAGCCGGTTTTAGTTTAATAAAAGCCAAACTCGTTTTTAGAGTAAAGGATAGGAAATACCTCTATGTCAGACGCTAATCTACAAATATTTAATCCTTCGTTCTCAGGTCTTATTTTTGTTTTGCTTTCCCTTGTTTCGCTGACCTGCGTAACAATCTATTTATCTGCAAATAACAAAGCGGTTTTAGGCGGCAGGGTGAAAAGCATTGGCAAAATGATGAGTCTGGTTTTCTTTTCCTTCTCTTTGCTTTTTATTACTTGCGGTAAAACACAAGCGCAGTGGTCAGTCGATAGCTTTAATCCGAATGCGA
Source organism: Pyrinomonadaceae bacterium (assembly GCA_036388995.1). GTDB lineage: Bacteria > Acidobacteriota > Blastocatellia > Pyrinomonadales > Pyrinomonadaceae > JALZCH01. The sequence goes on along the minus strand of DASVQU010000147.1, from coordinate 12,995 downwards.
GCGACTTCGTCCATAGCGTGGTAATTCAGCAGGACGGTAAAATTTTAATCGGAGGAGATTTTACCTCCCTCGGCGGACAATCTCGAAGCAGAATTGCGAGATTAAATACGGACGGTTCGCTCGACGAGTCCTTTAACCCGAACGCGAACAATCGCGTTAATAAGATAACGATTCAGCCCGACGGCAAAATCCTGGTCGCCGGAAGTTTTACTTCAATCGCCGGGCAGACCCGCTACCATCTTGCACGTCTGAATCCGGACGGGACGCTGGATAGTTCGTTTGCCGATCCGAATATCGGCAATCAATTCTCCGAAATTTACTCAACGGTCTTGCAGCCGGACGGCAAAATTCTGATCGGCGGCACTTTTCCTACAGTTGGCGGACAGGCGCGCAGATATATGGCGCGATTGAATTCCGACGGTTCATTGGACAACTCATTTAATCCCGATCCGAACAGCTCCGTTGCTGAGATTGTGGTCAAGCCGGACGGGAAGATTTTGTTTAGCGGAGTGTTTAAAACCGTCAGCGGACAAAACCGCTTTGGCTTGGCTCAAATAAATGCGGACGGCTCGTTAGACGCTGCGTTTAATCCGATTTCGAGCTTCGACTCTGGATTTGTTTGGGCAATATTGTTGCAGCCGGACGGTAAAATTTTGCTCGGCGGAAACGGCATCATTATGGGGCGTCAGAATTTAGCAAGAATTCACGCTGACGGCTCTTTGGATACTTCTTTTTCCAGCTTAACGTTTGACTATGGTATTGATGATTTGGCACGTCAGCCCGACGGAAGTATTTTGATAGCCGGAGGCTTTTCCTTAGTCAACGGGCAAACTCGTAAAGGGTTAGCCAAATTGAGCGCGGACGGTTTATTAGATCCGTTCTTTTACCCGAATACTGGCAACACTAATCACAGCGCGGCGGTGTTAACTATAGCTGTGCAGCCGGATGGCAAAATTCTGGTCGGCGGAGCGTTTAATATAATTGGCGGACAAACTCGCAATAATATTGCGCGGATAATCGCCAGCAGTAGCGCTGAAAATCCCATTCCTTCAATTAGCGGAATAAGCCATAACAGTGTAGTGCCAGGCGCAGTTCCTTTTGAGTTAATTGTGAATGGCAATTATTTCGTTCCAAATACCGTAATTCGCTTGAACGGTCAAGATAAAAATACCGTTGTAGTTTCTCCTACACAGCTTAAAACACAAATTACAGCATCCGATTTGCAAACCGCAGGTCAATACGCGGTTACGGTTTTCAATCCTGCTCCTGGCGGCGGAGAAGCGGGTCCTTTTTATTTCTTCTACGATTGCACTAATTCAATTAACCCGCCTTTCCAAAATATTAGCAGAACTGGTGAAAGCGGCAGTTTTAGCGTCACGGCTGCTAGCGGCTGCGGTTGGAATGCGACGAGCAATGCGCCGTGGATAACCGTCACATCCGGCAACGGCACCGGTAATGGAACTGTTAATTTTACAGTTGCTGCCAATGCGGGACAGGCTAGAAGGGGAACAATAACAGTTGCGGGGCATACATTTACCGTTAATCAGGACGGTGAGTGTGCTTTTTTCTTAACTCCTGAGAATATGTCCGTAGGTTGGTCGTCCTCGGGAGAAGCAAGTTTTTATGTTGAGACACAAGTTGGGTGTACGTGGCGACCTATCAGTAATGTTCCTTGGCTAACAATTGCTGATGCGGGTAGCGGCAATGGTAACGGAACAGTAAAATTTCGATACTCTTATAACGACGGAAACCCAAGGACTGGAACAATCACATTAGGAGACAAAACGTTTACAGTTAATCAAGGTTCAAGCTGTTCTTATAGTATTGTTACTCCCACAGGCAACAATTCCACTACAGTTCCGGCAAGCGGTGGAACCGGCTCGGTTTTTATTAGAACGACCGGTGATAGCGGTTGCTATCGCGATAATTCTTTTAGCTATAGAGTAACCGTTCCCTGGATTACCGTCAGCAATGGTTTTAATGGTTTTAATTTCTCAGTAGATGCCAGCGATGGGCAAACCCGATCAGGTGAAATCATTATTACAGCCGGTAACGGGCAAATCCTTACTTACCGCATTTTTCAATCCGCAGGATGCCCTTACACTCTTACTTCCGCAAATCAAAATTTTGGAGCAAGTGGTGGAAACGGGAATCTATCCGTCACAACAGCTTCCGGCTGCACCTGGACTGCCGCAACAAACGAGAATTGGATTACTCTAACGAGTGGACAGACGGGGAATGGCAGCGGAACAGTTGGATTCTCAGTTGCCGGTAATTCAGGACCAGCCCGAACAGGCACTATATCAGTAGGCGATAGAACCTTGACTGTTACGCAAATATCAGGATGTGCATTTACAGTCACACCTAACAGCCAACTCTTCGCATCTTCAGGTGGAACAGGTAATTTCCTGTTAAATGCTTCTGATAGTTCCTGTAGCTGGCAAGTTACATACAATGTTGATTGGATTTGGGGATTTCAAGTTACAAGTGGAAACGGAAGCAGAAGTTTCTCTTTTTCCGTCGGTCCAAATGCAGGCGCGGCACGAGCAACCACAATAACGGTTGGAGGACAGGTTTTCACTGTTAATCAAGCCGGTAACTGTACCTATTCGCTTTCACAAGCAAATGCAAATATCCAGGCAATAGGCGAAAGCAGCAGCTTCAATGTTGTTTCTGCGGCGGGATGCGCTTGGAGTGCGGTAAGCAATGATTCCTGGATTACAGTTACAAGTGGAAACGGAACAGGTAACGGAACGGTTTCATTTACCGTTCAGCCAAATAATGGCTCTGCTCGCACCGGAACAATCTCTGTCGGTAATCAGACGTTTACTGTTAATCAATCTCCCGGCAACTGCTCATTCATTCTTTCGCCGACAAGCGTTAATGTAGGAGTTGCCGGCGGTAGTGCCGGATTTAACATTAATACGGCTAACGGATGCGCTTGGACTGCTGTTAGCAATCACTCTTGGATAACAGTTACTTCTAACTCATCAGGCAGCGGAGCGGGAACTGTTTCTTACTCGATTCAGCCTAATAATAGCGGTACTGCAAGACAAGGCACGATAACAGCGGGAGGACAGACTTTTACAATCAATCAATCCGCTACTTGTACCTATGCTCTGACACCATCAAATGTTTTATCAGGAGCGGACGGCGGAAGCAATGCTTTTCAAATTAACACTTCATCAGATTGCGCTTGGAACGCAAGCAGCACTGATAGTTGGATAACCATCACAACAGGCACAGGCACTGGTAACGGAACAGTTTCTTTTACTGTTCAAGCAAACACGGCGCAGCAAACAAGAACAGGAACTATTCTGGTTGGAGGACAAACATTTACAGTCAATCAGTCTGCGGCAACTGTTGCTCTGAAAACTCGCTTTGATTTTGATGGAGATGGAAAAGCTGACGTTTCTGTTTACAGACCTTCTCTCGGAGCCTGGTACGTTAACAAAAGCTCAGATAATGCATTTAGCGGAATGCTCTGGGGATTACCCGGAGATGTCATCACACCGGCTGATTTCGATGGAGATGGCAGAACCGATGCGGCTGTTTTTCGTGATGGATTCTGGTATTGGATGAACAGTTCAAATAACAGTTTTAGCGCCGTTAAGTTCGGTCAAACAGGAGATACTCCTATTCCATCTGATTATGACGGGGACGGAAAAGCTGATGTTGCCGTCTTTCGTGAGAATGTTCCGGGCGCGGGCAACAGGGCTTATTTCTACATTCTGCAAAGCTCGGATAATAGTTTCCGACCGGAACAATTTGGCTCTACAGGAGATAAACCAGTCTCGGCAGATTTCGACAAAGACGGAAAAGCGGATTTAGCTGTTTATCGAGATGGTTCTCTTGCAGGAGGAAAAAGCTACTTCTTTTATCGCTCGACAGCACAACCCGGAGTTGGTTTCAACACAATTCAGTGGGGAGTTACAGGAGACAAACCAGCGCCGGCTGACTTTGACGGAGATGGTAAACAAGATGCAGCGGTATTCCGTCCATCAACTGGAGACTGGCATATCTTGAATAGTTCCGACAATCAATTTACTGCATTTCACTTCGGAATCTCTGAAGACGTACCGGTAGCAGCAGATTACGACGGAGATGGAAAAGCTGATATGGCAGTTTTTCGCCCGTCAACAGGCTCTTGGTATCTGCAAAGAAGCACTCAAGGATTTACTGGAATGCAATTTGGTGTTTCTTCTGATAAACCTATTCCTGCTCTAATACAGTAAAAGCAATTCTTAAGTTAAAAACAGCTATAAAACGTGAGTTCGGGATAAGGAAATAAGAAAACTTTAATAAAATCAATTCTGTGCGCACTTTAAGTAAAACCTTTGCGTTCTTTGCGTTTAAAATTCGGCAGAATTAACCGCAAAGCTCGCAAAGAGAGGCGCAAAGAACCGCAAAGAAAATCCTGTTTTAAGCTAACTTTTTATTTTTCAACAACTCTTATCCCGAACTCACGTAAAGTTAAAGCTTAGAACAATAATAAAAGGTTGCCGCGCGGCAACCTTGTAATATATTAAATTTGTGATACTGAGCTATTAAACTATTCTGGCAGCGCATACGGGGCTCGAACCCGTGGTCTCAGCCTTGAGAGGGCTGCGTGTTAACCGACTACACCAATGCGCCCCTCGATAAGGGAATTTAATTATAGTCAGATTTTTTCCTTTTTGGCAAGAAAGAGTTTTAGCTTTTAATAAAACACAGTATTTATCGGAGTTCTGTGATTTTGACGCTAATTCTCATTTTTGGCTCAATCTCAAAGAGAAATTCAGATATTTTTCTTCTCGCCTTTTGACCTTTCAAATTTTCACATTTTTAACCGTCAATGTGTCCTTGAATGTGTCCTTAAAAAATGAAGGAACACAATGGCTAAAGATAGAAATGGCTACGTTTATGAAGAAAAAGGAAAATGGATTGCTCGTGTAACAACGACGGATGAAAACGGTAATCGGCGCAATATCAAACGGAGTGCAAATTCTAAATCGGAAGCAAAGGAATTGCTCAAGCAAATTGTTCGGCGACTTGATGATGAAGGCGTTAAATCCGTAGATACTGCGAGCTTAACTTTTGATGATTTAGCAACTCACTATCATCAGCATTTTCTGCATCCCGCTCAGTATGTCAATGGTCGCAAAATTAGCGGCTTGCGAGATGTGGACAGAGCGAAAAGAGTTGTTGCTCATTTCCGCTCATTCTTCGGTAAGAAAAAACTTCGTTCAATAGCTTACGGGGATGTCGCCAGCTACAAAAGGATGAGAATGGCAACTCCAACCGTTCATAACAGACAGCGAAACATTGCCACAATGAACCGTGAATTAGTTGTTTTGCGGCGGATGTTCAATATTGCTTTAACTCAAAATTGGATTTTGAAAAATCCTTTTACCTGTGGTGAACCTTTAATAACTCCGGCTGATGAAAGAATCCGAGAAAGGATTTTAACGCTTGAGGAAGAAGCAAGATTACTAGCAGCTTGTGACCGTCCAAAAAGGCAATACCTCAAATCATTGCTGATTACTATGCTTGATACGGCAGCCCGTAAAAATGAAGTTCAACAGCTTACTTGGCAGTTTGTTGATTTTGAAAATCGCCTTATAACTTTTGTCGGGCTGACTACAAAGACTCTGAAAACTCGTCAAGTTGCAATGACACAAAGGCTATACGATGAGTTTTGGTCAATGTGGCTGGAATCGGACAGAGATTTAACCACCCAAATATTCGGAAAAAAGTGCATCAGAACTGCTTTCAGGAATGCTTGCCGCGAAGCGGGTATTCCACACGGCGGTATAGATGGAATTACGCCGCATCAAGCAAGGCATACAGCAGCTTCACGCTTGGTTAAAGGCAATCTTCCAATTCAAATGGTCGGTAAAATTCTTGGTCACAGTCAACCGCAAACATCTTACCGATACATAACAGCAAATAATGAGACTTTACGCGAAGCCGCCTTTATATTGGAATCAATTCAAAAGGCTGATTAGGAGATAAAGCGAGAAGTTCAAAAGCCCATAATAAAGCCAGCGAGAATGCACTTGCTGGCTTTTGTTGCATCTGTTTCTTGATTAAGTTTTATATTTTGAGATTGGCTTTAGCAGTTTTTTGAAAAAGTCCTAGAAACGACAAATCGTCATTTCCATATAGGAATTACATACTGTCATTTCTAATTGGCTAATATCTATCGCTATGCGAAAACGCTTGATAAGCGTTTAGACTTGCTTATAAAAGGTGTTCACAAACCCAACCTTAAATGCCTTCCCTTTTACTCATAAATGCCCTCTACGAGCTTTTTGTATTTATTTGGATTTAAGAGTATGGATTAATTTATATGGCGTTTGTTGCATTATAAACCGCCTCTAGCGTCCCTCGCCATAATACATCTACTTGCTTGCACTTACAGCTTTTAATGCGTGATTAATTCCTATTACCAATTCCCAGCAGAAAACGAGAGAAAGTCAAGCCTAAACCATTGGAAACAAAAGCACTTGGCGCTTGACATACAGTTTCATCTGTGAGACAATGATAATGAACAAAAATTCTGTTTGGGAAGAGTGAAATCTTCCATTTTGTTCGGTGTATGGGTAGAGCTTGTCATACAAGAAGCTAGCAATGAGCGGTGAAACGAGACTCGCTGTTGAGGCTATAAAAAGTGTCACAGATAGAACGGAATAACCTTTATGAGTTGGAGAGGACAACCAACAATGCTCGCTAGCCCCGCTCCTTAGAATGCACCTAATAATGACCCGCTCAGGTTCAGGATGCCTGAGTAAACAGTCTAAGGGAACTGACACGAAGCGAAACGACTGACGGTATACTGGCAATCATCGTTAAGCACGTAAGACCTAGAGGGTAGGTCTACTTCTCTCTACTTCCCTCTGGTGCCTGGCACCTAAATGCCTATTCAATTAACACACAATGGTAAATCAATGTTAATACCATTGATGATTTTCAATGAAATGGTGTTTCTATGAATCAAACCCTTGTTTTATTAGTGAAAGCTAATATTAAAAATATTTTGGTCTGACCTGTAATCTTCTAAAACTCAAAATAGCCACATTTCTCAAAATTACCTGGGGTATAGGGGGTATGCCTTGATGTTTAATCTTGTGTCTCGACTCGATAAAAAAAATGAGCAGATTTTTGAAAAAATCCAGCAATTTTCAGGAAAAAATCAACAATTTTTTGAAATGCAAACTTGTATAACCCTTCCTCACAGAATAACCCCTAAATCACTGAGTAGTCTCAGCTTATGGTAATAGTTTCAAAAAAATCGAGTTTACATATAGGATTTTGGTTTATTTTCAAGGTCTGAATGGCTCACGGATTCTTTTTTCTTCTTCCGCTCTTTTCTTGCTTTCAGCATTAGATTTTTCTGCTTCTTCTTTTTTCTTCTGTTCCTCAGTCTTCTGAGCTTCCACTATAGAATTTCTGATAAATACTAATTCATCGTCAGTTGTTGACCAAAAATCCAAATTAACAGAATAAGCATTACCGTGCCTTATAAAATAAGTAATTTCAGGTTGGATGACCAAATTATTGCAAAGAAGCGTTCCTCTCGACATAGTTGAATCATCATCAATATTTATCTTCGGTTCGATATACCAATTATTCCACTTCGATAAATCCAACGAATCAGTTAGTTTTTGAAAGGTAAACTTTTCGTTGTGCTTAGTAGCATAATTCACTCCTATTCCCACAATAAGCTTACTTTCGTCAAAAGATAGGCGTAACGAGTCAATTCCTTCTAACTCAGGAAATTTAGACGGATTAAATCCAATCACGTTTTTATCCAGGTCGGAAAAACAGCCAGCATCCAAACCTTTGAGGTCATATTGGTCAGTAGCTCCAATTGCTGATTTATATTTATTATAAAAATCAACATCTTTTATTTGAATGGAAAACCTTTCTTTTTTATAGAGTGAAGAACTATTAACATCAAGATTGCACTTAATCCGAAATTTATTAGCAATCTCGTTATATGACATTCCTAATCTGATTCCCCTTATTTCAGGTGCTTGTTCAGGTGTTAAATTGCAGGGAATTTCAGCTTTTTTGCAGGATGAAACAATGAAAATACAAAACAGAATTAATAAAAGAGTTTTTCTAGTGTGAAGCATAATGACATCCCCTCTTATTCAGCCTTGTTTTAGCGGCGTCAAAGGTTTAATTTATTGGTTGTTTATGGTGTTAAGAGGCTTCTCGATTAAAGGATGAGAAGTGCCGCTCTGTCATACCAAAGACACGCGGCTCATCATATTCGCAAACAAAATCTAAAGTCAAATGACTTTAGCAGGGTTCACAAAATCTTTGCTCAATCAGGAGTAAACTTCTGATGGGCAAAGCACAAAGACCCAAACCAAAACGATTAGCCCAAAAACTTCTGCAAATACGCTTGAGCCTGGGATTATCGCAAAATGATTTGATTAAACAATTAGCTTTTGAAGAGGTTGAACTTGTTCAAGGCACTATTTCGACTTATGAGCTTGGCAAAAGAGAGCCTTCTTTACCTTTGTTACTTCGTTACTCAAGATTAGCAGGCGTTTGTGTTGATGTTTTGATTGATGATGCCTTAAATCTTCCTGAACAATTACCGAGCAGACCGAGACATAGGCGATAAGGAAATTGCCAAATATGATAAGTAAATAATATCTCAACAATACATTTAGTATTTTATTTGTTTTTTTATTCCAGTTGAATTTATACGGAACTTTACTAATTGCTCAGAAACTCCATAATGTTCAGCAATTTCAGCCTCAGTCATACGATGTAATGAACGGATTAGACCGTCACGCGGAAGTAAGAGCGACCAAGCAAGGCAATTAGCTTCATCTTCTTGTTTTTGGTCAAAAGAACGCATCCAAACCTCTTCTAATGGTTCATTGGACGATAAAATTAGTTTTGCTGGCTGATGCTCAAGAAGGAAATGAGCTAATTCGTGAGCTATATCAGATGCTTGCCGTCTCGCTGATTGTTTTGGGTTATAGATTACAATCCCTTGTTTTCCAAATTGAAGACCTATTCCATACCAATTATTTGGAGACACTTCTAATAATTCAGTTATTACATCATCAGTTATGCCTGGAATATCATTAGGTGTCCATATTTTCACATTGAGATATTCAGCAAGTTTGGCTAAATTCAACTGCTCATCCGATTTAATTTCTAATTCTTTTCTTAATATTAAAGAAGTTCGTTCAGCCCAAGCTTTAAAACCTCTTTCAAGTGTTTTCATCAGTCAACTCCTCTGAGCTTTTTTGCGAATCAACAGCTATAAGAATCATTCTAGCTAAAGCGCTGATAGTTTCTTGCGTCATTGCTTTTGGTGCTTTTAGATGGGCTGAGATTTGGATATTTGTATTTTCTTTGGGCGCATCTTCCTGTTTATACCCAAGGAAACTTTCAGGGCTTATTTGGAGCCACTGACATATTTTACCGAAAGTGGCTACATCAGGCGTTCTCCCCGCTTCAATTCTCATCAAAGTTGGTGCGCTTATGCCGATTGCCTCAGCAGTATCACGAAGTTTTGCGTCGCCCCGTTTTTCTCTTACCATTACGCCTAAACTGCTCAGTTTTCTAGTAGTCATATTAGAATTGACCTCTAAAAGTTATTTTTGTGTAACAAATATTGACTTGTGTAACGAAAGTGTGTTTTATTTATTTCGATGTCGTTCCTGGTAACAGAAGTACATCTATGAAACGGCTGACATTCTAGCAAGATTCTTGAGTAATTAAAAGGAGAAAAATCTTAATGAGTAAAGGACCAAAACCCCCAAAACAACCGCCGCCGCCAATTCCAAGTGACCCAGAGAATCCGCCACCCAATCCACCCAACGTAGTATGTTGGACTTTCATTCCGCTTCAAACCACGTCAGTAATTAATTCGTTACAAATTGGTGATAAAGCATATGGCACTTTTCAAGGCAATAGAGTTTTAGTCTCTTCTGAAAAAGGCGCAATAGGATATGTTCCTGATTCTGATGCACAAGAGATGATTAATCTTGCGACTGGCACAAACAGGAAGCTCGTTGGACAAATTCTAAATAATGGAGGCGAATCCGAAATCTTAATTGAGCTTTGCCTATTATGAGACATAAAAATAGCCAATCCGTTTTAAATTTTGCTTGTGATACTTGTTCTTGGAAAGTAAGTAAGCTTTGTAATGGCGCAACAAATGGGAAATCCTATCTATTACAAGGTGAAAATTACATAGGGTGTTTTGATGTGGCTAAAAGGGAATCTTTCTTTTTCGATACATTTAAAACAAAAATACCGATACCGAAATCTTCACATCAAAATCGTCTTAACCTTCCACCCTATACATTAACTGTGAACAGGGGGATGACGATACCGAATTGCTTGGAAAACTTTGTATTCGGTATTTCGCTTGGAAAGATTATTGGTAAAAGAGGCTATCTGAGATACAAAGATGTTAATGAGATTAAATTGAAATTCGGTATTCCAATGAAGGCGAGGGTTGCATTAATTGGAACTGGCGATGATAAACAGCTTGAAATTTTTTGGAAAATTCATCAAGCAAATCAAGTGTTTGAAAAAATAGCGAGAATGGGATTTGATTGGGTTACATCTTTAACTTGGTCGGTTTGGGAAGAAGATTTTCCACGACCTGACCAAATCCGTAATCAACAAAGGAACTTTCAATCCTATGACTTGTTTGCAAATCTCGGTGTCCCCTGCATTCCCTTCCTTTTCTTGATTGATGAAATTGATTTTGAGAATACCAATCAATGGTTACAAGAAAGACCAGATATAAATACGGTAGCAATTTATGCACGGTATTACAGAGATTCTAATACGATATTCAAGCTTTTAAAGTACCTAGAAAAGATTCAGGAATATGTTAAACGCCCTTTGGAATTTTTGATTGTTGGGATTGCGAAGGCGGATAATATTTCATTACTTAAAAAGAAGTTCAATGTGAAGTTTGTAAATGGCAAGCCTTATTACGCCACTGTTAAAGGTGGAAGATTATGCAATTCTAAGCTTGAATATTCTAAAAGTGATTTGCCAAAGGAAGAAGTGCTGAGGATAAACTTTTTAAGAAATTATGGTTTTTGTAAGAAAGTTGAATTGTCCAAATAAAGGTCAAAAAACAAATTAACTGAAATGCTCAATATTCTGATAGAATCTGCTCGTTAATCCACCATTCTCAAAAGCACTGCAAGCTTATTCCTTATCCTGCTAATGAAATGAGTTCACACCCCTCAGTAAAAGCGTAAGTATTCCTGATGCCGATTCTCCTGAACTGACTAAACCTTTGAATAGTTTGTAAATTAAATGGATAGAAAAACTACTGTAATGGTCTTATCAGCATTTCCCAATAGTGTTCAGCCGCACCTTCAAAAGTTAGATTTTCGTTTTCTCTTGAGGAGTAGTTGAAAACATTCCAAGCCTTTAGGAACAAATTATAACCATCATCATCAACGGTAAGTGAATTATTTATTCCTCGGCTAGATGCCCGTCCCTGCGTATAATTTATGCCTTTAAACATTTGGTCATTATTTAGTGAGATAGTGCAGCTACTAACCTCTGAGCCGTTTAAGTAAATAATCGAGGTAAATTGATTTGCGGTGATTCGTCTAAAGTCAGTATTAATCTGCGGATTTCTGGCTTGAAGCTCCTGCAAAGAGCCTTCAAAAAAATTAGCAATATACTCAAACGCCTCCTGCTCAAATTTATTTTTATCAAGGTCGGTAAATGTCTTTTTAATTCGTAAGTTGCTTGACCTGATTTGCGGAACAATTAGAGGATTGTTTAATTCATTCTTATTAGAAGTTTGAAGATTGTTTGCAGGACTTGGAACGCTATTAAATTCTTTTGCCGCCTCCTCAATAGCTAAAGTCACCTCAAGAAACGCATCGTGTAAATTGGGAAACTTAGTAATAGCCTTACCATCTTTGGGAACAGCTAACAATTTCGCAAAAGGTAAATTATGCCAGTTTGACGGCTCAAGTATTACGGGTATTACGCGAGCTTCCCCAGCATCGTGTTTTTCCATTGCCCTCTTCATTTCTATCTCATAACAATAATTAGAGGCTATGAAATAAGGGCTGATTAAGAGAAGAATAATTTGTGCATCTTCAAGATGCTTGCTGATTTCATTGTGAACCTCTTGACCTGCACCGATGCGCCTGTCGTGCCAGCTTTCAATAATGCCTTGTCGTTGTAAGCTGGCTAAGTGTACCTGCAATTCATCTCGCAAGGCTTCGTCACGATGAGAATAGGAGAAAAACAGCTTGACCATAAGAATGATTATACTAAAATGTGTCTATTTCATTTAATCTATTTGCTTGCACGTTTAATAGTTAAATCGTTATTCTTCACTCTCTTAGCAATGTTTGTATTTAAGAGAGTTTAGTTAACAATATAACTATTGCTTTCAATCATTTATAAAACAAGCTCTCTTAGAACTCTCTTAGAACTCTCTTAGGTTTATTAAGAGAGAACCCAAACAGGCTTGAAATCGCTTCCAATGTTTTTTATGTCACCTTTTATTCTAAGTTCTGAGAGTAGATTACCTATTTTTCCCTTCTTCTGTTTATCTGTCATCCAATCGGGCAGTTTGTCCCAAATAAGCTCATCAAAATCCTTTCTGGTCAGGCTGTTATGCTGTTTCAAGGCTTTAATAATCAAATCTTGATAATAGGAATTGTTGAAAGCCTTGAATTTAGTGTAGGTCGCCATTTGCCCCGTTTTTTGGGCAACTTTTGCTGAGATATAGATATTCGGTCTGATTCCTTCTATAAGTCCTTTTCTTTTTAGGTGTTTAAATTCGTCTGGTGTCAGTTTCTTTCTTTTTTGGACTTTATCGAGCATCATTATTTCTTCGAGGGTCAAATCGTTATCTTTCGCCAAGACGCTGGCATAATCCATATCTAGAACTTTGCCGATGACAGTGACTTTTACTTTGTTATTTGAAAAATCATATTCGGGTAGAGGAAAGAACCTTCTCGCTTGTTCATTGAACATCATTC
>DASVQU010000146.1:0-25206 GCA_036388995.1 Pyrinomonadaceae bacterium | reverse complement strand
AAATGCTGACGTTTATCGGAGTATTCACGCTGTTTCTGTTAACAGCCCAGCCTTTTATTAAATTACAATCCGCTTGATCCAAATATCCTTCGTAATGCGTTGATGGCGGAGGTGTACCGCACGTTATAGATTTTGGACTGTTATCTATCTCCGTATTAGCACCCGAGATCTTTACAGATATACTATGCGCACCTGTGGCTAGTGCAGATGGGAAGGTATATTGGAAACCATGTAAACCATTATCATTTAAATAAGCCCCAACATCCGGGCGCGGTTGATTAGCTGGTATCGTTGTTATCAACGTACTGCCATCATAGATGCTTACATTGACTATGTTGTTTGGTTGTTCAGTATTTGCTGCCCATCCGCGAACTTCGCTACAACTAGCTACTTCAATATTACCGACATTACCGCAATGCAGGGTTTTTGGACTAAATGAAAGATTGTGATCAGGACCTGAGATTTTCACCCAAATATTATGTCGTTTTCCATCTTTCAAGCTGGCTGGCGTTGGATAACTAAAACCGTGCAAACCATTATCACGTGTATATGAAGTAATATCAGGACGAGATTCATTGGCTACGACTGAAGTTATTTTAGTATCTCCGTCATAAATATCTACACTAACCGGAATGTTTGACTGAGTTCTATCCCATGCCCATCCTTTGATTAAGTCGCATTTAGCATTATCAAGATAACCTTCATATCTTTGTGAGTTGGTTGATCGGTAATATAACAGAGCAGTTGGCGTTCCAACTTTGTAATCTATCATTTTCCGACCATCTATTATAAGATTATCTAAAATAGCACTTTGAGATGCCCCCGAGCCCCTATAACGTATCTCGAAATGTAGATGAATTCCACTACTATCTCCTGAGGTTCCCATTATTCCAATTTTCTCGCCTGCAGCTACAGTTTGCTGTTCTTGAATGTTGTCTATTGAATTATCTTTCAGATGCCCATAAATAGCGGTATAACCGTTGCCATGATCTATTATCAAATAATTGCCATAGCAAGCGCACCCCACTCGCTTTCCAGGGTCTATAACCCTCTTTATTACTTTACCGCTTGCAGGAGCTAAAATAGGAACATCAGCCCTTCCGCTAAGATCCCCATCTTGCCTATTATTATCGAGTAGATCTAAAGAATATCTTCCATTTCCTGCATGATAGCAGTCAGGAGTATTGGGATTACCATAATATTTTCCCGCCTCTCCACCACAAAAGCTTGAAGGAGTTCCAGTTTCAACACTCAAAGCCCAATCCTTATCAGGGGGTAATGGTAGTTTAAAGTCGGGTTGATCTGTAGCTTGAGCAGATACCTGGAAATTGTTTATAGCGACACTAACTAACACTATAAAAAGACATACAAAAGTCTTTATTAATTCTTTTCTCTGGAAACATTTTCTTTGCATAGTAAACCTCCGTCATTGATGATAGTTTTTAGGGGTTGAACAAACTGCACTTAAAAGGCAGATGTGATTTTGTCGGAACATGAAAAAACCACTGCGGAATTTCATGAACTTAGTGAATAAGCTGCTTTCCTAGCAGCAAGCAGAAATGCAAGCTTTGCATTTATAAAAGTTCTTTTTGTAGTGAAAAGATGAAAGTCTTTTCTCCACTCTGTGGTATTTTTATACCGAAGAAGCGATAAAGCTGGCTTTGACGGAAAAAATTTGATAGTGGGAGAAACAGATCATACAGTTCTTTTTATCTAATTCAGATTATTTAACGAGCTAAAGGGGTAAACTATTGTTGGAAATAGAGTAAAATCTCGTTAACGAATCTTTACAGCTTAGGGCGTGAATAAACGCCCACTTTTAAATCTTGTAAAATCACATCTTGTGTAATACAGTTAGTTCGTCTAGTCAAATCAAATTTCAATTTGAGGCTGCTCAAATTCCGTGGGAGGTAATTTGATGTCTATTAACTCTTTACAATTCTATGATTTCGATGGATTACGCTTCATTCCAGAAAATTCACTTTTAACTCGCCTTTCTGATGGAGAAGCCGTTTCACTTCGCAACAAAGAGAAGCTATTACTGTTAGCTTTCGTTAAAAAAGCAAATCAAACGTTGGCTTATGAAGAACTGCGGGAAGCTGTTTGGGAAGAAACAAATGACATACAGATGATTTTGCGGCGGCTGCAAGTCACGAAAGATACGCTGCAAAAAAAAATAAATACCCTTCGTGGAGAAAACAATAATTCTGAAATTATCCAATCGGTTCCATCGCAAGGTTATGTTTTTACGTTGACAGTCAAACAACCAGCAATCGAATCAGAGGAAGAATTAGAAACTGTAACTCAACTTACTATCGAAACAAGCCCAGCAACCAATATTGATAACTCAGTTCTCAAAGCAGAAGAACCTAATTTAAATACTGATGAAGTAAAAGAATTTGAAGAGAATGAACCTAAAGACCATTTGAAATCTCCAGTCATAATCCCAGAGTCAGCTTACGATCAACCGCGAAACACTAAAAAAATTAAGAAAAGTTCGCTTTTAAAACTGGTGATTGGATTATTAGGATTGACATTTGTTTCTGTCGCAGCCGTCACATACCTTTCAACCAACGAAGAAGATAAAGTGAGAAAAGTTGTGAAAGATTCACAGATGTACGAATCATTAGTGCTTTACCAAAATCCAACGAGTTTCGACGAAAACAAACTCAAAGAATATTGGATTGTCGAATCCCACAACAGCGATTTGGACAGCGCGAGAATCGGCAAAAGCGCAAGGGGTCTTATTGAGAAAGGCATTCGTTACGGTTTCGAATCAAAATGCGAGCAATTTGATTTTGTTTCGGTTGAGGTTAATGAAAGGCGAGATTTCGCAATGGTAAAAACAATTGAAAAATGGTTTGTTCCTAGATATCGGAGCGAGGGAACTCTTCTCGAAAACAAAACCGTCGGTCCTTATGCCGTAACTTATAGTTTACGGAAACTTAACGGGAAATGGTTAATCGAAAAATCCAGTACTGCAAGAGCAAGCGGCAATTCATAAAAAACAAGATGAAATCAGACAATTTTACATTTTGCTCCTATCCCTTGATATCCTACTGTATTCATTACTTTAAAGACACTCCCAGCGTCCGTTAATGAACATTGCCGGAGCTCCCTGACCACCTCCGGCGCATTGCGAATTGCGGCGGCAGTCTGCACAAAAGAGCATCGTGCCGTTGTTTGAATTGCGCGGCAATTCGTTGCTGCGGAAAGTCGGCATTTGGACTTCGCTGCCTAAAACCATCGGTCTTCCCGGAACAGTCTGATTGGTCGGCTGTCCGGTAGCGAACATTATTTTTCCGCCGATAAAATTTGACTGGTTTCCGGCGGTTTGGCATCCCAAAATATAGCCGTCGTAACAAAAACGGTCGCCGGTCGAATAAACCTCAACGTCATTATTCAGTCGGACGCTGCCGGCGCTGTATAGATTTCCGGTTGAGACGAGCATTCGGCGTCCTTTAATTTCAATCGGTTCGCCGAAAATGTTGTTGATGAGCGTGATCGGATACGACAAATTGCCTGCGCCCTGAAGCTCGCCGAAAACCAGCGAGCGAGTCATTCCTTCGGTTTGGCTGCCGATAATCGTTAGATTTCCGTTCTCGATGATGTGCAGAAAATCGCCGCCTTTGACGCCCGCGCCCGCGCCGCCCGGAACGCCGGAAAAAGTCTCGGCGATGCTGACCATTCCGGCTCGATAAATATAAATTCCGTCGGCGCGGTTTGTCGCCGTTTTTGCCGGCGCCTGGAAAAAGCTGCCTTCGATTTTCCAATCCGTATTCCAAATATCAACCCAGATTCCGGCATCCGTGTTGTAGAGAAAACGCGAATCGCGCACTTTGATGAAATCAAACTGCCAAGCGGTTCCGGGCGCGTGTATCGCGTGGGCGTAAAAGCCGCGATAGAATTTATTAAAGGTAACGCGCTCGATGAAAAAATCCTGGCTCGTTAAATTCGTGCCGACCGCCTCGATTCCATAAGTTTTATCCTGGCTATTAGCGAAAAGCTCGATGTCGCGAATGGCGACTCGCTCGGTGCATTCGCCGATGCGAAAAATGGCGGCGTTCGTTACGCCCGGAGCGAGCGAGATGCGCGAAGGGCTACGCTGATTGACGTTGTTAATCGCCGCGCCCGTCAGAATCGAGCCGACGCCTTCGATTGTCACGCCGGGCGGGAGCGTGATGCCTTTGTAATTCGGGACTTTGCCGACTGTGTAATCGCCTTCGGGAAAACGCAAAGTTCCGCCTCCTCCGCGCGAGGCGATAAACGCCAGCGCCGAGCGAATCGCAATGGTGTCGTCGGTTTGCCCGTCGCCTTTCGCGCCGAAATCTCTGATGTTGTAAAAACCGGCGGTTGACGCATCCGGGTTGGCAATCCAGTTATAAGTGATTTTTCCGGCGAAACGGTCGGCTTGAAACGAGAGCTGATACGTTTTATCTTCGCCCGTGAAACACCATTTGTAATTGTTTTCATCGGCATTGACGGTCGCCGTAGTCGCAGACGCGGAACGCACGGCGGGCGAGCCGCTGCAAGAACCGAGGCGCATCGGAGTCGCGGGATTTAAATCGGTGATGGTGATTTGCGTGGCGGGCGGGACATAGCGCGTCGCACACGCTCCGCCTTGCGGAATATGCACGTCAACCGCGTCGAGAAAAATGTTGTAACCTTCAAAACGATTTACGCCTTGCTGTTGCTGCGTTTCCGGCGATTCGGCAAAAGTCGGCGCGTTCGATTGGGAAAAATTAACGATGATAAAAAGGCAAAAAACAATTGTCAGCAAGATTCTCATAATGTTTTCGGCGCTGAACATAAAACACAAACTTTGTGAAGATAAAGCTCAAAAACGCTTTGTTTGAAACTGTCTAAAATATAGTAACAAAAAAAAAGACCGGAATTTCAAGCGGCATTGAAATTCCGGTCTTTTAGAATTTACATTTGAATTTTACTCAAATAAAGGCTGATTGACTATCGGCATATTCACGCCGAAATGCTCATAAGCCAATCTGGTTACAAGTCGTCCGCGCGGAGTGCGGTTTAAAAATCCGGTTTGAATTAAATAAGGCTCGATGATTTCTTCAATCGAATCTTTTTCCTCGTGAATCGAAGCCGAAATCGTGCCGAGTCCGACCGGACCGCCGTCGAATTTTTCGATAATCGTGAGCAGCAGTTTGCGGTCAATTTCGTCCAAACCGTAAGTATCAACTTCCATTCGGTTGAGCGCGTCCATTGCGACTTCTTCCGTAATTTTGCCTTCGTAGTCAACTTCGGCGTAATCGCGGACGCGGCGCAGCAGACGGTTGGCGATACGCGGAGTTCCGCGCGCCCGCCGAGCGATTTCACGCGCGCCTTTTTCTTCGACCTCGACGTTTAAAATCCCAGCCGAACGCAAAATAATTGTCTGCAAATCATCAATCGGATAAAAATCTAGGTGAAAAAGAATCCCGAAACGTCCGCGTAGCGGAGCTGTAATCAAACCCGGTCTGGTCGTCGCGCCGACGAGCGTAAATTTCGGCAATTCCAATTTAATCGAGCGCGCCGCAGTTCCCTGCCCGATCATAATGTCGAGATTGTAATCTTCCATCGCCGGGTACAAAATCTCTTCAATCGCCGGGTTCATTCGGTGAATCTCGTCAATAAACAGCACATCGCCTTCCTGCAAATTCGTCAGCAAAGCCGCCAGATCCCCGCTTTTTTCGATCACGGGTCCAGCGGTCGAATGAAGCTGCGCGCCCATTTCATTGGCGACGATCTGCGAAAGCGTTGTTTTTCCGAGTCCCGGCGGTCCTGTCAGCAAAACGTGATCGAGCGCCTCGCGCCGCATTTTCGCAGCTTTGAGGAAAACTCCGAGATTGTCTTTGACTTTTTTCTGACCGATGTATTCGCCGAGACGAGTCGGGCGCAAACTGAGTTCGATATTCGCCTCGTCGTCCTGCTGAAATCGGTCGCGGTTGTCGTTTAATTCGTATTCGTTAGTCATTTGTTTTTGTCAGAACCGCCTGCGGCAGCGGGCGGGTTTTCTGCCAAAGTAAAACCCGCCCGCTGCCGCAGGCGGTTCTGACATTGATATTTATTTTGATAAATTTCTTAAACTTCTTCTGAGCAGCGCCTGAACAGAGATTTCGCCGCCGTCTGACATTACGGTTTTCAAAGCGCGGTCGGCGACAGGTTTGGCATAGCCGAGACTTATTAACGCTTCGAGCGCGTCGTCGTAAACCGTATCGAGCGAAGGTTTCGCGGCTTTGCCGTTTCCGGCGGCGATTGTTTCTTCGAGCGCGGGCGACGAAATTTGCAGAATCTTGTCGCGCAGCTCAATCACCAAACGCTCGGCGGTTTTGCGACCGATGCCGGGAACGCTCGTTAAGCGCGCTAAATTATTGGTGCGAATCGCGCCTGCAATTTCATCGGCGTTCATTGACGAAAGCATTGCAATCGCAGATTTTGTGCCGATGCCGGAAACCGAGATCAGCAGCGTGAACAGCTCGCGCTCGCGCCCTGTTTGAAAACCGTAAAGCTGTAGAGCCTCCTCGCGGACGTGCGTATAAATCCGCAGCGAAACGTCCGAGCCGGTTTCGCCTAATTCGTAAGCGGTCGAGAGCGGAATTGTGACTTCGTAGCCGACGCCGCCGATGTCAATTACGACGGACGTTGCTCCTTTTAACAATAATTTGCCTGATAAATGTGCAATCATTTTTTAGTTTTGATGTGATTTTATATAAACAAGTTGACACCCTTGTTTCACAAACGCAACTTGTTTCACAGATTAAATTATAACTCACCGGACACTTTACAGCAACGCTCAAAAGCGTTAAAACATCATTTGGTTATCGCCTTTTTTCACAAGCGAGCGGATTCAAGTTATAATCTCCCATTGAATCTATATTTGAAATGAAAACGGAAAAGATTTCTGAACTAACTACCAATCGCCTCAGTGTTTACCTGCGCTGCTTGAATCAGCTCGCAGAGGAAGGAATCAAAACAGTTTCATCCGAAGCTCTGGCAAAAAAATTTCATCTCAATTCAGCGCAGATTCGCAAAGATTTGGCGTATTTCGGCGAATTCGGCGTGCGCGGCGTCGGGTATTACGTTGACGATTTGCGCCGGACTTTGACTAAAATTCTCGGATTGGATAAAGAGCATCGCGTCGGGATTATCGGCGCCGGGCGGCTCGGAACGGCGCTCGCGGATTATTACGGTTTTAAACAATCTAATTTCCACGTCGTCGCGCTATTTGATTCGAGCCGCGAAAAAGTCGGGCAGAAAATCGGGCGCTCGGAATGTCCGGTTTATGATTTTCAGGATTTTGAGCGCATAGCGCGCGAAAACGTAATTGATGTCGCAGTGATTACCGTTCCAGCCGAGAAAGCGCAGACGGTTTTCGACACGGTTGCCCAAACCGGAGTTAAAGCAGTTTTAAATTTCGCGCCCGTGCCGCTTCAGCCGCACCCGGAAGTAAAATTAAAAACCGTTGATCTAACCATCTCGCTCGAAGGCTTGTCGTATTTTTTATCGCAGCCGAACGGCGAGAAGAGTTCAAAAAAAACCGCAAAAAAAACATCGAAATAATTTGCTCGCGGGCAGCCGGGTTGGTGTAAAATGCAACAAAGGGATTGAAAAGGAGTTTTGCACGTCTTATGTTGATGAATTTGCTGAAAAGATTTTTGCCGTTTTTCCTGACTTTTGTTTTAGGTTTGTTTATCGCCAGCTTCTTTGTTTCCGTCGCTTTGCCGAAGGTAAATTATGAACGCCGAGGCTGGAAACGTCATTCGGAATACAGTTGCCCCAGCCGATATGAACGAAATAATTTGCGCTATCAGCTCGACAGCGTTCGCCGCGAAAACGAAAGATTGCGCGATGAAATTCGCTTAAACCGTGAATTGGAGCTTGACGCCGTTCCGCTTCCGCCGGTTCCGCCACCGCCGCCGAGAGTAGTTCGTTAATAGACAAACATTTTTATTGATTTAAAAGGCAAGACCGAAAAAGTCTTGCCTTTTCATTTTTGTTTCCAAAAAGGTTAGAATAACGGGCGAAGATGGACGAGAAAACCGCGCGGCGCGAAATTATCCAAATCGGCAAACTCCTTTACGAACGCGGCTACGTCGCTTCCTCGGACGGCAACATCAGCGCCCGACTCGGCGACGGCAGAATTATCGCCACGCCGACAATGACTTCAAAAGGGCGAATGACCGAAGATTCGCTTGCAGTTACAGACTTAGAAGGCAAACCGCTCAACGACCGCAAAGCATCGAGCGAATTAAAGATGCACCTTTTGATTTATCAGGAGCGAGACGACGTTCAAGCAGTCGTCCACGCGCATCCGCCGCACGGGACTGCTTTTGCCGTCGCGAATCTGGCGATTGACCAGCCGATTTTGTCGGAAGTGATCTTAGCGCTCGGCTGCGTTCCGCTGACCGGCTACGGAACTCCTTCAACCGACGAATTAACCGAGGAAATGCAGCCGTTTGTCCGGCTTCACAACGCGCTTTTGATGGCGAATCACGGCGCGGTCGCTTACGGCGACGATTTGTGGCAGGCGTTTGACCGTATGGAAACGCTCGAACACACGGCGAAAATTGCGATTCTCGCCAGAGCTTTGGGCGGCGCGCGCGATTTACCGGCGGACGCGATTGAGAAATTAATCAACGTGCGGGAAAAAGCCGGATATTTGCCCGAAACGGCGCGTTGTCAGGCTTGCGGTTATCTGGAAGAAAACGGAATCGGCTGCACATCCGAATCAAACGGCAGAGCGAACGGTGCGAAGATTGCGCTTTCGCGCGAAGAATTGATAGAGTTGCTTGCTCAAGCCGCGAGCTTAAAATAAAAACGTTTATGTCTGCGACGCTGATTACAAGCAAGCAAATGACCCTCGAAGAATACTTGGAGTTTGACGCTAACGCCGAAGGTCGCTACGAATATTACGACGGCGAAGTTTTTGAAATGAGCGGCGGCAGCCCCGAACACGCGCGTCTTAGTGCAAGAATTATACGTTTGTTGGGAAACCAGTTAGACGAACGCGATTGCGCTGTTTATTCGTCAGATGTGCTGATAAAAGTTCCGGCAATGCCGCCGTATCGTTATTCAGATGTCAGTGCAGTTTGCGACCAGCCGGTTTACGAAGATATTGGTAATCAAAAACTGTTGGTCAATCCGGCACTGATCATTGAAGTTTTGTCGCCGACAACCGAAAAATTCGACAGCAGCGTTAAATTTAAGGCGTATAAATCAATCGAAAGCTTGCGCGAATATTTGCTTGTGTCGCAAGGCGAAAGATTTGTCGTTCTTTACACAAAACACGACGACAAATTCTGGTTTCAGAGCGAATATGTCAAAGGCGAAATTTTAAAGCTCGAATCGCTCGATTGTGAATTAAAAGTTGACGAGATTTATCAGGGAATTATTTAAAAGGAGAATCTGAAAACGAATGCAGGAAGCATTGGGAATGGTTGAAACAAAAGGTTTGGTGGCAATGATCGAAGCGGCGGACGCAATGGTCAAAGCCGCAAATGTCGAATTGATCGGTTACGAAAAAATCGGCGCGGGTTTTGTCACGGCGATTGTGCGCGGCGATGTCGCGGCGGTTAAAGCGGCGACGGACGCCGGGGCGGCGGCGGCGCGCAGAGTCGGCGAATTAGTTTCGGTTCACGTTATTCCGCGACCGCACGGAAGCGTTGACGATGCTTTGCCGATTGGCAGAAAGTAACGGCGGCAGATGATAATTGCTCGAATTCTCGGTACGGTCGTCGCTTCGCAAAAGGACGAGCGGCTATCAGGGAAAAAATTATTAATCGTCAAACCGATTAATCTCGACGGCACGGACCAAAGCGGATATGTCGTCGCTGTTGATACTGTCGGGGCGGGCTTTCACGAGCGCGTCCTGGTCGTTTCCGGTTCGTCTGCGCGCCTTGCCGAGGGCAACAAAGACACGCCGGTTGACGCGGCGATTGTCGGCGTGATTGACACGATTGACGCAACCCAAATTTGATAACTTTTTCTGCCGAAACGCCGTAACAAAATTTTATGAACAACACGGCTTCCAGATTTAGCAACGCAATCATTTTCCTGCGCGTCGCGGTTGCGGCTTTTATGCTGATTCACGGCGTCGCGCGAATCAGTCTCGGAATTGTTGACGATTTCGGCGGATTTTTCACCGCAAAAGGTTTTCCTCTGGGGTTTTATCTCGCGTGGGGAATTACGATTTTTGAAATTGTCGGCGGTTTGGCGATGGCAGCCGGGTTTGCGGTCGCGCCGATTGCGCTTTTGTTCATCATCCAGCTTGCGACCGGAATTTATCTGATTCACGTCAATCAAGGCTGGTTTGTTGTGGGCGCGGGCAGAAACGGAATGGAATACAGCGCTTTGCTAATCTGCGTGCTGGGGGCGGTCGCTTACACGCATTTTGGAAAAATCAAGGGAAAATAATTTTTATGCAGCTTGCTCGCGTAGTCGGAACCGTAGTTTCCACCGTCAAAAACGAATCGCTTCACGGGCGCAAATTTTTGATTGTGCAAACGCTTGACGGCAATTTACAACCGAAAGGCAAACCGCAAGTTGCCCTTGATGCGGTCGGCGCGGGTGTCGGCGAATTGGTTTTCTGGTGTCGCGGAAAAGAGGCGAGCTTTCCTTTCAAACGAGACGCCACACCGACCGATTGCACGATTGTCGGAATCGTTGACTCCGATTCGCACGTTTACAGAGTGAATAGTAAGTAGTGAGCGGCTGATATAGTTATCATCTTCCTGTCACCTACTATAAACTCTTCGCGCGGTCGTTCCGTTCAAGGATTGGAAGTGCGTTGCTACGGCAAGCAGGCAGTTTGCACATTTACTGCTTACTTCCTGCTCTTAATTCGCATATATTAATCGACTAAACGGTTGTCAAAATTGTAGGTATGTAAAAACACGTTTTAGTCTTTCCAAAATCTTCTAGGAGATAATATAAATGAAACCTTGGACATACGAAGCCGATCAAATAAATATTGGAGATTTAGAGGATATAGAGAAAAACAAATATATAGTTAAAACACAGGAAATTAGAGAATTTCTCAAAGTGGGTCGGGATGACAAAAAGATGTTTTTGGTTGCGCCGAAAGGTCTTGGAAAAACCTTGCTAATGAAGGTAAAAAGTCAACTCTATAAAGACAAAGCACCAGAGTATTTCCACATTCCACGTAAAGGACTTGTAGAGAAATTTACGAAATCAGGCATTAATTTTTCCAAAGAAGATTTAGACAGTTTTACTCAACAAGATATTTGGGAAAAAACCTGGGAATTATGTTTATTAACATTAATTTTAGTGAATGTTGATATTGAAGAAATCATTATTCCAAAAGAAATTATTCATATTATTGGAAATGCCAAAAGATTACCTGAAATTCTTGGCACATTTTTAAGAAATAGAGGAGAAATTGAAAAGATTTATGATTCCTGCGTGAACAAAATATTAACCCCAGCCTTAGGAGAGTTGTCTGACTATGGTGTCAATCAAATAGCAGTATTTATTGATAATATTGATGAATTTTTAGAAGACCACACTGGATATTTATATACAAGTAATCCCAAAACTCATTCGCCTGATATATGGGTAAATGCACAATTAGGTATTATAACAGCCATAAGAAAGCTTACTTCATTGAATAACCATTTGAAGATATTTGTTTCGCTTAGGCAAGAAGCTTTCAATAAAAGTTACAGTTCAACCACTCTTCAAACCGAGGATTACATGACCTTTCTCAAATACACCCAAGAACAAGTTAAGGAAATTTTTGAACAAAATATTGAAATCACAGATGAAAAAGATTTAGTTGATAAGGACAATATAGATCCTCTAACAAGATTTTTAGGTTTTTCTATTCTGCCGCACAAATTTGTATTAGATGAAAATGGTAATAAGAAAACAGAAAAAATATTCAATTATCTTTATAGGCATACTTTGGGAAGACCAAGAGAAATCGTCAAAATAGGTAGTGAATTAGCAAAAATTTCACCGAGCGAACGAAATCAAGAAAAAATTTGCGAAACAGTAAATGAAACTAGCCACAAACTTTTAGAGAGTTATAAAACGGAGATAATTCCTTACTTTCCAGATAATGTATTTGATTTATTTTGTTCATTAATTGAATCTAATGCAATTTCCTACGATTCTGCTGTGGAAATTTCAGAAAAGATTAAATTAGAAACTAAGTTTGAGAATGTTTTTTCATATTTATACAAATTAGGATTAGTTGGTATTACAGTTGGTGCGGTGGGAGAAGATAATAAGAAAGTCCAAAAATTTTTGCCTGTCGGAGAGAAATCTTTATCTGCTCTTCAAATCCCAGAGCTTAGAGATACATTTTATGTGATTCACTCTTTAATCGATGAAACTTTGAAAAACAAACATGGATCAGGCTTTTATAATCGAGATAATATAATTGGATACAATTACCCATTCCAAAAACCAAGAATCAGAAAAGAGGGTATGCTGCATGTTCATTTTGGCTTACACAGGGATGGTTTAAGCCTGGTATTGCCTGAATTAGTAAAATTCAAGAAAATAGCGTTAATCTGCAACAAAGAAGAAATTGAACAACGATGTGCTGAAGATTCCTCAAGTAAAAATAGGCTAATTTTGCAAACTAGTAATAATGATCAAATAGAATTTTATCTCAAAAGTAATAACTTAGATGACCAGGAGGCTTTGTTTTTGTGGGAAAAGGGAAAACACTTATTTGTGATGTCAGATGATAAAGAAATAATAGCGAAATTGCTAACCAAATGCGAAACAATTAGCATAGTTCCCGATAAGTATTTTGATAAAAATATTGAAACGTTAAAACAACACCTAAATAATAGATCGAAAAAAGTTTATTTGTATGTTTGTCAAAGAGAGCCGACAGATCAATATTTATTAAAAAGACAATTAAATGCCCCTCACAAAATCGAAATCAAAGATGCTTTTACTGATAGATTATTGCTTGAAGAAGAGTGTTTTGAAAAAGACGAGGCTTTAATTTTAAATGTAAAAACAGAAAATTATGGTTCTTTCATTTATCCAGAAAGAGAAAATTCATCAACTTACCAGAACAAGGTTCTTTTGAAAACAAAGAGTAAAGAGGAGCATAACTTTTACAGAGATAGACAAAAATACATTGTAAACGGCATTTATAGTTTGACAAAAATTGCTAGGTTAGATGAATTACGGAATAATTCTAAAAAAAACGATTGCAATAATATATTTACTTTATTTTTTGATATACAAATAAAGCGGCTTCTAGAAAAACACAAAAATGTTATAAAAAAAGTATTTAGCGGAATCTCTGAAAGTGATTCGATAAGAAAACTGGAGGAATTTTGTCAGATTAATAAACTAAGATTCAGTGAATTACAAAAACTTTATAATCCAATACATTATGAAAGTTATGTAAATAATATAAAGCAAAAAAGGATTTTTCCTAATGATACTGAATTCTATAAATATGTTAGAAGGAGCGCTTATTTCACAGATACGCCTGCGGTTATTAAACTAAAGAATCTGTTGGAAATAAAAGAAGCAAAGAACTATAAATCAGTATTTATTTCTTACAGTTTCAAAGATGAAATTTTTGCGAAGAAAATTCACGATAGTTTTGTAAAACGAGGAATAAGAGTTTTTCTCTTCCAAAAGGATGATCCTAGCGGCTACTTCACTCACATTATGGAAAGAGGAGTGGACGAGCACGATATATTGCTTTTTATAGCATCTGAAAACTCAATTAAGAGCAACGCCTGTCATTTTGAATTAACTGCCGGAAGAAAAAAATATGAAAGAACTTGGAATAATCAAATATTTTTGCCTATTAGAATTGATAACTCAATTCTAAATATAAAATTTAATGAAATTCCCGAAATCGAAAATAGGAATGAAATGTGGACAAACATTGAAGAACTAAAAAAAATAAATACAAAAGATTTTTCGAAGTTTAATGATAATAAAGTAACGAAAGATTACGAAAATTCTGTAGATACATTAATAAACTTTTTACAAACTTCGAAAAATAAATAATGCAATATGCAAATCGCCAGGATTGTTTAAGTAAAATTGGTTCATTACGTTGAGTATGATTTTAGCGCGAGTTATCGGAAACGTTGTAGCGACGCAGAAAAATCAACGCTATGAAGGCGGGCGCGTGATGCTTTGTCAAAAATTGACGCCCGAACTGGTTGAAACCGAAGACACACTAATTGCGCTCGATTCGGTTGACGCCGGAGAAGGCGACATTGTTCTGGTCGTGCAGGAGGGCTGGAGCGCTTCGACGGCTTCGACGGGAAAAGCGGGCGCGGCGATTGATTCGGCGATTATCGGAGTGGTTGATTACGTTGATTTGCACAAAGCGGAATAAATTTCAGCGAAATGAAAAACGAAACTCAAATTTTAGCGGCAAAACTGCTGGCACAAATTCTCACTTCCGACCAAAGCCAGCCACAAAACTCTAATTCAGAAGATTTGACGAAGATTTTATCGAAGCTCGATGATTTTAATTCGAGGCTCGTCCAAATTGAAAATCGTCTGGAAGATAAGCCGCAAACTCAACAAACAGAAACACCGAATTTTATCAAACCAGTCTTTCCGGTTTTTCTGCACGCAAGCCGCGAGCGTTTTGCAATTGCCGAAGACGCCGGGCAAAAAGAAAAGGCTTGCCACTTTGAACCGGGCGGCAAGCCTTGCGATCATTGCGCGATGTGCAGCTCGCGCGGATTTTAAAAAGCGATTATCTCGGACTTCCAGCCGGAGCCGCCGGAGCAGTTGTATTGTTGCGGCGCATCGAATTCGGATCGCCGACCGACGGCACGTTTTGCGCTCCCGGCGCGGCTTGGAAATAAGGCTCTTCTTTAAATCCAAACAAGCTCGCCGTAATCACACCCGGAAATTGTTTGATTCCCGTGTTGTAATCGGTAACAACGCGGTTGTAATCTTCGCGGCGCGTCCCAATCCGGTTTTCGGTTCCGGATAATTCATCCTGGACTTTCATAAATAACTCGTTTGAGCGAAGCTGCGGATAATTTTCCTGCAAGCTCAAAAGTCGTCCGACTGTTCCACCGAAACTGTTTGCCGCATCAATTACAGCTTGGCGCTGTTCCGGCGTTTTCTGCTCGGCGGGCGCTGCCTGCGTGGCGTTTAAAAGCTGCGAGCGTGATTGTGCGATTTGTCCGAAAACTTCCTGTTCTTGGACGCCAGCCATTTTCGCTGTATCTACCAAATTCGGAATCAAATCCGCGCGACGCTGAAGCTGGGTTTCAATATCAGCCCACGATTTACGGACGTTTTGCTGTTTGGCGGTAAAGTCGTTGTAACCGCACCCGCTCAAACCAAATGAAGCGAGCAAAACAAAACTTAACAAAAATATTTTTTTCATTCTCTTTCTCCTCATATTTCGTGAATAGTGAATCGTCAATCGTGAATCGTCGGTACGCTGGAAAGCATTCACGATTCACGGCTCACGATTTACGAATTACGATTCGTCTTTAATTTTATCAACAAAATCAATTACGCGCTCGATTTGTTCGAGATAAGCGGCGAACAATTCGTGCGCTTCCGTTTCATTCAAATTCGCCGCGCCGCGCTCTCGCAAAGCGAAAATCTTTGCAAAAGGTGCAGCGTCAATTCCCAATTTCTGTACCGTCATCCGCACAATTTCCGGTTTCGCCGTCGGCGGCTCAAAATTTTGCATCAGCAAAACCGCGCGAAACAAAACTGCGAAACTGCCGAGACTGTCGCTCATCAATTCCTGAAGTTTCTCGACCGAAACAGACGCCGGAATATACAAACGGCGAAGCTGCAATAATTTACTTCGCAGCTCGTACTCGGTTTGATGACGCAGATTCGCATCGGAAATCTTTAAACCTTCGAGCGGGTCTGCGCCGTACAAAACCAATCTCGCCTTTTCCATTTGATGAAACTCAATAGGAAATACGTCCGCCGCATCGCGGAGTTCCGTAACGGTGAAATAAGTCGGCAGCGGATGACCGAGCCTTTTCCACTCTCGCAGAGGCGGCTGCGCGCTGCGCAAATCTCGCGGCGTAATTCGTTTCAAAGCAATCAGCAAATTGTAATCCGATTTATACGGCGTAAACTCGCCCGTCGCCGCCGAGCCGTACAACACGACCGACGCCAAATTATCGCCGTGCGCCGCCCTCAAATCCTCAATAAAACTATTAAATTGCTCTTTCATCTTAATTTGATCGTCGTTCGTTGATCGTTGTTCGTTGCAAATCGCCTAGGAACGTCGTCGTTAAAATTTAAAACGCTACCCGAAAGAGAAAAACAACGAACAACGAACGACGAACAACGAACAATCTCTACCAATCTCCGCCCGCGCCGCCGCCGCCGAAGTCGCCGCCGCCGCCAAAACCGCCCCAACCGCCGCTGTCACCGCCGCTCGATCCGCCGAAACCGCCGCTGCTCCAACCGCCGCCACCGCCGCCGCGCGTTAAGTTGGAGAGAAGCATTCCCCACAAAAGTCCGTTTAACAAACCACCGCCACCGCCGCCTCCGCGACCGCCTCTGCCGCCGCTGAGCATTGAGAATAAAAACAAAAGCCCGATGGCAATGCAGCAAATCGTTCCAAGAGATAGACCGCCGACTGTTCCGCGCGTTCGGCTGGTCGGTCTGTTTACACGGGGCGTGCGCTGCGGCGCGGTTTGCCCGACAACAGCCGCCGCGTCAAAACCGCGGCTTTGCGCGATGTTTGTAATATAAGCGTTAACGGTGTTTTCAATTCCCGTACCGTAATCTCCCTGCCGAAATGCGGGAACAAGATTTTCGCGCTGAATTTGCCCGGCTTCGCCGTCGGTCAAATCGCCTTCGAGATCGCGGCTGATTTGGGTGAAATATTTGCGGTCGTCAATCGCCGCCAGAAAAAGCAGCCCGGGATTGTCGCCTTCGACATCGGCGCCGATTCCCCAGCCGCGCGAAACGGCGAGCGAATAATCGAAAATATCGCGCCCTTCGGTCGTGCGAACCGTAACTACCGCCATTTCAATTTTGGGATTTGTGACTTCAGCCAGCCGTTGAAGACGCGCATTAAGTCGCTGCTCAACCGTATCGTCAATAACGTTAGCGTAATCGTTGACCGGCGCGGACGGCGCGGGCAAGGGCGATTCGGTTTTCGGAACTTGCGCGAATATGAAGACACACGTCGCCGTCAGCAGCCACGCGCAAACCAATCCCGAACGAAAAACAGTTTGAATCATTCTTTTCAGTTAAACGAATAATAGCAAGTATCGGTTCGGACGAAAAGACCTTTATTTAATTTTTAGGCTTCAATGAGATTGTGAAGCAGGTAATGCAACGCGAAAAACAGCGCGACTCCGGCAAAAACAAAAAGCGAAACCAGCCGATTGCGCTCGCCGTGATGATAAAGCTCCGGGATTAATTCGCTTGCCGCAACGTAAAGCGTCACGCCCGCCGAAAACGGCAAAATGTACGCGACCGAGAAAGTGATTTGATTTTTGACAAGCGCAAAAA
Source organism: Pyrinomonadaceae bacterium (assembly GCA_036388995.1). Taxonomy (GTDB): domain Bacteria; phylum Acidobacteriota; class Blastocatellia; order Pyrinomonadales; family Pyrinomonadaceae; genus JALZCH01. The sequence goes on along the minus strand of DASVQU010000146.1, from coordinate 7,728 downwards.
CAAGTATTCCAAGCAGAGTGACGAGACCGATTACCGCGCTTGCGGCAATCGCTTTTTTGACCGATTCGCCCGCAGCTAAAACCAGCGAGACGGCGGTAAAGCCTTCGGGCAGCTTGTGGAGAAAAACGGCGAGAAAAACCAAAACGCCCGCGCTGAAATTAACAGAAATCGCCGAAGCCAGCGCCAGTCCGTCGAAAAACGAATGAAACAGCAGTCCTCCGATTGCCGCATAAGCTTTGCGCGGCGCGATAACCGCTTTTGAATGCGATTCGAGGTGAAGATGCGGAATCAAGCTTTGCTCGAAAAAGTTTATGAGCAAATAACCGCCGAGCAGGAGCAGCATCGGCGGTATCAACATCTCGCTCTTTTCCCGCCCCGCATCGCCGACAAGCCATAAATCGGCGGTGCGCGGGATGATTTCGATAAAAATTACCGCCAGCAAAAATCCCGCGCCCGCGCCAACCAGCGATTTTAATAACAGCTCGCTGCGTTGAAGTGCGCCGCCCATCGGCAAAATTAATAATCCGCCCGCTAAGTTTGCAAACGCGGCGAGCGTTCCGAGAAGCAACAGGCTTGTCATCTCAAATGGCATCGGACTCAATAAAAACGGACTTTTTACAAATTAAAATATAAAACCGCTCATCGCACTATACATTACCGAAACCGATTTCAAAAAACGCCGAGATTGCTTAAGCACTTTTTGTCGTTTTCCGAACAGACTGCTTAAACATTGAGCGGTTTGGAGAGTCGAAAATTTATCTCGATTTTTGCTTGACAGGCGCTATAAAGCCAAGTAGTATGCGTTCAGGGTGGAACAAAATGGTCTAAAGTGGCTGCCGAGAATTACAAAACCACGTCAAACGAACTTCCACCAAAAATGCTTAAACACCCTGAACTTTTTAAGCACTCTTCCCTAGGCGGTTCAAAAAAGATTGGCGAGATTTGAAATTCTATGCTGCGTGGAAACTACACTGCAACAATTGACGAAAAGGGGCGGCTCAAAATACCGGCTTTTTTTCGCCGCAGCATAGAAGAAAAATACGGTTCGGAAGTTTATGTGACGAGCCTGACGGGCGAAAGCTTGTGGATTTATCCGCTTCCCGAATGGCAAAGCATCGAACAGCGCTTGGCGATTCTGCCTTCGACCGACCGCGCCAAACGCGCTTATCTCGACCGCACGAGCTATTTCGGGCAGCAAACGCAAATTGATAATCAAGGCAGAATTCTGATTCATTCGCTGCTCAGAAAATCGGCGGAATTATTGGGCGAAGTCGTTGTCCTCGGTTATTTGAGCTATCTGGAAGTTTGGGAAAGCGAGCGTTTTCAGGTGCGTCTGCTCGCAAATCCTCTGACCGAAGAAGACGAAGCGGCGCTGGCGCGTCTCGGAATTTAAGCGATGGCGAGACGAAAAAGAGTTTCGCAGCGATCTTTGAAAACGAATGAAAGCGCGGCAGTATCAGCGTCGGCGCTGCACACGCCGGTTTTGCTCGATGAAGTTCTCGGCTTTTTGCAGCCGGAAACAGGTCTTTTCGTTGATGCGACGCTCGGAATGGGCGGTCACACCGAAGCGATTTTAAACGCTTCGGCGGAAACGAAAGTCATCGCTTTTGACCGCGACCGAGAGGCGATTGAAAAAGCCTCCAACCGGCTCGCAAATTTCGGCGAGCGTTTTCGGGCGATTCACGCAGATTACCGGCAAATCAAACAATTTGTCGAAGCGGAAACGGCAAGCGGCGTGTTAGCAGATTTAGGCGTTTCGTCGTGGCAGCTCGATTCGGTCGAAAGAGGTTTTAGTTTTCGCGCCGATGCGCCGCTCGATATGCGGATGAATGCGGGCTCGGACGAGCCGACGGCGGCGGAATTGCTAGAAACTTTAAGCGAAGAGGAAATCGCCAACATCATTTACCAATACGGTGAAGAAAGATTTTCCCGCCGAATAGCTCGCCGAATCGTCGAACGACGCGAGCGCGGCGAAAGGATTGAAACGACGGCGCAGCTTGCCGAAACCGTAGAAAGAGCGATTCCCCGCTCCAAGCATGAGAAAATCCATCCGGCGACGCGCACTTTTCAAGCCCTCAGAATCGCCGTTAATCGAGAGCTTGAAAACCTGGATGAATTTATCGCCGACGCGATTGATGTTTTAAAACCCGACGGTCGGCTTGCCGTCATCAGCTTTCATTCGCTCGAAGATCGAATCGTCAAACAGACTTTTCGCCGTCTTTCAGGTCGCTGCGAATGCCCGCCGCGATTGCCCGTTTGTCAATGCGGCGCGGTGCGGCGAATTGAAATTTTAACGAATCGTCCGGTGACTGCGCACGAAAAAGAGATTGAAGCGAATCCGCGCTCGCGCAGCGCAAAATTGAGAGTTTGCAGAAAATTAACGAAAGAAGAGATTTAAAGTTGTCACTTTAGAAATAGACGAGATGAACGACAATTCAACGCTGAAAATTAAAAATGAAATTCGTCACGAACACGATAATCGCCGTTTAGGGCGATGCGTTTTCGGCGTCGTTGCGGGAATTTTAATCGCCGCCGGTTTTGCATTTGCCGCGCAGCAGCATTTTACGGCTGTCGAACAAAGCCGCCTCAACGTCGAAATGCAGAGACAGCGCGAGCGTTTAAAAAGCGAGCAAAAACGGCTTATTTACGAACGCGAAATGGCAGCTTCGCCGACACAGTTGGAAGATCGCGCACGAAAAATCGGTTTGCAAAACGTCAGCGCGCAGCAACTCAATCGCGTCAGCGAAACCGAGCTGAAAACAATCGAAAACGGGCAGGCAATTCAAATCCAGCCGCGAGTTGAAAAGCTCGAAACGGCTTTTATCCGCAGCCGAAATCAGAAAGCGAATTAAAAAAAGCAAGATGCGACAACCACAGCAAAAACGCCCAATCGGGAAAAAAGTTAGAACTGCGGCACAGACAAATCTCAAACGGTTTGGCTTGATCGTCGCGCTTTTTGCGTTTTGGGGAATGGTAATCGGCGCGCGGCTCGTTTATCTGCAAACCGCGCAGCACGAATTTCTGCTGACAAAAGCCGTCGAACAGCGCCAGCGCGAGCGAAAAACCAAACCTTTGCGCGGCTCGATTCTCGACCGCGAAGGACGAGAGCTTGCCATCACGCTCGAAGTCGAATCGCTCTGGGTTGATCCGTCCGAAATCGAAAACCCGGAAGCCGTCAGTTATCGCCTCGCAGCTTTAATCGGCGAAAAACCGAAAGCTTTGCTTTCGACGATTAACGAAGCCAGGCAGCAGAATCGCCGTTTTATGTGGCTCGCGCGCGAGCTTGACCGCGAAGCTGCACAGAAAATCAGAGAAGCCGACGTTCCGGCTCTACGCTGGCAAAAAGAGCAAAAGCGTTTTTACCCGCACGGAAAATTGGCGGCGCAAGTCGTCGGTTTCGCCAGCCGCGACGATGTCGGGCAAGCCGGAATCGAAATGACGCAGGACAAAATCTTGCGCGGCGAGCCGAATGAAGTTTTGGAAGAACTCGACGGCAAAAGGCGGGTTCTCGAAACCACGGAACTCAACGCCGGAAAAACTCCGCGCAACGTGGCGCTGACGCTCGATTACGCGATTCAATATCGCGCCGAACAAGCTCTCGCCGCCGGAGTGCAGGCGACGCGCGCCAAAGGCGGAACTGCTGTTGTTTTAAATCCGAAAAACGGCGAAATTCTGGCGATGGCGACCGCGCCGACTTTCGATCCGAACGCTCCGGCGGATGTTTCCCCCGAACAGCTCCAAAACCGCGCCGTGCAAACTGTTTTTGAGCCGGGTTCGACGTTTAAGCTCGTTACTTATTCCGCCGCTTTGGAATCGGGAGCGGCGCAGCTTTCCGATACGATTAACGCGAGCGCCGGATTTATCAAAATCGGTGAGCGCCGAATCTCAGATTCGCACGCGGTTTCCAAACCGCTGTCATTGAACGAGGCGTTTGCCCGTTCGTCAAACGTCGCCGCCGTAACCATCGGTCAAAAAATTGGGAAAGAGCGTTTTCACGAATTCGTCAAACGCTTTGGCTACGGCTCGCAAACCGGCGTTGAAGTGCCAGCCGAAACGCGCGGCAGAGTTTTTCCGCCGGAAAAATGGACTGCCGATTCGGTCGCGTCCGTGTCAATCGGCTATGAAATCAGCGTGACCGCGCTGCAATCGGCGGCGGCTTACGCCGCAATCGCCAACGAAGGCGTTCGCGTCCAGCCGCATTTAATTAAAGAAATTAAAGAAGAAAACGGAGAAGTTGTTTTTCAAGCCAAACCCGAATCGCGCCGCGTCGTCAGCGCGGATACCGCGCGCGTGATGCGGCAAATGCTGGAATCAGTAACCGAAGAAGGAACCGGAAAAAAAGCCAGACTCGAAGGTTATTCATCAGCCGGAAAAACCGGGACGGCGCGAAAATACGACCCGGAAAAACGCCGTTATGCCTCCGGTAAATACGTGGGCAGCTTCGTCGGTTTCGCTCCGGCTGACAATCCGGCGGTCGTAATTGCCGTGATGGTTGACGAGCCTACCGGGACTTTTTACGGCGGCGAGGTAGCAGCGCCGATTTTCCGCGAAATCGCCGAGCAGGTTTTGCCCGAATTAAACATCGCGCCGACATTTAGCGAAGATGCTCTGCTCGCCAAAAACGACCAACCGCAGATTGAACCCGAAAAAGTTTCTCTGCCCTTGAAAGCTGAAAACAATGGGAATGAAAAATCAGTTGACGCCGCGAAAACAAACGAAAAATCGTCATCTATCGGCAATCAAAAAGCGAGCGAGAAAACTGCGCCGAAAAACGAAACAGCCGATAAAAACGAAAAGGTAAAAATCGAAAAATCGGCTAAACCCGAAAAGCCGCAGCCAAACGATCTGCGCCCGCGCGTTGTTGAAGAAAAAACGGCGGATAAAAAATCAGCTTTGCAAACGACGAAAACGAAAACGCAAACCGCAGCACAAAACAAAACTAAAAACGAAACTGCGCCGAAAAAGACTGTAAATACAACCGAAAAAGCGAAGAAAACTTGAACTTAGACCAAATCGCCAATTTGATGAACGCTGATTCAACGCTGCTTTCCGCCGAACTTGTCGGGCGGGCGGCGAGCGGTTTTTCGATTGATTCGCGCGAAGTTCAAGCCGGCGAGTTGTTTTTTGCTTTCGCACAGCCCGATTACGCCAACAACGGCTTTAACGGCGATTTCGGCGACAGCCACGAGTTTGTAGCAGACGCCTTTTCGCGCGGAGCAATTGCCGCCGTTGTCAGATATGACAAGCTCGAAAAGCTGGAAGAATTTCGCGGTCGTTTGCTCGTCGTTGAAGACGGGATTGCGGCTTTACAGCGGCTGGCGGCTGGCGTTTATCGAGTTTGGAACAAGCCGGTCGTCGGAATTACCGGCAGCGCCGGAAAAACAACGGCGAAAGAATTGACGGCGGCGGTTTTAGAAGCAAACGGCTGGCGTGTTTTGCGGAACGAGAAAAACTACAACAACGGGCTAGGTCATCCGCTGACAGTTTTGCGTCTCGTTACTGAAGGAGATTTTGACGCCGCCGTGCTGGAAATGGGAATGAGCACGCCGATGAATGAAATCGAGCGTTTGTGCCGGATAACGCCGCCCGATGTCGGCGTCGAATTAAACGTTTTGCCGGTTCATCTCGAACATCTCGGAACAATCGAACGAATCGCCGCCGCGAAAGCCGAGCTGATCGAAAATATGAAACCGACCGGTGTTGCCGTTCTTAATGCCGACGACCGGCGCGTTTTCGAGATGAGCGAAGCAGTGGGCGGCAATCGTGTTTTGACTTTCGGAATCGTTAAACCGGCAGAAGTGACTGCAACCGACATTCGCCCGGTTCGGTTCGGTGAAACCCGGTTTGTCTTGAACACTCCGCTCGGCTCGGCGGAGGTGAATTTAAAATTAAACGGTGTCCACAACATTATGAACGCGCTCGCATCCGCCGCCGCCGGCGTTTGTTTTGACATCGCGCCGGAAAAAATCGCTGATGCTTTGAGCAGCGTCAAACCGCCGCCGATGCGCGGCGAAGTTTTGCGATTCAAAGCAGGTTTTGAAGTAGTCAACGATTCTTACAATTCAAACCCGGACGCTCTGCTCTCGATGATTGAAACAATCGTCGAAAACGGCGCGGCGGCGCAGAGAAAAATCGTCATCGCCGGAGAAATGCTCGAATTGGGCGAACGGGCGGCGGAAATTCATTTTGCGACGGGCAGAAAAATCGCCGGAATGGGCGTTGACGCGGTTTTCGGCGTGCGCGGTTTAGCGCAGGATTTGGTTGCGGGCGCGAGCAAAGCGGGAATTAAAAATACGATATTTTTTTCGGATTCGGCGGAAGCGGCGGAAAGCCTTTTAAATGAAATAAAACCGGGCGATTTGATTTTGGTCAAGGGTTCGCGCGGGGTCAGAACCGAGCAAATTGTCCATAAATTGCTGGAAAATTTCGAGCGGTCTGCGGATTGACCGAACGGGTACGGATTGGGAAGATAGGCTTTTGCATTTTTAACAAAAATTTAATTTGCGAGTCTAATGCTCTATCACCTTCTTTACGAATTGTTTTTCTTGGGCGCGAGCGAAACGGCGCGGCAATCGGCGTTCGTCAAGCTGCTCAACGTTTTTCAATACGTCACATTTCGCACGGCGTATTCGACGATCACGGCTCTGCTGCTCGTTTTGTTCTTTGGAAAACCGGTAATCGGTTATCTGCGCCGTTTAAAATTCGGTCAGGAAATCCGCGAAGAAGGTCCGGCTTCGCATCAGGAGAAAAAAGGCACGCCGACAATGGGCGGCGTTCTGATTCTCGCTGCGGTCGTGATTTCGACGCTGCTCTGGGCGCGGCTCGACAAGCTTTATGTCTGGCTGGCGATAATTGCGACTTTGATCTTCGGGCTGATCGGATATGCGGACGATTACATTAAAGTCGTCAAAAAACGCAGCCTCGGATTGACCGGAAAACAAAAGCTCGCCGGACAGCTCGTCGCGGCGTTGATTGTTTGGGGCGCGCTGTGGATTTCGGGCGATTATAGCTGGAATCTGGCGATTCCGTTTTTCAAGGAGACCGCGCAAACGAATATTACGGCGATTCACCCGATTATTTATCTCGGCTTTATCGTTTTTATTCTGTTGGGATCGTCAAACGCGGTAAATCTGACTGATGGCTTGGACGGGCTGGCGACGAGTGTAACATTTATCGCGATGAGCGCGCTGACTGCCCTGACTTATGTGGCTAGCGACCGGCGCTGGGCTGAATACCTGGATTTGACGCATCGCCCGGAAGCCGCCGAATTGACGGTTTTTTGCGGCGCGCTGGTCGGCGCGAGTCTCGGTTTTTTGTGGTACAACGCTCCGCCCGCGGAAGTTTTTATGGGCGATGTCGGGTCGCTCGCCATCGGCGGCGCAATCGGGACGGTGGCGATTTTGACGAAAAACGAATTTATGCTGCCGCTGATCGGCGGTGTTTTCGTTCTCGAAGCATTATCGGTGATGCTCCAGGTTTCGGTTTTCAAATTCACGAAATGGAGCAGCGGCAGCGGCAAGCGGGTTTTCCGAATGTCGCCGCTGCATCACCATTTTGAAATATCGGGCTGGAAAGAATCGAAAGTAGTTTTTCGATTCATTATTGTGGCGATTTTATTTGCGTTGCTGAGTCTTTCGACTCTCAAACTTCGTTGATTTGTTCGTCGTTCGTTGTTCGTCGTTCGTTGAAAAAACAATCAACGACGAACAACGAACGACGAACAACGAA
>DASVQU010000145.1:0-2870 GCA_036388995.1 Pyrinomonadaceae bacterium | reverse complement strand
AAGATGAAAATCGGAAAACAGAAGCTGAGGAATATTATAGGAAAGCTATTGAACTAAATCCTCAAGATGCGAATGCTTATTATAATTTCGGCTTGTTTCTTTCCAAAGATGAAAATCGGAAAACAGAAGCTGAGGAATATTATAGGAAAGCTATTGAACTAGATCCTCAAGATGCAAAGACGTATAACAATCTCGGCGTATTGCTTTTTAAACAAGATAAAATTGACGAAGCAAAAACAGTATTTGAGACATCTGCTAAAATTGATGAAAACTTTCCTCATCCGCAACTAAATCTAGCTGGAATTTATAAAAGAAAAGGTGACTTCGAAGAATCACAGAAATATGCTTTTAAAGCCAGAGATCTACTAAAAGACGACGATTTTTACAATCTTGCTTGCCTAAGTGCGATTTTGGAAGAAAAAGACGAAGCCTTAAAGTATCTGAAATTGGCAGTTGAACGAGATTCGTCTAAAAAACTTCTGGCAAAAACCGACCCCGATTTTGATTGGATACGTGATGACGAGCGATTTCAGGAAATTGTCGGCAAATAGTAAATGATAATTCGGAAAGGTTATGATGATTCAACAATCAAAAGGACTTGAGCTAATCTTTTCCTTCAAAATATTTCTTCTTCCTTTTGTCATCTTAATTTTGTTTTGCGGTAACTCCACACAGGCGCAACAGAAGCCTTTACTACAGCGTGTCCGGGAAGCTGCTGAAAATCATTCTTCCACCAACAAAATAACGGTTTATTACAGCCCGCAATACGAAAAGAAGGCTTTGGAATTGCGCTCGATGCTGGAAGATATGATGTCGTATTTTAACGATGAATTAAAAGTAAAAATGCATTTCACGCTCGCCGTTCTGGACGAAACGCAATGGAACCGCGTCGTCGGCACAATGCGGCGGCGCGATATATTTATGCTTGAAATGGACAAACCTTCGGGACTTGAGCCGTTCAGTGTGCCGTACGGTATTCCGCTTTCGTCAACGCCGCCGAATATAGTTTTCATTCCCGCTACGGCTAACAATCAACCGACCAAAAACGTTTTGAGCGTCAAATCAACCGCGCCGGAATTTGTTCTCAATGTAATTAAAGCAAACAAATTAACTTATGAAGAAGCGGCGGAAAAGATGCCTGACCTGATTGGGTTTCACGAAATCGGACACAACTATGTTGATGAATACGGCATTCACGCGACAAATTCCTGGCTGCGCGAATTTCTCGCTCATTATTTCGCTTATGCTTTTCTGAGTAAAAAATACCCGAACACTGCGCGTTTGTTTTCCGCGCTTCACGAAGCTCTTATTGCGGGAATTAAACCAAAACACACTTCACTCGCAGATTTGAACAATTTATCAACCCGCGTCGGCGCGGAAAATTATGGATGGTATCAAGCGCAGCTTCTTCGAATGGTCACGCGGGTTTACAAGAAAAAAGGATTCTCGTTTATCACAGAAATGAAAAATGCATTTCCAATCAGTGAGAAAGATTCTGTCAGTATGGAAGCCGGTTTACAGCGTTTAGAGAAAATTTATCCCGGATTTATTGAGTGGGCGAAAGATTTACGGTAAAGCAAATTTAACGGATGATTCGACAAAATATTGATTTAATCGAGCCGACTGCCGATTTGGAATCAGAGTTTTTGACAATGGCTAAAGAATTTCAAGCAGCGGGGGATGAACGTTATAAATCGGCTTTGGAAAATTTTTCCGCTTATCTCGAACAATTGTCAAAATACTCTCTCGGCATTGATCTAAAGCCCGGTCTAGTACCGCAAACTGAATTTTGGCTCGTTGACAGCGGCAAAATAGTTGCGAGCAGCAGATTGCGCCACCGGCTCACGCCCGCGCTTGAACGCGAAGGCGGACATATCGGCTACGCTGTACGCCCGTCTGAGAGGCGCAAAGGCTATGGCACGCTGATTCTGGCATTGACGCTCGAAAAAGCTAAGAATTTGGGTTTGAAAAAATTGCTGGTAACCTGCGACACAGACAATACGGGTTCGGCAAAGATTATCGAGAAAAATCGCGGCAAGCTCGCCGGTTACGAAATTTCGGACAGAAGCGGCAAACAGATTTCGCGTTATTGGTTAGAATTATAAACGGATTCTTCTGAAATGGAATTTATCATTCGCCCCGCAAAAGCGGAGATGCGGAAAGCATCGGAAACTTATCCGCAGAATTTATCGAATATTTGCGCTCGCTCGGCGACGAAGCGGAACAGAAATTTGATGCGGCGGTTTATTTGCGTGATGGTTTCGGCGATAAACCTGCGTTTTCGGGAATCGTCGCTGAAAATGCGGGTGAGATTCTCGGTTATTTGCTTTATCATTTCGGCTACGATGTTGATTATGCGACCAGAACTTTGCAAGTCGTAGATTTATACGTTTCCGAAACGCGGCGCAAGCTCGGAATCGGAAAAGCGTTGATGAATCGGGCAAGCGAAATTTGCCTGGCGGCGGGCGGAACGCAACTGTTTTGGGCGGTTTATGCGCCGAACAAAGTCGCGATTCGATTTTATGAACGACTCGGCGCAAGATTCACACAAAATATGCTTTTTATGCGGCACGATGTGTGAACGACGACTTTATGGCAGATTTCATTCCCGGTCTTGAATTAAGCCGATTATTTTATCTTGAAGCGGTCAAACCGATTCTCGACGCAGATTTTCCCGGTTTGCGTTACAGTGCCGCGCTCATCGGTGATGGTTCGGAAGTTTTGGGCTTTGATACGGAAATGTCCGCAGACCACGATTGGGGAGCGCGGTTGATGCTTTTTCTCGAAGAGGGCGATTTCGTTCGTTATGAAAAATCTATCAACGATGCATTGAGCCGCAAATTGCCGTTTAAATTTCTTGGATTTTCGAC
>DASVQU010000144.1:0-23928 GCA_036388995.1 Pyrinomonadaceae bacterium | reverse complement strand
TACTCGCAAACTAAAGAGCCGAAAACCGTTCGAGATTTTTTTTATCTATTGCCGCAGAAATATTTTGAAATCAGTTGTTGCGGCGCTCACGACGAACCTGATAGCGAAAAAGCTCATGCCAAATATCTTGAAGCCTTTCTTAGAGTTGAGGATACGGCAAACGGATACTTGGAAGGCGGTTGTGATGGCGGACAAGAGTGCATCACAATGGCATTATTTAAGCGACCGGACGGCACTTATATAGTTGGGGTGGAAACTTACACCACAATGACGGAACATAATTACTTTCTCGAATACAGAAACGGCAAGTGGTACGACATTTCCTCCAAGGTTGTGCCGCAGTTCACTAAGAACAAACTGTATAGCTTGCCGCGTAATGGCACAATAATCGAAGTTTTTGCCAAGAAAGTTATTGAAAAAATTAGTGAAGACCAAATTATTTACGAAACGGGAGCAAAACTTTACGATTTAGTTTGGAAAGACGGAAAATTCACTATTAAGAAATAAACAAATCGTTAATATCTGTCTCATAAGCCCGTTTATGAAACAATCAAAATGTCTCGAAAACGACCTTTTGGAGATTTTTGAAGTCCATATTTATTTTCCAAGCAAAGATGAAAAACAAATCTCGACTTTTGGACCTGTTAGCCGCAATGGGGGCGGCGTGGTGGATAGAGAAGTTGATTACGCTTGAGTGGTCTTACCCGTATTGCAGCGTTCTGGACGACGGTGAGGCAGCCGCAGTTTTTGGGTTCCCGCTTCCTTACGAGCAGGTATTTATTGCAGGTTCTGCTTCAGCTAACTTCATCCCATGGTTGTACCTGGTTAATCTTGCCGTAATCGCCGGCGGTGTCCTTCTCCTTCTGCGACCTTTGTCGTCTCGCTTGGGAGCATCAATGCCGCGCCTCCGGAATCTTACCATCGGCGCGGCTGCTGCTCTCCTGCTTGTAACGGCTGTCGCTTTCGAAGCATTTGTTCTCTCCATTGGCGTTTGGAGTCCCACTTCATCCTTCTCGGAAAACCTCCATTACAGCGATCTGCGACCTGTTTCGGTGCATGTTCTCGGAAGACCACGAAACTGCACTGCGTCACCATTCTGGTTTCCTGAATAGACTGCCCGAAGGTTTCGGTAAGACTAAGCTATGAGACTCGCCCGATTTGTCGAGAATCAATGAAAAGCTAAGGCTCATTTATGAAACAATCAAAAGTCGGTTTTGAGACAATTTGGAAATCGGTCAAGCAGTTTTGGGATAGAGGTGTTTTTATTCTTGAAGTATTATGTTTGCAACTTGATCAGCAATGTTTTCAATCTCCGATCCTTCGCCCTCCAAGTTCGTCATTATAGAAAGCGCCATCCGCTCTTTAGGCAAAATGTAAATAACGGTTGTGACGCCCTGCTGAACGCCGCCATGCCAAACAGAATCTTTTCTTTTTTTCGTACCAATAATCCAACCGAAACCGTAACCCAATTCTAGTCCGGGCGGTGGTTTGGCAGGCGCGAATGTGCGCTCTATTATTTCTTTGCTCAGATAATTCTTGGTCATCAACTGAAACGATTCTTTCTTTATGAGCGTGCCATTCTGTAGGGCGATTGCAAAACGCGCCATATCTTCGACTGTTGAAACCAAACCTCCGCCGGGCAGCTTATAGCTTGTATCCGCCAAATCGGCATTACGTATTTCGCCTTGTTCAGTTTTCTGATAACCATCGGCGCGGTATTTTATTATATCTGTCACGCTATCTATCCGAGACTGCGACATTCCAGCAGGTTTAAAGATATTTTCACGCAGGTAATCTGCGAAACTCATACCGGAAGCGGATTCTATAATTACGCCAAGCAAGGTATAACCGTGGGTTGAATAAGTATGTTTTAATCCGGGATTATGTTCGAGCGGGTCGTCCTTAAACATCGAAAGAGCTTCTGTCAGGCTTTTATAATGGCGGGTGCTGGCAAATTCATCGCCTTTGTAATGGCGAATCCCGCTCGTATGTGTAAGTAAATCGCGGATTCTTACCGGATGCGATTTCACGGGGAAAGTCGGCACGTATTTCTGTACGGGAGCATCCAAATCAATCTTGCCTTTTTCAACCAGTTGCATGATTGCTATCGCAGTAATCGGCTTAGAAACTGATGCCAGGCGATAAACAGTGGCGCCGCCCGCCGGAATATCATTTTCGATGTCCGACATTCCGAATCCTTTTTGAAAACTAATTTGATTATCCCTAACAACAGATATGGAAAGACCGGGGGCTTTCAGTCGGGACATCCACGCATTGATGCTTTGTTCAACTTTCGCGGCTTTATCAGATGACAAGGCACGATTTGTTTGAGCATCAGCGGAAGTCCAGGTCAATAGAGCGAACAAAAGGATACAGCTAATAAATCTGAATGAAGAAATCATTGTTTTTCTCATGTTTTATATCTTGTAAAAATTTAATACCGATAAAGCGAAATGAGTTTAAAGGTTAGAAACCGGATTGAATTGTTATCGGTGAAGGTTATTACGAAAGGAGAAAAAAGATTGTTCCATTGCAATAAGATATTTTGGGCTTGAAACCCGTTTTTGACATAAAGCCCGTTTTTGGAAAAAGGCACAGCTCAAAACGAACTGTGCCTTTTCTTTACCCTACTTTTGAGACAGCCTTGAGCACTTATGAGACAAAACCGACTTATGACACAAAGCCTAATTCGTCTAATTTTCAAACTGATGCTTGTCCCCAATTTCAATTTGGATTGCTTGCCCTGGCAAACTTTACGTTCTTTGCGCCGAAGTTCGAAATTTTGAATCCGGTAACTACTCCGTTTTTGTCTCTGACAAACTCTACCTCGACCGGAAACTCAATTCTGCCGGAGAACTTATCTTCTCCTATTTCGGTCAGCTCGATGTCGCCGTGACGGATGTGCGAGAGAATCAGCTTTTCGCCTGCAAATTTTGCCGAATAAAATGCTTCCAATTCATCGTTATAAAATTTGCCCTCAAAGTCCTTCAAATTAGCATTTGGTTTCCGGGCAGTCTTGTTTGGAGATGCGGGAGTATTTGTGATTTGATTCGGCTTCAAATCATCTTTTAGATAAAATTCGGCGATCTTGATACTGGTATTAAAGTTTTGGTAATGCTCGTCGTTACTCAGGGCGATGACTGCCAAATTCTTGTCGGGAAAGCGACCGAGAAAGGAGCGAAAAGCCGCGGCGTGTCCGCCGTGACTCATTAAATGCAAACCTCTGTAATTCCAATGAATTTGCCCTTTTGCATGATAGCCGGGTTCGCCGTCGGAGATGCCGTAAACAACTCGCTCTCCGTTATTGAGCAGCGAAGGCTCATTGAATCTTTTTATCAATTCGGCGTCTCCGACTTTCGGGTTTTCAAAATTCAAAACCCATTTCGCCAGGTCTTCGACCGTCGTATAAAGATTTGATGCGCCGTCGGCGGAATTACTCAAGTTCTTCTTTTTGTAAGCGCCGTTTTCTAATTCGTATGAGTCAGCTCTGTTTTTAACGATTCTTTCATAGTCGTTATAAAACTGAGTATCGGTCATTCCGAGCGGCTCGAAAATATTTTTCTTTGTAAACTCGGCAAACGATTGACCGCTCACGCGCTTGACGATTTCGGCGAGCAGCGTATAGCCCGAATTGCTGTAAAGGTATCGGCTTCCGGGTTCAAAGTTCAGTTCTTTTTGTTTGCTTGCCAATTTCAGAATATGCTGCGTTGTAATAACGTCATCCATGCGCCATCCGGCTAAAGCTAGCAAAGCCCATTGATCTTTAACGCCGCCGGTGTGGGCAAGCAGATGTTTTATTTTGATGGTTTTTCCAAAATCCGGCACCTCCGGGACATATTTTCTAATATCGTCTTCAAGCGAAATCTTTGCTTGTTTTTCCAGCAGATAAATCGAGAATGCGGTGAATTGCTTTGAAACCGAAGCAATTTGGAAAACCGTCTTGGTTGTGATTGGTATATCGTATTCCAGATTTGCCGCTCCATAACCTTTTTTGAAAATTATTTTTCCGTCCTGAACGACGGCAACAGCCACTCCGGGAGTTGTCGAACCGTAATTGGAAAAAAGCCGGTCTATTTGTCTATCAATTGCATTATCAGTTGTTTGCCCGTAAAAAGTATTACCGGCGAATGCAAGGAAAAATAACAGTAAACACGATTTTAGTATTCGATTCTTGAAGGGATGCATATTCTTTTTAGTTCCAGATATTAAGTTTCTGCCCGTGTAATAACCGGTCTACAAAATGGCAGCTTACTTTTCTTCGATTCATAAGAAATACCAATCTCCGTCTGCAAGTTATGTAAAATTGTAAGCCGGCTTTGATTAATCCGAACTAACTTTTCGATAAACGGCACAAATAGCCGTTAAGCGGTCAAATTGAATATCGTAACCACATCTAAATCCTGGATAAACTAAAAGTCCTTCCGGAATAAATACGGCATTTTGATAAAGAAATTCTGATTATTCTTCAAGATAGATGAATGGTTCAACACCTGCATCCATGATTTTCCAAAAGTCCCTGTTTACGTCTAAGTCCATTGACATCTCCGCACATTCCGCGTTAAAACAGTTTCACTTTTCGCTAAATAAGGATTCGAGAAATAGAGTTTGACAGTTTTTGTTTCCTTTTGGGGCGTTAAGATAAGTCGAAAGTCCAAGGAGAAAAACAAAATGGCGTTGAAAAAAAAGGACAAAGGCGAAAAAGTTCGCCTCTTGCAGGAATTGTTGAAAAAAGCCGGATTTGACCCGGGCAAAGCCGACGGTGTTTTCGGAAGCGCGACGGAGATTGCCGTTATCAATTTTCAAAAAAGTTTTGAGCTTGTGCCGGACGGAATAGTCGGACAGGAAACTTTAGCCGCCTTGAGCAAAGCAACCGGCGGGAATGATTTGGAGCTTCCGGCGGCAAAATCCGCCGTTTCCAAATTTACGGTCAAAGTGGTGCAGCAAATCTTCTTTGACGCGCCGAAAGCAAATGTCGAAAAGTTTTTGCCGTTTGTTTTAGACGCATTGGAGGAAGCCCAATTAACCGATAGAAATATGGTTTTGATGGCTTTGGCAACGATTCGCGCCGAAACTGCGGGATTTGTTCCGATTAGCGAATTCAAGTCAAAGTTCAACACTTCGCCCGGCGGTCATCCGTTTAATCTTTACGACAACCGGAAGGATTTGGGCAACAAGGGCGAACCTGACGGCGCGGCTTTTAAGGGGCGCGGCTTTATCCAACTAACGGGCAGGGCAAATTACAAACAGCACGGCGCGGCAATCGGTTTGGGCAACAAACTGATCGAAAATCCCGAATTGGCAAACGATCCGACCATTGCGGCACGCCTTTTGGCAAGTTTTATCAAAGCCAAAGAAAAAGCCATCAAAATTGCCCTATTGAACAATAATTTAAAGCACGCCCGCAAATTGGTGAACGGCGGTTCGCACGGTTTGGGCAATTTTACAGCCGCATTTAAAAAAGGCGCACAATTAGTTCCCGAATAATTTTTTTTGAAGTCAATTTCAGAATTATTCTGATGAAGGATTTTATTGTTTCAGATTCAGATCGAAATGTAGATTTTGTTCTTAACTTTCAAGCTATTCATATAAAACCCAAAAGACTGTAAAAGAAATTTGTTTTTGATTTGTTTTGAAACGCGCCTTTGATTTCATCTTAAGCATCGAACAATGATTATCCGCGAGCTATTGTTCGCAGCTAAGTTTGGCGTTTAGATAGTTGATTCAGCATCACGCTTTTACAGCAGAGCCGAAAATCCGCGCGGCACTGCTCGATACGTTCAGTTTTGAACGGCGTGAGCTTGGTCAGAGCGTTTTTCTGATCGAGGTCATCTCAGCAAATTAAATCCGATCATAGGCAGAGCCAAATGATCCCGGGGTATTTTATGACGGCATATAAAAAAGGTCGCCGATTAAAATTGGCGACCTTTTTTGCATTCGGTTTTACCTAACAGTCTTAGGCATTGAATTAGTTATCGTGTTCGGCGTGTTTCGTCCGTTCCAAGCTCATCAACATCAACGTCCGTGCGTCGAACCGTGTCGCGCACGGTTTCCTGTCGCTCGGTAACTTCTTTGCCGATGTTTACTTCTTCAATTACGCGCGCCTGTTTTGAAACAACGGGCTGTTCGGCTCTTTCCGTAACTTCAATCGTGCCTTCTTTGAAAGCCGACATATCGCCTTCGCTAACCGGGCGGTTAACCGGACGGCGTTCGACCTTGACGTGTTCTTCGCGCAGATTGACGGTTTCTTCAACCGGTCTTTCTTCGACGTGGGTTCGAACTCTGACGCCGCCCTGTTCGACTTCGCGCTTGCCGACCTGAAGCTGTTCTTCGGTGACCGGAATCACGGTTTCGCCTTGATTGGCGGTTCGATTATAACTTTCGGTTTCCGTGCCGGTCGAAGCAAAATTTTGCCCCGTAGCGGTTGCGGCGCTGGCTTGATAACCGGTATTAGCCGTCGCCGACGTTGTTTGATTTGTAAAATTGCCTGAAGAGTAAACATTCGCGCCGCCGCAATTCGTCCATTCGCGTTCAAAAAACGCGGCGTCTTCGCTTGAGCGGGGCGTCACGCCGAGAACCGTTCCGCCGGATTTGATACCGGTTTCGTATTCCTGAGCAGTGTCTTCGGGGATACCGGAGCCAACCAAAGCGCCGATTAATCCGCCTGTAATTCCACCAGCGCCAGCGCCGACCAAAGCTCCGGCAATCGGTCCGGCAATAAGTAATCCCAATCCGGGAAGAGCAACCGAAGTTCCGATTGCGGCTATCGCGCCGATGATTGCGCCGACCGTGCCGCCGATTCCCGCGCCTGTGCCGGTTCCTTCCAAAGCCTTGCTGCCAAGCTCTGTATCGCCGCCGTCGCTTCCTTCAGCGTAGTGTTTTTGTCTGGTTTCGTCCGACATCATCACGTTAACGTCGTCTTTATCGTACCCTCTGCTGCTGATCGCGCGATAAGCGCATTCCGCGCTGTCTCTATCTCGAAATAATGCCGTTACAATTGGTGAATTACCTGTGTTTGATTGATTTGCCATAATGTTTCCTCTCTCCTTTTTCTTAAGTAAAAATCTACAACGAACAATGCAGCACGATTGTTAAGCTGCGTTGCCGTGTGTATGAATTGCATCCCTATATCTGCAATTCAGAAGTAACTGCAATAAGCGCTCCTAAGTTTGAAACTTTGCTTACTGCCGTCGAAAGCATAAGAATCTCAACCGGAGATTCTTATGCTTTTATCCGGTAATGGACAGCATTTTTAGCTGCTTGCGCCTGAACGACGTTCAGGTTCTTCGGGAGAAATTTCTTCAAATTCCACTTGCTCGCGTCGCAATGTGACTTCCTGCGGTTTGCGCGTTTCAAATTTACGGCGTCGGATGCGTACTTCTTCGCGCAGCATCAAGCGCTTTTCGGTCACGATAACTTCTTCGACGAGCGGCACGACGATCACGTCGCCTTCATAGCGAATCGCCGGAGCGGTTTCAATCATCTGGTTAATCGGAATACGCTCAACGTCAACTTCCTCAGCCTGAATCGGCTGGTCAACAACTTCCGTTCGTTCGACAACACGTTTGTGAACCCGAACTCCGCCCGTAACCACGCTCTGCCTTTCAACGTGCAACTCTTCGGCGAGAACCGGAACCACAAGCTGTTCTTCAATATTTCTCGGCGCGTTCCCCGTTTCTGCCATTCGTTGTCCTGCCCCGGCGCTTTGCTGCAAATCGGCTTCGCTTCCAAGTTGCTGGGCGGTGCCGAATTCATCGAAACTTTTTTCAAGAAGATAACCGCCCGCTTGTGATGCGACGATTTCGCTTGCCGGAACCAAGACGCCCGTTCCGTTCTCCAAACGCACAAGAAATTGACCGTTTCGCTTGACTTGCTCCGGCGTTCCCGCCACATCCAGCAAGCCTCGTCTGCCGTTTCGATCAATTACCAGCGAATCGTTTTGCTGTTGCATATTCATAATTTCGTCACTCCTGCCTTACCTGATACCCTCTAGCCGATTTATCGCGCTAATCGTCATTAAAGATAAATATTTTCACTAAACAGATTTTTCGTTTGTACGATTCCGCGCAAAAGATTTAAGCGGCAGCTTGTGACCTCTCAAATTCCAGAATTAAAAAGCGCCGCAGCCACTGAAACCAAAAATCGAGTTTCTGCGCGTTATTAATTGGGAATTGTTTTAATTTTTCGAGGTTTCAATGTCGGTTCAAGAAATCAGCCTGCCCGCAAGCAGTAATAAATCAGCAACAACAGCGACTGCGCTTCGCCGGCTCGGCATAATCGGAATGATTTGCGCGCCCGATCTTTATTTTGCGTCGTCTTTTTATTCGCAAAATGTTGACCAGCCTAATCCGAATCAGATTTTTGCCAGCTTTCTCGGCGTACTTTATCTTTGCGGCGCATTGGCGAGCGCTATTGCGATGCGCCAAATGCGCTTGACCGGAAACGGACTCGGCGCAAAGATTTTGTTCGGGGTGCAAATTGCCGGTCTTCTTCTGGCGATGATGTTTGACGTGATCGAATACGCAGCGCCGAGCCTGAAACAAACCTGGTTTTTTTTCGTTACCGATATGGCGTATCCGTTTAGCCACGTTTTGATGATCATCGTCGGCATCGCAATAGTTCGCGCGGGCGTGTGGCGCGGTAGGCGCAGAGTTCCGGCTTTTTTAATCGGTTTTGCACTGCCTTTGTTTTTCGCGGCAAGCGCGTTATTTGGTCGGGAAAACACCGGATGGATTTTTATCGGTTCAGTTACTTTAGGATTTTTCGCGCTTGGATTGGCTGTCTTTAAGTCAAAGCAAGAGGAGATTAAACAATGATTTCTATCTCGAAAGCAGTCGTTTTAAAAGCTGCTGTTTTTATTCTTTTTGTGTCCTCAATGACGCAGGTTTTTGGGCAGACAATCGGCAAACCGATAAAACTTCCTGCCCGTTACGACGCGCATCGGTTTTATGTCGAGCCGATTATGGCGGACGGTGCAAAGCTCAATTTCTTTACCGATACCGGCGGCGGTTTGTTTATTTTTGCAGATGTCGTTGAAAAGTTTAAAATTCCGGTCGAATCGGTTGCGGGCGACGGCGGACGAAAAATGGAAACAATCGCTTTGCCGAAATTTAAAGCCGGAGCCGAGATTGTCACGCCGCTCGGCTCGCCAAACGAAAGACTTTTCGTCGCGCCGATCTCACAGAGAATGTCGCTCGCACAGGATTGGTCTGGAATGCTCGGACAGCAATGGTTCGCCGGGCGAGTTTGGACTTTTGATTATCCGAATAAACAATTGCTGCTTCGCGCCGCAGGCGACGTTCCCGCCGTCAAACCGGCGCATCGCGCCGCGCTCGGTTTTAAAACAAACGATTCCGGCAAGCGCATCCTGAATTTTCCGCGCATTGCGGTCAAGATTGACGGCGAAATGCTCGATTTGCTATTCGACACGGGCGCGTCAACCGAATTGACCGAAGCGGCGTTGAAAGCTCTAAACGACAAACAACTGGCTGTTCGCGCGACGAGTTTTATCACAATGAGCGTCTTTGAAAAATGGCGCAAAGCGCATCCCGATTGGCGCGTCATCGAAGCGGCTGAAAATCGAAGCGGAGCCGCGATGATCGAAGTCCCGAACATCGAAATCGGCGGCTATCGTACCGGCGCGGTCTGGTTCACAGTGCGAGCCGACAAAAACTTTCACGAATATATGTCGCAATGGATGGACAAACGAATCGAAGGCGCAATCGGCGGAAACGCTCTCCGGCATTTTCGCATTACGGTTGATTATCCAAACGCCGTAGCCGCATTTGAAAAATAAAAAGGAAAAATCGAGAGAAATGAAAAAGATAAATTTATTGCCGCTCGCGGCGTTCGCAATTTTATGTTCGGTTTTCAGCGTTTTCGCGCAAAACGAACCGGAAATTATGAGCTACAAAGATTACGGAAAAATCCGTCATAAACGCCCGTACATTCTCGAATTCAAAAAGGACAAAGGCGAGCTTGTTTATTTCGGCGCTGGACATTTTTACAGCTACGACGACCCGCAGGCGGCGGAGCTTGAAAAACGTTTTGCCGAATTCAAACCGACAATCATTTTAAACGAAAGCGGCACGCCGCCCGCAGCCGAAACCGCCAAAGAAGCGGTCGAAAAATACGGTGAGCCGGGACTGCTTAGTTTTCTGGCGAAAAAACACAACATTCCGATTAAATCCTTAGACCCGCCGCGAATGGAAGAAATGAAATACATTCTCGGAACAAAACGCTGGACGCTCGAACAGGTTTTCCTGTTTTACGTTTTGCGCCGCGTGCCGGAAAACAACAAAAAAACAAATCCGAAAAAGCCCGAAGAATTGGTCGAAGAAGCGCTTCGCAGTGCGGCGAAAATGCCCGGTTTCGACGGTTTGCCGAAAACAATCGCGGAATTCGACGCCGTTGCCAAAAAGAATCTGCCGCAAGTCGCCGATTGGCGCAAAATCGAGCAGAAGATTTTCGATCCGAACCCGGATTTGGGCAATTTCACCAACGACATCGCCGACGCTTCCGTCAATTATCGCGGGCGTTTTATGGTGAAAACTTTAGCGGCTGAAGTCGAAAAAGGCGAGAGAGTTTTCGCAGTCGTCGGCGCGAGCCACGTCGTCAAACAGGAAAAGGCGCTGCAAAATATCTTCAAACAAACGAAACCGACGGTTGCCGGAAACGATTAAGATTTCGCGTCAATAAATTCGTCAAACAAACAAAACGGGCGGGACTTGTTCCTGCCCGTTTTTGTTTGCGCGCATCGCCGTTTATGGCGTTAAATAAATGTTTGAAAGGCGGTGATGTGAAATGAATCCTTTACAAAAAGAACCCGGCAAAAGAAGCCGCCCGGAAATTGACGCCGAAATCGAACGCCTTGCGCGCGAACAAGGCGTCGAGCCGTTCGATTTTGACGAAGCGATAAATGATTTGTCCGAACCTTGGACGGAGGAAGACGAACTCGCTTACAAAGAATTTATGGAACAGCGACACATCGAACGCGAAGCAGACCGCGCACGACAAGAGCGAGAATGGCAGTCGTAGTTGATACAAATATCGTTTCGTTAATCTTCAAACAAGATTCCCGCAGCCTGCTCTACAAACCGCATTTGGACAATCAATTTATGGTTTTGTCGTTTATGACGCTGGCGGAATTAAGGCGCTGGGCTTTGGCGTCTAATTGGGGTCAAAAGAAAAACGCCGATTTCAACATCCATTTGCGCCGTTACTCGATTCAACATTCTACTGAGGATTTATGTCGAATTTGGGCGGAGATCAAAGATAGCGGCAGACGAACCGGCAAAAATATTGACACGGCGGATGCTTGGATTGGCACGACCGCGTTTTATTTCAACATTCCGCTCAACCGTTAATGCATCCTTGTAATTTGGTTTTGCAGAAGAAAAAGACAAATTGAAATTTTATGTAATGCTATTTATAGTTTTGACGAAAAGACACACGGAAAAATCTCACAGGTTATGAAAGAACAAGAAGAATCAATAATTGACAGATCTAAACCGTTTTGGAAATGGATTGGTTATATTATCTTTGCAATATCTACTTTAACTACATTAGCAGCAGCAACAATTACTGTTTTAGGAAACCCTTCGATATATATCTGGGTAGCATTAGTTGTAAGCCTAGGGATTACATTTGCTTTTCTGATTTATATTCGGATTGCTAAAACAACTGTTGATTCACCAATAATTGGTTCTACTGCTCGAAAGGATTATAAATTCGGTAAAAAAATTCGATATGGATCGCTTTGTGGCATTACTGGTTTGTCTGTATTAATAGCTGGTGCAGGAATCGGTTATTACATTTATAAAATTTCACCTCCAAGCAAAGTTATTATCCTTGTCGCCGATTTTGAAGAAACGGGTGATTCGTCACAGAAACAATATAAAGTAACGCAAGAAATCGTTGATAAACTTCGTGAAAGAACAAAAAGTTTTGGAGTTGAGGTTCGCACTCTAAACGAACACATTTCTTTTCGTGACGGTAAAGACAAAGCTACTAGCAAAGGAATTGAGCATAAAGCGGCAATAGTTATTTGGGGTGATATTGGAAAGACCGGACAAAAAGTAAGATTGAACGTTAATTTAGAAATTTTACGAAAACCAAAGAAACTCTCACTTTTAAAAGAAAAATTAATTTCGTTTGCTCCAGTCAACGAAATTGAAACCTACAATTTGCAAATAAACTTAGGCGAACAGTTGTCATTTTTAACGCTGGTAGTTGACGGATTGGCACAAATCGAAGCCGAAAATTATGATGGAGCAATTGAACGTTTTACGAACGCACTTAACCTTCCAAATTTATCTAGCGATGTTATTAACCTAGCAGATGTTTATTATTTTAGGGCAAGCGCATTCACCTCTAAGTCATTATTCATCGCTGGAGATGATATATCTAAAGCAATTTTAGATTTAGATAATGCTATTTCAACAAAGCCGGAATTTGGAGAAGCCTATGTTCTTAGAGGATATTGCTATCTTCAAAAAGGGCAACGCAACGCTGCTCTCGAAAATTTTAATCGAGCGATACAAATCAAACCAAACTTTATTCCCGCACACATCTATCAAGGATTAGCATATTCGGTTAGGTATCAATATGATTTATCTGAAGCCTCATTCAAAAACGCGAGCAGTATCACACCACAAGAATCGGCTGATTTTTTAGCTCGTGGAACAGCATTCTTGGCACAACGAAACAATGATTTAGCTTTACAAGATTTTGAGAATGTTTTAAACAATGCATCGGAATTTAGAAATGAGGCTTTATTGCTCAAATGTGTTGCGAAGATTGGTCAAAACAACTTTGATGAAGCGTCTGATATTACAAATCAGTTATTAACAAATAAACATTATTTCATTCCTGCTAAAGTCTTCCGCGCATTAATATATGGTTTAAAAGATGACATTAATTCTGCTTTGGCAGAGATGAATGAAGCGATTAAAGCAAATCCAAATATTGATAAATTATATGGAATAAGAGGACAGATATATTTTGACACTGAACAATTCGACTTGGCGCTTACAGATTTTGAAAAAACTATATCGCTAAATCCAAATAGTTCATATGCATATCTATTATCTGGATTAGTTAAGTATCAAAAAGGGGATTTAAATAATTCTCTTGTTGATTTGAATCGAGCAATTGAAATTGAACCGGAAGCTGCCGAGTATTATCTACAAAGGGGCAATGTTTATAAAACACTAAAGAATAATTCGTCTGCTATTAAAGACTACGAAAGAGCAATTGAAATTTATCCTCAATTTAAAGACCCTTATCAGGGTTTATCACAAATATACGCTAATGAATCCAAATTTGGGAACACAGAAATAACTATTGCCCAAGTGGTTTCAGTATTTCCCAAAAATCCGGTTGCAAAAGACTATCTACAAGCCTTTAGCTATCTTGCGCGTGGAGAAATTTATGAGTCATTAGGAAATTTCGACAAAGCTATATCAGATTACACAGAGTGTATAAGACTTTTGCCACAATTTGCAGACGGATACCAAAAACGCGCATCTGCTTATCAAAAGAAAATTGATTTGTACAATGCGGAAGCTGAAAAGAAAAGAAAAGAAGTAGAAACAATAAAAAGTGGAAGGCTTAATAAAGAGCAAGAAATTACTAAAATTAAAGATAGTATTAAAGCGAAAACTGAAGAAGCAAAAATTGAAGGGGATAAAGGCAAATTACTCGAAGATGAGGCAAAATCAAAACTCGAAAAAGAGAAAATTGTAGATACAAAAAAAGATTTGCAGTTGATTAAGGAAGATACTCTAAAAGAAATTTTAAATTTAGCAAATGAGGCTAAAAAACATTATGAAAAATCAATTTCCTTACAAAATGATATTAAAGGATTATATAAGGAAAATAATAAACTTTATAAAGAGGTTATTGATATGTTGATGAATGAAGGTAAAATCTCAGACGAAATCATAAATTATTCAGGCAAAATAAAAGAAATGTATGAAATATCAATACCTGATTTAAGGGAATCAGCAGCAATTTTACAAAAGGAAAATGTAGATTCTGATGAATTAAATATCTTTATACAAAAGCCATCCTCAATTCCACTAGAAAAAAGTCAATAGCATTGACCTACTACAATTTCTACTACAATGTAGATTGAGAATCTGAGAATATTTTGCAGGAATCCGGAATAAACGGCAGAGAGGTTCGCTCAAAGTGAAACAAACCAAAAGGGCAATCATTACAATTGCCCTTTTAAGTTTAAAAGATTTGTTTTCGCTTAAGCCGTAAACGATGTTCCGCAGCCGCAGCCGCCGGTGGCGTTCGGGTTTTCAAAGGTAAAGCCCGAACCCATCATATTTGAGGTGTAATCAACTTTAACGCCGTTTAGATATTGCGCCGAAAACATATCAACAAAAAGGCGCACGCCTTCTTTGTCTAAAATAAAATCGCCCTGGCGCGATTCCTCTTCGATGTTGAGGCTGTACTGAAAACCCGAACAGCCGCCCGGCACGACGCGCACACGCAATCCGGCGGTTTCGGGCAAATCTTCTTCGCCAGCCAAAAATCCTTTAATTTCTTCCGCAGCCTGACTCGTTAAAATCAAATCAAAAGCCGGAGCGGCAACTGTTGGTGTCATTTTTTTATTTGTCTCCTAAAAATCTAAAATTACTTTTGTTCGCAGGGGTTAATCCTGACTTTTTAATAAACTTTCCTCGATTATTTTACTGCGCCCGGCGCGAAATAACAAGGTCTGGTTTCATTGCTTCGATGGAAACGTGACGCGCGACGTTTTCCGCCATTTCGCGGAACGATTTGGCTTGTGGCGAACCGGGTTGCGAGATGACGACCGGGACGCCTGAGTCTCCGGCTTCGCGCACTTCCATTCCGAGCGGGATTTCGCCCAGAAATGATAAGCCGTATTGATCGGCGATTCGGCGTCCGCCGCCTTCGCCGAAAATGTTGTAGCGTTTTTCGGGCATATCCGGCGGTACAAAATAGCTCATATTTTCAACCACGCCCAAAACCGGAACCGCGACGGTTTCAAACATTCTAATCGCGCGGCGCACATCCGCCAGTGAAACTTCCTGCGGCGTTGTCACGACAACCGCGCCTTGAACCGGGACAAGCTGCGCCAGACTTAATTGCACGTCGCCCGTTCCCGGCGGCATATCAACGATTAAATAATCAAGCTCGCCCCAAGCGACATCCGCCAGAAACTGCCGGACAAGCCCGTGCAGCATCGGACCGCGCATAATCAGAGGTTTATCGCCCGGCTGCAAATTGCCCATTGACATAACCTTGACGCCGTGCGCCTCAATCGGCAAAAGCTGCTGCGCTCCGACTTCCGGCTGTTTATGCCCGATGCCAAGCATAATCGGCACGTTCGGTCCGTAAACATCGGCGTCCATCAAACCGACTTTCGCGCCGTCCAGTGCGAGCGAAACTGCGAGATTGACGGCGACGGTTGATTTTCCGACTCCGCCTTTGCCGCTTGATACGGCGATAATGTTTTTCACTCCCGGCAGCGCCGGAGAGTTTGCCACGCCGCGACCTTTCGGCACTTCGGCGTCCATCGTCACTTTCACGCTTGAAACGCCGGGAATTTCTCGTACAAGCGCGTGGGCTTCCGCTTCAAACGATTCTTTGACAGGACAAGCCGGAGTCGTTAAAACCAGCCGGAACGAAACGTCCGAGCCGTTGATTATTAAATCTTTGACAAAGCCGAGCGTGACAATATCTTTGCCCAAATCCGGGTCTTTGATGTTTGATAAGGCAGCTAATATCTGCTGTTCTGAAATTTGTGTCATTTCTCTTTTGATGCTTATTTTTGTTAGTTTTATCTTATTAGTTACATAATGCACAACGCTTTGACAAAAAACAAACAAGCCGTTTTCCGCCAACTCGTAACGGAAGCGCAAGTTTGCCGCAAATGCGAAAATTTATGCGAGCGAACGGCTGTATTGAGCGAATTAAACGGCAATTTGAATTCGCCGATTTTGTTTCTCGCCGAAGCGCCGGGCAGAAACGGCGGAGATAAAACGCGAATTCCACTCGTCGGCGATGCTTCCGGCGCAAATTTCCGCAAGTTTATCGGCTCAATCGGATTAAAGAGAGAAGATGTTTTCGTAACCAACACGGTTCTCTGCAATCCGCGCAAAGAATCGGGCGCAAATCGCAAGCCTTTGCTCGCGGAAATCAAAAACTGCTCGGAATTCTTGCGCCGTCAAATAGAAGTCTTGCAGCCGCAGATAATCGTCACGCTCGGAACAGTCGCGCTCGAAGCGTTGAAAACAATCGAACAGCACGATTTAACCGTGCGCGAAAACGCCGGTCAAATTTACCAATGGAACAACAAATTGCTGATTCCGCTTTATCATCCAAGCCCGCAGGTTCTGGCTTCGCATCGCCGCGAAAAACAGCAGCTTTTTGATTATCGCGCCGTTGCCGAAGCGCTGCGGAGAATTTCGGCGACGGTCGAAGGTTGACATTTAAAATCAAAAAACCGTCAACTATCAATTAATAACTATTAACTTTTTCGCAGTGTTTTTGATGAACAGCAATTTTGAAACAGAATACAGAGCCGTGCGCGAATCGGGCGCAGGGCTGTTTGATTTTCCGAAGCGAGGCTTGATTGAAGTTTCTGGCGGCGAAGCTGTGCAGTTTTTAAACGGAATGCTGACCAACGACATCGCCAAATTGCCTGAAAACTCCTGGATGCTCGCCGCTTTTCCGAATGTGCAAGGCAGACTGCTCGCCTTTGTCAGAGTTTTGAAAATCAGCGATAAATTTCTTTTCGACACCGAAGCCGCGACGCGCGAAAAGGTTTTTAACAATCTGTTTCGCTTTACTTTCGCCGGAGATTTCAAAGTCCGCGATTTGTCGGAAGAAATGAATTTGCTTTCGATTCAAGGCAAACGCGCAGGCGAAATTTTAGAGTCCAAAGTCCAAAGTCCAAAGTCCAAAGCCGAAGTGGTTGATGCGGAATTTAACGGTGAAAAAGTGTTCGTTATCAACTCAACGCACACTGCCGAAGACGGTTTTGATTTGTTTGCTCCGGCAAATTTAATTCAAGATTTGACGAAAGAATTTGAAAATGCAGGCGCAGTGAAAATCGGCGACGAAATGCGCGAAGTTTTGAGAATCGAAGCCGGAGTTCCGCTTTACGGCGTTGATATGGACGAAACGACTGTTGTTTTGGAAACCGGGCTGGACGAAGCAGTCAGCTTTACCAAAGGCTGTTACGTCGGGCAGGAAGTCATCATCCGTATTCATCATCGCGGTCACGTCGCGAAAAAGCTCGCGGGTTTGATTTTCGACGAACCGGCGGACATTGCGCCGAACAGCGAATTAAAATCAGCGGAAGGCAAAAACGCCGGTCGCGTAACTTCCGTCGCGTTTTCGCCCGCTTTAAATAAACAAATAGCTCTGGCTTACGTCCGATACGATTTTTTGCAGCCCGGAACTGAGCTTTTGGTTAACGCTGAAAAGCGCGTGAAAGTCGCGCAGTTGCCGTTTGTCGGCGGCAACCTGAATTAAATGAACATAACGGAAATTAATATGTCGGATATTAGAGATTTAGATTTACAAAACGCTAAGCTCGCTTACACGATTATTCAGCGGCTTCTGCAACACAACGATTCGGTCAGCGATTTAGTCGCGCTGCTGGCGCGAGCTTTGGACGAAGACACACAGCGCGCTTTGACAAATACGCCGCAGTGGACGAAATATCTCGAAGCCCGGCGCGAGTTGGATGTAACGCGCCAACAAATCGAAAAATTTACTGAAGAGCTGCAAAAATTAGAAAATCCAACCAGTGAATAAATTCCAAAAAGTATTGCTAACTCTTTCTCTTATCGGCTAAGATTTGCGCCAAGAGTTTTTTGTCGGGAGTTTTTCCGTGAATTTATTAAAAGCAAACTGTTTTCTCTCGTTCTTTTTAATCCTATCGGCTTTTACCTTAACTTTCGGGCAGGAAATCGGAGAGGAAAATTCACCGGAAACAAATCAAACGCAAACCTTTGAGGCTGACGAATTCGGGCGATTGGGCGATTGCGCTTTCGGCGCGAGACTAGACCATTTTGCTATTTTACTGCAAAACAAACCTGAAGCCGCAGGCTACATCATCGCATACAGAAGCGCTGACATTCTGCCGTCACAAATCGAATCAAAGTCTTACTTGCGCCGCGCTCAACATTATCTGGTCAATACGAGAGGCATAGATGCAAACCGCATTAAGGTGATTGACGGCGGGTTTCGGAAAGAAGAGGCGACGGAAATATGGCTCGTTCCGCCGGGCGGTGCTGTGCCTGAGGCTTCGGATACAGTCCCGGTTCCGGTTATTTCGAAAGGAAAAACTTATCTTTACGACAAAGGTTCTTTTGGAGACGTTTCGGAATTTGCCTTAGCCGTCGCCGAAGATTTTATTGAAGAGCCTGCGGAAGAAAATACGGATTCCGAAGAAACTGCCGAGTCCGAAGAAATTGCTGATTTGGAGGAAATCGAGCCGGAAGTTGTAGAGGAAGAAACCGCGTCGGAAGAATTGCCGGAAGAAACGTCAGAACTCACCGAAGAAGAATTGGAAGCTCTTAAATTCGGCTGGCTTGATGAACGTATCGCCAATCTCGTCAAAAAGGAAAAGAAATCACGGGGCGTGATTATTTTCTATGCTGATGAAATTGAGTATGACATAAATAAAATCCGCGCACATATTGAAGAAGGCAGAACAAGACTGATTAAAAACAGCGGGCTTAGCGCCGAGCATTTTGAAATTGTTTTCGGCGGCTATCGCGCGTCACCGGAAATTGAATTATGGTTTGTTCCTCCCGCAGGCGAAGTCCCAATTGCAACGCCCGAAACCAAACAAATCGAAGAAACCACCGAAGAATTGCAAAAACTTGAAAAAAACGAATATTTTTTAACTACTAACCGATAAAGACTTAAATAAGATTATGGAACCTATCGGTCTTTGTTTTATCCATTTTTCTCAATTTTGCCCTTGTCAAATATTCATTTTTTCGGATACGATACTCGACAGCATCTGAGCCACACTGCGCTGGCAATTCTAAAAAAAATTAACTTTCGCCACATCCGTTAGGGCAATTTATTTTATAAATTTGCGGAAGTTTTACGGCATTCAAGCCGTTTAGTCTCTTTGAGACTCTTTGGGTGTCACGTTTCTGAGCCTTTTGCCGAAGCAGCGCAGCAGTTAATCAAAATTTAAGCAACAGGAGTTAATTGCCGATGAAGAGATTTGTCCCGTTTGGGCTTTGCATAGCCATTTGTTCCGTGTTTTCCCTCGCCACAACCGCTTCCGCCCAGCAATCGCGTCCGCGCCGCGCTCCTGACACAACGCAAAACACCGTTTTAGTCGTTCCTTCGGCAAACAATCAATCGCCCGCTGCTTCGCAGCAACCTCTGGTAAGATCCGGCGTTATGTCGCAGCCGCGCAATGCACAAACGCCAAAAGCTTTGACTAACGACATCTACGTCCGCTCGACCGTTTCCTCGCGCCCGGCAAATGCGGCGAGCGCGGCGGCTTTAAACGCAGCATCGTCATCTTCAGCGGCGGCTTTTCGCGGCAAAATGCTGCAAGCGATGAACAACTGGATCGGCACGCCATACCATTACGGTTCGGAAGGACCGAACTCGATTGATTGCTCGGCGCTCGTCTGGAGAGTTTTTAACGAAGCCGGAATCAGCTTTGACCGCAACAGCGCGCGTTATTATTGGAGCGATTTCCCTGTCGCCGCCGAAGAGGAAAAAACCCAATTCGGCACGCTCGTTTTCTTCAACCGACTCGGTCACGTCGGTATCGTGATTGACGAAAACACATTTTTTCACGCTTCTACGAGCAAAGGCGTGACGTATTCAAAATTCGACGGCTACTGGAAAAACAGAATTGTCGGCTATCGCCGCATCCCGCTTGATCGGTTCAATCAAATCCAAAATCTTTTGAAATAAATCAACGGCGGTCTAACAGCCGCCGTTGATTTTCTTTTTTAAATTAGAGATATGATTGTCCATCCTCAAAACGCTGCCGGATCTGTGTAATATTAA
This sequence comes from Pyrinomonadaceae bacterium, assembly GCA_036388995.1. Classification (GTDB taxonomy): domain Bacteria; phylum Acidobacteriota; class Blastocatellia; order Pyrinomonadales; family Pyrinomonadaceae; genus JALZCH01. The sequence continues at coordinate 3,894 of DASVQU010000144.1, read as the reverse complement.
ACTGAGTCGCCATTTGATAATGGGGGCGATCTTTAAAGTTAATCCAGTTCCCGCCCCACTCCAGCCCGACAATTCCAGCCGCTAAACCGATTTGAGCCGCTTGATCATAGAGCGGAGATTCGGGCAGATAATTACCGTTTTGAAAAATACCGATGTCCCAGGCGATACCAAAATTGTGATTGCTTTGTCCGCCGCGAGCGTTCGTAACGCGCGGTGGCGGATTGCCAAAGCGACCTTTTCGGTAAAGCACATTTTGTTCGGCATAGGTGCGTGTGCCGGAAATGATGCGCGCGTCAATTCCCTGCGCGCGGACTGCGGTTAAAAATGTCCGCCCCGCCTCCTGCGCTTTCAGATGCAGAGTTTGAATTCGCCGCTCCGAACGCTGGTCGAAAGTGCCGAGATTGGCGGCGAGCTGCGTCGAACGCGCTTCAAACGCGGCGACGGCGGCATCGGTGTTCGGTCCCCAAATGCCGTCAATCGTATCGGTGTAAAATCCGGCTGATTTCATCAACCGCTGCAAAAAAAACACATCGTCTTCAAATAATCTCTGACTCATTTTTATCCTCCTATTTGATTGGAAAATTAAATTTGCGGGATTTCGAGATGATAGGCGGGATCACCGTTGCGCGGCGCAAAGAATCGAATAATATCTTTGCGATTAAGAGCTGTCTGAACCGCGTTTTCAAAAGCATGTTTATTGCTAATTGATGACGGCGCAATGTCTACGACATTCATTTTAGTCGGATCGGCACAATGATGACTGACTTTTGTCGGTCCGATGGCAATAATCTTCGCTTCCATCGCTGCCTTGATTTGAGCTTCGCTTTTTTTAGCTTTTTTAGCTTTCTCATACTCATCAATGACCATATCGCCCGCCGCCGCATACAACTCCCTTTGTTTATCAGCTCCGGTGGCGACAATATTGTTGTACATCGCGCGAGCCTGTTCCGCCGGAGTCCGGCTCGTGCTTGTAATCAAACAAGAGCTTAATCCGGCGTGATTTAGTATTTCTTTCAAGATACTAATTGTATGCTGGCTAACGACGCCTTGCTTAGCATTGGGACCAAAGTTGATTGTCGGTTCACTCATCCTAGTTGTTTCCTTTCTTACGAATTAAATTAATCTAAATTGAAGAACGAAATCTATTCGCAAATACTTATGAGAAGTTGCTCTACTATAAAACTCGATATTCTTGCGAATCGTTAAAGCAAAGCTGCTTTTGTCTCATTGTTATTCATTCGCTGGTTCATCTTCATTGCTGCCTGCATTATCACCTTCCTCACCAGCCCCATCAGGTTTTTCACCATATGTAAACTCCGTTTCAGCCTTTTTCCCTTCGCTGCCTTCAACAACAACTTTTACTTTTCCTTCCGGATGCGCCGGAGTGAGAAGTGTAATGGTTGACTCCGTGAACTCAAACTCTTTGATAGGCGTCACGTCAAATGTTATCTTCGTTTCCTTATCAATTTTCGAAAAGCCCTTGACAGAAATTTTCACCTTCGTACCGACCCATCCCTGTGCGGGATCAATTGTGGCTAAGGGTAGTTCGACGTTAGCATTATCAACACCGTTTCCGCCTGCGTTTCCGCCGCCGTCGGCTCCGCCGCCGGCATTATCATCCGGTTTTGTTTCAATTGTCGGAACGCCGCTGTTTTCGGGAACTTTGAAAGCCAGATAAGTTCCGGCACTGATGCCCATCAGTGTTAACAGCGTCACATCAAAATCCGGCATCGCTAATCTGCCTAAAGCGGAGATGATAAAGAAAATCCCCAGGATAAGTGACCAAATCAGCATCTGGTAGCGGTGGAAGCTAATCCCGCTTGCGTCTGAAAGAATGTCAATATAAAAAGTCTCGTGAAGCAAACCCAACGCGCGGGGAAACTTTATCTTAATATCCTCGATTTTTTTGTTATACAGGGCTTCTTTGGTGTTCAAAGTTTGTTCATTTAACAATATATTGTCCTTTATCTGTTTAAGCTTATTTTCTGCGACTTGTTTATCCGTTTCAAATTTCTTCTTTGCATCCTCTGATTTGTTCTTTTTAATGGCGTTTTCCAAACTCTGAATCTCAGCTTTTAGATTGGCAGAACCAATCTCAAGTTTCTCTTTTTCGTTTGAAAGACGATTCAGCTCGGCTTCACACTCTCGCTTTTCGAGTAATAGCTTGTTCAGTTCATCGCCGCCGTTAGCGACGCCAACGCCGGTGCTTCGTTTATTGGCGTCAATCACGGTTCCGCCGAGTGCAGTTCCAAACCCAATGGTAAGTAATATTAATGCCGTTGCCGAGAAATCACGTTCGCCGGTTATCAACCAAATGGCAATAAAAGTCAAAAAGATAATCACAAACCACCAGGCAGCCTGTACCGCGCTCAAACTGTATGGCTGATTTATTTGGTTTCTGCGAAGCCTATTCCAGACAAGCGGAGCGCGGTCTCGCAAGAGAGTAGTTTCTTTTGCGAGACGGTAAAGACCGTAGATTACGAAGAGCGCAAAAAGCCCCCAGGGTATTATCCGCATCCAGAGAACTCGAAGCAGATAAAATTCTTTATCCCCCTTTCCTCCTCTTCTTCTAACTTCCGTCTTTACGGGGTAATCATCTTCCAGCCCGACGCTGACATCTACCCGGCGCCTAAAACTCCAACCAGCCGGATTAGAGCTTAAACCAAGCAAATCCGCCCAGTGTTCTTTGGAATCTTGTGGGTCGGCGTTATCTGTTGATTCAACGTTACGCTTCAGATGATAACGGAGCGTGCCATCACTAAACCGCCATGGAGTCGGACTTATCGCAGGACTTACGGAAGGACTTGGAGGGGATGCGTTTGTTGTCCCCGCCGCCGCAGGACTAACGGCAGGTGATGGACTCGGCGTCGGGCTTGCAGTCGGAGTCGCTGTCGGAGTCGAAGTTGGCGACGGAGTAGAATCGGAGTTTTCGAGAATCGGCGAACCCGATTCTGGCTTTAACCCCTTTAGCCTTCTTCCGTCAATATAAAGAGCAATTTCCTGTCCATTACATGGTTTTTGATCGTATGGCGGTAAACACTTTGCTCTTCTTAACAAAGCCTCAAGTTTGTCAACTTTAACAATAACAATATCATTAAGCCCCGCTTCATATCTTGCATTCTTCGAATCGCCCCATTTCCTGATTTCTTCAAGCACTGTCTCGAAGCTGCCTCTATCTTGCTCTCCATCTTCGTATTGATAATTATAAACCTCTTTAACCACCGGCACTTCATGATAATCAGGCACAGACGGAGACGGTTTCGTTCCGTTAGATTGTTGCGCATCTCCGTTTTCAGGATTTGCTTTTATTAACGCAGGTATAAATGGAGAAAAGACCCAAAACGCCAATACTGCGAGAAGCAGCCGATTTTTTATTCGGTTGAAACAAGCTTTCTTATTAGGAATAGGTTTCGCGGAAACTGGCTTTTTCATTTCATTCTCCAATTGCGGCAGTTATCTTTTTTTTATTCGGTTTTGAACAACTTTCAAACGTTGGCGATATTTTTCACTCAGAGCTGTCAGGAAAAGAATTATCGTTTTTAGTTCGCCTTTTTTCTTGATTTCTCAATTGTCTCCGCTTGAAAACAACTTATATAGTTAAGGTCAATTTGCGAAACCAGCCCAGGCAGTGCCGTGACCTGTAGCCAACCGAGGTCGGTTTCGCTGAACTTTCACATCCAGATTCAAAAAAAAACGCCCCGCCCCGCAGCGTACGAAACGACAACTTCCATTCTCCGGGGTTAACAAGTTTTCGCCGGATTTCTTCGATTCCGATAAACTCGGCGAGCTTGTGATAAAGCTCAAGAATTTTCGGCTTATCGTATTTGTCTTTATGCAGTTAGGCGCGCAATTCTTCGACGCACTTAAGCGGTTGAGCGACGTTTTCGTTGTTCT
>DASVQU010000143.1:0-11615 GCA_036388995.1 Pyrinomonadaceae bacterium | reverse complement strand
TCTCGTTATAATCTCTAGCTTTTATTTTTTTTCGTAATTGTTCAGACTACGATATTGACGTTAAAAGTGTACGTCTTTCGACATAATCACGCTTGCCTAGTTTTCAAACATCTTTTTGTTGCCTGCCTTAAGCGGCAATTTTCTAATTTACCAAATTCGCTCCCGGCTGTCAAGCGCCTTGCTCAACCTATTTATTATTGCCTTTCAGCGATTAACTTTTCAAAACTCTCTTGCTTACCGCTTGCACGAGACCGACGCTTTCAATTGCTATCGTTTTCAACTCGGCTTTGCTTCAGCGCGAAATTATGAAACTACCTTTTTCGCTTCTCTTTGTCAAGCCCCGTTCAAACTTTTTCAATTCATCAATATTGAACTGGATCGGCTTGCAATGTGTGCGAAATAAGTTAGAAGCACAAACTCGATTTCGAGTTGCACACCTGAAACACTTTTTCAAAACTTTTTCTTAATGCCTTTTATTATCGCATCAAGAGTTCGTTTCACAAACGAAACGAATTAGAATCGCAATCTCTTTTTTGAGTTGCTCATCTTTAAAAAAATTTTCAACTTCGTCATTCGCTTTCTAAAAGCGGGCGACGAGGCTCGAACTCGCAACTTTCAGCTTGGGAAGCTGACACTCTACCATTGAGTTACGCCCGCATATTTCCCACAAAAGCTGTTATATTTTCCTTTTTGACAAAGAAAATTGCTGAAACCTTAGTCTCTAGCAATAAGCGAATTGTCAGAGTACAAAACCAATCTATTTCTGTCAACAGCCAAACGCAATTTTTTCAAATCTGTTTGAGTTTTATCGAACAAGCCGTATTTTATAAGCATATTAATTATCAATACAGTTTTAGAAAGAGCAATTTGTTTGAATATTATAGATAACAAGCCTTGCGTTTAATCTTATATTGTTACCGTAAAAAGCTAAAATTTCCGTTCTATATCAAAATATCGGCTCATCAATTCCTGCCACCGCCCTTGTGCCTGCAAAATTAAATCTGTCACTTCGCGCACTGCGCCATTGCCTCCGTTTTCTTTTGTAATTAAATGCGCGGCTTGTTTTGTTTCCGGGACAGCGTCGGCGACTGCAACCGCTAAACCGACTCGCAGCATTAATGGAATGTCGGTTACATCATCGCCGACAAACGCCGTTTCTTCGAGCGCGGTTCCGGCTTGTTCTAAAATTTCTTCAAAATCTTCAATTTTGTTCCAGGTTCCCTGTCTAACAAATTCGATGCCGAGTTCTTTGGCGCGCCGGTCAACTAAGCTTGAGCTTCTGCCGGAAATTATTCCCGAACGCAAACCGGCGCGATGCAGCAAAACTAGCCCGTGACCGTCGCGGACGTGAAAAGTTTTTTGCTCATCGCCGCCAATCAAAAGCGTAATTCGCCCGTCGGTCAGCACACCGTCGCAATCCATCAGCAACAATTTTATTCGCGCGGCTCTTTGTTTTACGTCGTCGCTGCTCATCTCACCTCAAATAAATCAACGGCAGCTAATCTCCAGCCGTTCGCAGTGCGCGCTAAGATTAACAAAGCGGTTCCGCTTTGCGGCTCTTTGTTAAGAACTTTGGCATTCAAATTAACTTCGACAGCCATGCGATTGGCATTAACTGATTCGGTTCTTAAAACTCTGGTTTGCCACGTTTCGGGCTGGCTCGCAATGACTCCCCTTGCAAATTTAGTTAGCTCGCCCGGAACAATCAATCCTTCGAGCTGAGCTTTTTGTTTTGAAACTACTGCTCCGTCAAAAGCCGAAAAAAATGTTTTGGCGGCTTCGTCCTGCGGTTTATTTAAATTTGCCGCAGCCTCTACTTTCAAACGCCCGTTTCGCGCTGTGAGGTTTGAGGCATATTCGACATCGGCTTTGACAGCTTCCTCAAAATATTTAACTGCTTGCGCGTTCTGATTGCGCCTTACAGAAACTTCTCCCAAACCGATGTTAGCCCACGCCAGAGTTTTTGCCGCCGGCAATTTCGCATTTAAAGCCGCGTTTAATTCTTTTTCGGCTTCATCTAATTTATTTTGTTCCAAAAGAGAACGACCGAGCCAGGTTCGGGCTTCGTCAAAATTAGGATAAAATCGCAAAACACTGCGCGTGCTCGATTCGGCTTTGGCAAATTCCTGACGGTTGAACGATTGAATTACGGCGGCGAGTAAATCATTTCCGGTTATCTCACGCGGCGCCACATCGTTAGAATAATCAAGCTGCGGATACAATTTTTCCGGGTCAACTTCAACTCGAACTATTTTGCCCGTCGTATTAAACGACGCTTCGCCGAATCCCTTTGCGCCGATTGAAACTTTTGCGGTTTTCCTTTCGCCTGTTTCGGTTATTGCCAAAACATTGACAACCGCATCGAACGAGCCTGTATTTCTCAAAGCAACGGTTGTCTGATTCCCTTTAAGCTGTGGCAATCCGATCAACAAATCCAAATCGGTCGGTTGATTCATTCCATAATCAAACAACTGAGCGACGAGCGGGTTTTGTGCGTCCACAAATTGCTGTTTGAAATCATTTAAAGTTAAAGATTCGGGTTTTGTCTGAAAATATCTTTTAACCGCGCTCCAAAACTTCTCCTCACCTAAACTGTCATTGACAAGACGCCAAATCATCGCACCTTTATTTGAAACCGACGCAAAATAAGTGTCATCGAGCGGACTTGTCAAAGCGAGCGGAGCATCGCGCTGGGCAATTGCAGCATAAACGGTTCTTTGTCTCAATTTTTCGATGTCAGCCGCTTCTTTGCCAAACTGTTTTTCAATAAATTTGGTCGCCACAAATTGCGAAAATCCTTCGCGCAAAACGCCTTGACCTTCGGCGCGCAGCGGAATCATATTTCCCATCCAAATTTTAGCCACCGATTCGGCGAGCAGCATTGCGGTTTGCGAATCCAATTTTTGTCGCCGAAAAATTGCCGGATCGACTAAAATAGTTCCGCCATCGGCAAAACCCGCGCCTCGATAAACGGAAACGACTTTGATCGGAGCATCTGCGGCAGTTCCAAACAAACCCGTCGCAAAATCTCTCGCACTTCCGATAAAAGCCGCAACGTCTTCGGCTCGTTTTCTCTCTTCCGCGCCCGCGCCTTTGGGCAAATAAGTCGAAACGCCGTTTGCGCTTTCAATCGTGTCCCAGCTGCCGGTGACAAAAAAAGGCTGACCGGATAAATTTTGATTGAAATTTGCGCCGCTCGCTTTACCGCCGGAAACAACAATTTCGCCCGAAGGCGCGGTGACATTTAAGCTATAAGGCGCAAAATCGCCGCCGCGCGGACCATAGGGATTATTAGGCGTCGGAATCCAAACGGACAAAGGCAAAAATTGCGAACCAACCGGCGAAATCGCATTCAAACCGGAGTTTTCGTCAATTTTCAAACGATATTCGACCGAAACAGATGCGGATTCATTGGGTTGAACTGAGGAAGGCAGCGTAACCGAAAATCTTTGGAGTGAGCCGAGCTTATCATCAGCGATTTTTCTAAAATCCGCGTTGCCCGTTCCGACTTTAACGGCAGTTACTTCGGCTTTCGGATTGATTCTAAAAGTTACAGTATTTCCGGCGGCGCGCCCGACGTTTTTCAATGAAATTACGGCTTTCGCCGTTAAATTTCGCTCGGATCCCCCGCTGGGCAAAGCTGCCGTGACATCGTTTTTGCTGACCTGCCACAAGACGGTCGCGCGCGCTTCATCCTGCGCTGCCGTTTTGCTTGTGAAAAATAAAAGAGCTAAAAAAAGTGCAAATAAATAAAACTTCATTTTTCGGTATTGCTCGCCGGCGCGTTTTCAAGCCGAACAGAGCGAATGAATTTCTTTGAGTTTGATTAAAATCTTTTCGAGTCGCTCAAGCGGCAGCATATTTGCTCCGTCCGAGGGCGCGTTTTTCGGGTCTTGGTGAACTTCCAGAAAAACCGCGTCAACGCCGCAAGCGACTCCGGCTCTCGCCAACGGTTCGATGTATTCGGGCTGTCCTCCGGTTGCGTTTCCCAAACCGCCCGGAAGCTGCAAAGAATGCGTCACATCAAAAACAACGGGCGCGCCTAACGAGCGCATAATCGGAAACGCGCGAAAATCAACCACGAGATTGTTGTAGCCGAAAGACGCTCCGCGCTCCGTCAGCAATAATTTTTCGCAGCCGGCGGCGCGCATTTTTGCAACAATATTTTTCGCATCGTGCGGCGCTAAAAATTGACCTTTTTTGACGTTGACCGGGCGCCCTGTTTTCGCCGCCGCGATGAGCAGATCGGTTTGTCTGGACAAAAAAGCCGGAATCTGCAAAATGTCTGCAACTTCTGCCGCTCGCTCAACCTGCCAGCTTTCGTGAACATCGGTGACAATCGGAACTCCGATTTCTTTTTTAACCGTTTGCAAAATTCCCAAACCGTATTCCATTCCCTGCCCGCGAAAACTTTCGATTGAGCTGCGATTGGCTTTGTCGAATGAAGATTTATAAACAAAATCGAGTCCTACGCGCGCGGTTATTGCCTTTAGCTCGCGCGCCATAAAAACGGCGTGTTCTTCGTTTTCTACAACGCAAGGTCCGGCGATAATCGTCAAACGTCCGTCGCCGAAAGTCGCGTTTCCAACTTGAAAAGATTTAATTTCCATTTTTATTAAAACAATTTGTCATAACGACCATTCCGCGAAATTCTTCTTTCATAATCTCAAAATCGAGCCTCGTACGCGAATGAACCTGAAACCCGGCGCGCTCATAAGCTGCAATCGGTTTGTCCGAAGTATCCATTGCCATCAGCCAAACGCAATCTCGATTCAATTCACGGGCGCGTTCAAAAGCAAATTCAATCAAACGGCGTCCGACGCCTTTGCCTGTCCATTCTTGAACGAAATAAATTTTTTCGAGATATAGAGCGTTCTCGATTTCCGAATTCAAAATCGGCTTTTGCAAAACTAATTTTAAAATTCCGATGTCCTCGCTACCAACCGATATGATGTAATATTCGACATTTTCATCTGCGAGTTCTTTTTCCAAACCTGCATCCGAAAAGCAACGCTGCATATACCATTCGATTCCTCCCGGTTTCCACAAATGCGAGTAATGCGGTGTGTACGAACGCTCGCCGATAATTTGAAGCGCTTTTAAATCTTTAAAACCTACTTTTCTGATTTCCATTCGCTATTCTTCAGCAACGGCGGCTGCTCTTTCGCGCAATTCTTCAATCATTTCCACTCGATTCGTACCGGAAGAAATATGCACGCTGCCTTCGGTTTTCAACCGATTTTGATGCGCTGCCCGAACAAATGATACAAACAATGGATGCGCCGCGAGTGGTTTCGATTTGTATTCTGGGTGAAATTGACAGCCAACGAAAAATGGGTGAGTTTCGCGCGGTAATTCAATCATCTCGACAAATTTGCCGTCAGGCGAAACACCGGAAAAACGCAAACCGTGATCTTCGAGTTGACGGCGAAACATCGGATTGAATTCAAAACGATGCCGATGCCGCTCACCGATTTCTTCCGCGCCGCCGTAGATTTCACGCGCGAGCGAATTTTCCCCTAAACGACAAGCCCATTCGCCCAGACGCATCGTGCCGCCCAATTCTTCAACGTTAACCAAATCGCGCAGCTTGAAAATCACCGGATGCGGCGTTTCCGCGTCAAATTCGGTCGAATCGGCGTCTTTTAAATCGCTGACGTTTCTCGCAAACTCAATGCAGGCGGTTTGCATTCCGAGACAAATTCCAAAATACGGCGTTTGCGATTTTCGTGCGTAATTTATTGCGCGAATCATCCCGGCAATTCCGCGTTTGCCAAAACCGCCGGGAACTAAAACGGCGTCGAAATCTTGCAAGCGGGTTTCGTAATCGTCGTTGACGAATTCTTCGGCTTCGAGCCACGTAATATTTACTCTTAAATTATTTGCCACGCCCGCGTGCGTCAGAGCTTCGCGCAATGATTTGTAGGAATCTTCCAATTCGACGTATTTGCCGACAATCGCAATCGAAACCGTCCCATTTTGCGGTTCTTTGATAATCGAAACCAGTTCATGCCAGCGCCGTAAATCGGCAGACGGATATTTTTCCTGCAAACGGAGCGATTTGACGATTAAATCGTCCAAACCCTGTTCGTGAAATCGAAGCGGCACTTCGTAAATCGTCGGCACGTCGAGCGCGGAAATTACTGCTTCGTCTTTGACGTTGCAAAAGAGCGCGATTTTTCCGCGCTGGTCGCGCGGAATAGGGCGATCCGAGCGACACAGTAAAATGTCCGGCTGAATACCGATTTCTCGCAGTTCACGAACCGAATGCTGCGTCGGCTTGGTTTTTAATTCACCGGCGGCGGCAATATAAGGCACGAGCGTGACGTGAACGAAAATCGCGTTTTCATCGCCTTCTTCGTTCCACATCTGGCGGATCGCTTCCAAAAACGGCAAAGATTCGATGTCGCCGACCGTTCCGCCGATTTCAACAATAACAACATCGGGTTTATCTTTATTCGCAACGGCTCGCACGGCGGCTTTGATTTCGTCGGTGATATGCGGAATGACCTGAATCGTTTTCCCCAAATAATCGCCGCGACGTTCTTTTTCAATTACAGATAGATAAATGCGCCCGCTCGTCCAATTGTTCGCTTTGGTTAGTTTGGCGTTTGAGAATCGCTCGTAATGCCCCAAATCCAAATCGGTTTCCGCGCCGTCGTCCGTTACGAAAACTTCGCCGTGCTGAAACGGCGACATCGTGCCGGGATCAACGTTAATATACGGGTCTAATTTAATAAATGTGACGTTCATCCCGCGCGCTTCGAGCAGACAGCCGATTGACGACGCCGCCAAACCTTTGCCCAGACTCGAAACCACGCCGCCGGTGACGAAAATATATTTTGTCCGAAATTGTCCGTTGTTCGCTGCTCTTTGTTCGTTGTTTGTCATTTTAACTGTCTTTCTCGGCATCGTCGGTGTTTTCGTCGTCGCCTTTGGCTTGTTTTTTGTTGTATTTTCCGCCTTTTAAATCCTGCATGACCTCGACTGATTTCTTCTCGGTCGGATTAAGAATTTTTTGAAGCTCTAAGACCAGGACTTTTGAAAAACCGCCACCCTCAGCCGCTCGCCGCTCAAACTCTTCCGGCGTCAATTTTTTCGGTTTGCTCAATTGACGCAAAAAAAGATATGCGCCCAAAACAAGCAGAACCAAAAATCCTAATCCGTACCAATCGTTCATTTGTTCTCCAAAATACGCCGCGCACGCTCGAAATCCTCCGCCGTGTCTACACCGATTGAAGTTTCGTCGGTTTCAACGACTTTAATTTTTGCTCCGTTTTCCAGCGCGCGAAGCTGTTCGAGCGATTCGGCTTTTTCCAAAACCGATTGCGGTAATTCCGTGAATTTTAATAAATATTCGCGCCGGTAAACATAAAGCCCCGTGTGTTTGCGAAACAAAGAAATCAATTTCGGCTCGTTTCGCAAAGCGTTTTCCAGCGAATGATGCTTTTTAGCGGCATCGCGCGGAAAAGGAACGGGCGAGCGCGAAAAATAAAGCGCAAAATCGTTTTCGTCCATTACGACTTTAACAACATTCTGACTTAAAACGTCTCGGAAATCCGAAATCGGTTCACAAGTTGTTGCAATGTCAACGCGCTCTTCTTTTAAAATCGCCGCGACGGCTTTTTCGATTGTGCGCGGCGAAATCAGCGGCTCGTCTCCCTGTACATTGACGATGATTGAGTTTTCCGGCAGCTTTTGAGCGACTTCGGCGATTCGGTCGCTGCCGCTTTGATGATTTTTGTCGGTTAAAACCGCTTCCCCGCCATTTTCTAAAACCGCATTTAAAATCTGCTCGTCGTCGGTTGCGACTATTACGCGCGAGACGTTTTCGGATTTTTTTGCCTGTTCGAGCGTATGCAAAACGAGCGGTTTTCCGGCGAGCGGAAGCAAGAGTTTTCCGGGCAGTCGCGTTGAAGAAAGACGCGCCGGAATAATGGCGAACACTTGTTTTTCTGGATTTTCTCCCGCGTGGCTCACGGGCTTACAGTGTATATCAGTTTTTATTTAAATCAAACCGTTGACCGAAAGTTTTTCGGATTTATCTTGAACCTTCGACTTTTAACTTGTAAATTTTTCAAGTGGAAATAAATAACAATCAATCAATCGAAAACGAAAATTATCTTTCCCCCGAAACGCCTGAAGCCCGCACGGATTCGCCGGTTTGGATTCATCCCGATTCGCCGCCCTGGAATAGCTTTGTCGCTCTCGGCGTTTGGTTATTCAGCATTTTTGCGCTCGTTATTCTCGTAAATGCCGCGGTTTTGGTTTACGCTCTCGCAAATCAAATAAATTTGGCGCAAATCGGCGAGGTAATTCAAAAACAAACCGATCCGAATATTTTGCTGATAAGCATTTTGACGACGATTCCGGCTCATTTTTTAACGATTGGCGTTGTTTGGCTTGTGGTGACGCGCGCCGGTAAATTCCCATTCTGGCAAACGCTCGGCTGGAATTGGGGCGAAAAATTCGGCTTTTGGGCGAGTCTAGGCACGGCAATCGGCTTTTTTGTGCTGGCGAGTTTGCTCGTTTCTCTCTTCGGTGAAACGGAAAACGATTTAATGAGAATTCTGCGAAGCTCGCGCGCTGCGGTTTACGCGACCGCTTTTTTAGCGACTTTTACCGCACCGCTGGTCGAAGAAACGGTTTATCGAGGCGTTATGTATTCGGCTTTCCGGCGCACTTTCGGAAATATAGGCTCGGTCGCGCTGGTCACGTTTTTGTTCGCGCTGATTCACGTTCCGCAGTATTATCCGAGCTATGGCGTGATTTTAGCGATTCTTTTATTAAGTTTGGTTTTGACGACCGTCAGAGCCTGGACAGGAAATCTGCTTCCGTGCGTGGTCATTCACACGATTTTCAACGGAGTTCAATCAATCCTGCTTATTGTCGAACCGTTTTTGCCGAAAACCAACGCGCCCGCGGAAGTGCCGTCGGTTTTTATTCTCCCGTTTTTGTTTAAATAAAAAAGCGCGAATATTTATTCGCGCTTTTTCAATAAAATAATCAGTTGTCCCTTTTTCCCGGAGGCGGAGCATTTCCTCCTCCAGCCGGCGGGTTGTAAACTGGCAGAGGCTGCGGATTGAAAACAGGATAATCCTGTTTTCCCGGAGGCGGAGGATTATAAACCTCTACTTTTCTGGGCGTAACCACGACCGGATTGTAACTGCCCGAATTATTGCTATTCCAATAAATTCCCCGATCATAAGAATAACCATAGGGCGAACTGCCATATCCGAAACCGTAAGGAACATAGCAGTAATTTCCGGTAAAACGATTGTAAGCCCAAAATCCGCCTAAACGATTAAAACCGTAAAAGCTGTTCGAATAGCCGGTAAAAGCTCTGGTTAAATCACGGCTTCTGATTTTGTTATTTAGTTTCGCCAATTCTTTCGAACGATCTTTGCTCCACAAATCCAGCGTGTCGCGGCTTTCGTCTTTATCAAATTTGGCGATAACGGCTGTCGCGCCTTTTTGCAAAACCGCTTTGCGTCCGGCTTTGACAATTTCGTTTCCGACTGTCGCGGCGCCTTTCCAAACAAAGACTTCCGTTGCGCTTGCCGTAACGTTTAAGCGATAAATACCGGATTTTTCGAGCGAAATCGTAGATTGCGGAGTAACGATTCGGATGTCCGCGCCGCCTTCTCCGCCAACCGCTGAGGCTTCAATCACTGCGCTGCCGTTTTTCATTTTGAGGAGCAGCGATTCCAAATTTGTGTCGGCAAATTGAATGTCGGTGTTTTCGGCGAGGCGCAAAAACGAACCGGGATTAAGCAAAATCTCGGCGTTTCCCGTTTCGCCGATGGCGATAATGTCGCCGTCGCTGATTTCGTCACCTTTAGCTAAAATGTGCCGCTTTTTTGTCGCCATCCGGTCAACGCGAACCGCTCCGGTGGCGTAACTGACGCCGCCGGCTTTAGCTGAGATAACATAGACCTGCTCCGTTTGCGATGAAACGTTTCGACGCTCCCGATTTTCCTGAGCAAAAATCGAAGAAACCGTCGCTAAACTCAAAGCAGAAACCAAAACAATCCGAGATACTGCCTTACTTTTTAAATTCATTATTTTCTCCTGAGACTTACGTACGAAGATTAAGAATATTCTACTTTAATTAAAGATATTTGTCAGCAAATAAGTCGGCAAATTTACAGAAGTTGTTTTGTCATAAAGACAATATCTGGTTTTGACAACTTAAACTTATAGAAAGACATCAAAAATGCGCCGAAAATAAAACGGCGTTTTGGAAAGAAAGGAATTTAATGGCGACTTTTAAAGACCCAATTCAATGCTTCGCCCCGATTGAAGTAGTCGAGCGGCTTCTGGAAATACGCGCCGAATGCGGTTTTAACGAAGCGATTTTTCTGCAAGACTCCGGCGAGCTGGCGGATTGCCTCGATGCATACGGTTTTGACGCTTACGCTTTTTCGCATCGAAACGAAACGATAAATTACGGTGATTATCGCGCTCCGCTGGTTCCGAACGGCGATAACCACCACTGCTCATTTACCGGGCATTAAGATTTCAAGCAATTTAAAGAGGTTGAAAAAGGCTGGCAATTTGCCAGCCTTTTTCATTAATAGGTTTTAATAATGAACAAAGTGCCGTCATCGTCTAAAGTATTTTCGCCGGAAAACGTAGTCACTTCCTGATGAATTAAATTAACCAATTCTTTGGCTTCAAGCTCTTTTCCCCTTCTGACGCATTCGACCAATCGCTCTTTGCTGAATTCCTCACCGCTTTCGTTCATCGCTTCCGTGATTCCGTCGGTGTAAAGGACTAAAATTTGACCGACTTCGAGCTGTAAAAAATGCTCGTAATAGCGCGTTTCGCGGAACATTCCGAGCGGCAAACCGCCGCGTTCAATAAACTGCTCTTCCCCGTTTTCTTTTAAAAGCAAAAGCGGATTATGTCCGGCATTGGCGAAAACAAAAGTTTTATTCGTAGCGTCTAAAATGCCGTAAATCGCCGTTACGAATTGATTGTTTTCGATTGATTCCCACAATAAATAATTCGCTTTTGTCAGCGAAATGTGCGGCGCGTACCCGACGTGAGCCGCAGCGCGCAAAGTCGCCCGCAAAAAAGCCATCAAGAGCGCGGCGGGAATTCCTTTGCCCGAAGCATCAGCAATGACGACTCCGATTTGGTCTTCGAAAATCCGCACCCAATCGTAATAATCGCCGGAAACCTGTTCGGTTGGAAAATTGTAAGCGCTGATGTCAAAACCGATTAGATGCGGGTCGTGGTCTGGAAAAAGCTCTAGCTGAACTTCGCGCGCAACTTCCAATTGACCTTGCAGACGCTTTTTTTCAATCAAATGCTCGTGAAGCTGAACCTTTTCGACAATTGTCGCAACTTGCGAAGCGAGCAGCGATAGCACTTGCAAATCATCTTCTTCAAAAGCGTTTGGCTCATCGTTTTCAAGATTAATGACACCGATTACTTCGTCGTTAGAAATGATCGGTACGCACAACTCAGATTGCGTGTGTTTTCGTGCGACATAATAATGATCGTTTTCACTAACGTTATTAGCCAAAACCGGATTCCCCGATTGCACCACATAACCAACAATTCCCTCGCCCGGCTGCAACTTGATGTCGACTAAATCTTCGACTTCA